>JBCCHW010000117.1:0-11136 GCA_039028555.1 Pseudomonadota bacterium | reverse complement strand
GCTGAGTTGGTCGGAAGCCCTGCTAGTAATGCGTATTTTGTGATATTAATAATTACTTTCATAATAGTCACTGCCACAGCAAGGCATTTCATAAAAAAATAGAAAATATGTTATCGATTTTAGCTTATAGACAGCTAATCGAACAAACGAGAGAAAACCATGTAGTCCGCCTCCATTTGTCATGACGTGTAGTCTTTGACGAATCTAAATCCGTTCTGTTGGCCGCTTCACGCCGAGAACCACTAGGGCTCAGGTTAAAAAAAATGCAGGTGCAATCGTTCTGATGCGTGCGATCAAAACCTGCTCCACATACCAGCTGTCATGACAACGCGCACCGGTGTCAGGCTGTACGCTTAATACTGAGCTGGTGTGCGACATTAGCGGTTGCGCCCCCGGCTGGGTGCCTATGTCTTGTTGCGAGGATCCGGCACGGAGGAGATCATGCGTTCCTTTGACGAGTTGTTCGAGATGGCCGCCGCGCGCAAGGGGGGCGCGCGGGCGTTCGAGGCGGGGATGCCGGTGCTCAAGACGCCCGGCGAACTCGCCGCCATTCCCGATGACCGCTGGCTCTCGATGATGGCGAAGTCCGTCTTTCGCGCCGGGTTCAACTGGAAGGTCATCGAGACGAAATGGCCCGGCTTCGAGGAGGCCTTCGAGGGGTTCGCCACCGGCCGCTGGTCGCTGATGTCGGATGACGATCTCGACCGGCTGTTGCAGGACACCCGCGTGGTGCGCCATGCGCGAAAGCTGCAAAGCGTGGGCGACAACGCCGCCTTTCTGCGCGAGCTGGCGGCCGAGCACGGCTCGGCCGCGGCCTGTTTCGCGCAATGGCCGGGCGCGGACTTTTCGGGCCTGCTCGCGCTCATGAAGAAACGCGGCTCCAGGCTCGGCGGGGTCACGGGGGCCTATTTCCTGCGCAATATGGGGCGCGACGGCTACATCATCGGCGGCGATGTCGCCACCGCGCTGATCCGCGAAAGGGTGGTGGACAAGCAACCCACCTCCCGGCGTGACATGGCCGCCGTGCAGGGCGCCTTTGACCATTGGGCGGCCGAGAGCGGGCGCCCCCTCGCCCATATCTCGCGAACGCTCGCCTGCACCGTGCCCTGAGCGCTCTATTATTGCGTTTTCGTGCATAATATCTTTCCCAGAGGCCTCTTTGTTCCCGGTGAGTTTCGCGCCAGAGTACAGGCAACCCGGGCCGCAGGGCCGCCCCACAGGAGAGTCACATGTCGATCCGCGCCGTCAGATCCGCCAACCAGTCCCGCCCCACGCTCGAAGGTGCTGGGGTTCACCTGCACCGCGCCTTTGGCTTTGGCGAGACGGGTGAGACCGATCCCTTCCTGCTGTTCGACGATTTCCGCAATGACCGGCCCGAGGCGTATCTGAAAGGCTTCCCCTGGCACCCGCATCGCGGCATCGAGACGATCACCTATGTGCTCCACGGCACGGTCGATCACGGCGACAGCCTGGGCAATCAGGGCACGCTGGGGGCCGGCGATGTGCAATGGATGACCGCCGGGCGCGGGATCCTGCATCAGGAGATGCCCCACGGCGATCCTCAGGGCCGGATGCACGGGTTCCAGCTATGGGCCAACCTGCCCGCCAGCCTCAAGATGACCGAACCGCGGTATCAGGATGTCGAGGCCGGGGCGATCCCCGTGATCCACGAGGATGACGGCACCGTCATTCGCGTCGTCACCGGAGAGTTCGGGGGCCGGCGCGGCCCGGTGGACGGCATCGCGGCGGACCCGCGCTATCTCGACATCTCGATGCCCGCGGGCCTGCGCAAGACCTTCAAGGTCGAGGTCGAACGCCATGCCTTTGCCTATATCTTTGAAGGCCAGGCACGGTTCCCCGGCACGTCGGCGCCCTTTGGCGTGCTGACCGAGCGCGAGGGCCCCTCGGGCGAGGAGGTGCTGGTGCGCGAAAGCCATGGCAACCGCTCGCTGATCCTGTTCGACCGGGGCGACGAGGTGGTGGTCGAGACGCGCGACCTGCCGGTCAGGTTCCTGCTCGTCTCCGGCAAGCCGATCCGCGAGCCGGTGGCATGGTACGGGCCCATCGTGATGAATACCCAGGCCGAGATCCGCCGCGCCGTGACCGAACTGAATGACGGGACTTTCATTCGCTGATACTGGTCGGCATGGACGCGTCGCGGGCGCGGCTGGATGCCGGGCGACAACGCCCCGTCACTCCGGCGCGCGACCAACCTGTGTGATCGATGGAGGCTGGCACATGGCACCCCGACCAGATGATCCCGCGCCATCGGGCGACATCATTTACAATGGCGCCTGCCCGGTTTGCGCCGCCGGGATCGCGGCGCTGCGCGCGCCCGGCGGGCAAACACACCATGACGGGGAAACACACTATATCGACAGCGCCGAGCATCCCGAGATACTCGCCAGGCACGGCCTCTCTGCCCGCGATGTGCAATTGCGCCTGCACGCGATGACGCCCGAGGGCCGCCTTGTCCGGGGGATCGATGCCGTCGCCGTCACCCTGTGCCGCAACCCGCGCTGGGCCTGGGCCGGGCATCTGGTGGACCTGCCGGTGCTGCGCCAGATCGGCTGGGTGGCCTATGAACTCGCCGCCCTGGCGCTGTTTCGCTGGAACAAATGGCGGGGAAACTTCTGAGTGTCATGGCGGTTGGCCTGCCGCCCCATGCACATAGACCGGCGGCGGATGAGTACCCATGCCGAAGGCGGGGCAGCGGGGCGCCGCAAATCCCCTGACGCCGCATCAGGCCCGGCTGGCGATAGGGATGCGCGTGAATACTCACTTGCCCGCGCCCGCCACGCACCCATCTGCAGGCGCGAACAGCGCGCCCGGATCAGCGGCGTCCAGGCTGGCGATGTGGTCTTCTCCGCCGGCGGCGATGCTGTCGCCGAGGCTCTGGGCGGTGGCGCCGAGCGGCAGCGACAAGTCCCCGAACCCCCGCCAGCCGTCCCAGCACGATGTCAGACGGTCGCGCCGCGCCAGGGCGTCCCGCATCAGATTGACCAGCAGCAGGCCCGCACCCCGATGATCGCCATGGCGAAAGTCGCCGGCGCGACCCTCGCCACGGCGCCAGCGCCGCCATGCCCGGTCGGCGGTCAGAAAAGCCCCCTCGGGCATGTCCGTGACGTCAAATGCGATGCCGTGGTGCCGCCGATGAACCTCGTCCAGTTGAGCATCGGCGAGGTGCCAAGCCGCCTTTGGCCCCCGGCGATAGGCGGTGACCCAATGGTCTTCCAGTCCCTGCGGGGTGAAATACGCAGCAAAGCCGCAGCGGACCTGTGCCTGATATCCCGCATGGCGCAGAAAAACGCACAGCATCGCGGCGAAATCCCGACAGGTCCCGACCTGCCGTTGAGACACCGGCCTGGGCACCGAAATCGGCGACCCGCACCGCGCAATCGCTCTCTCGAGGCGCTTGGAAACTGGATATGTCGTCCGGTCCATCGTCAAACCGGGCGGGGGTGCGCCATAAAGATGTGCCACCGCCGCATCATGGACCAGCAGCCCCTGAACGATACCGCAAAGCGCGCCCACATCGCGCGGCAGAGCGGACACCGCGCCTGCCTCGGCAGGAACGCTCAGAATCTGATCCATGGCCGGGGTCATCCCAACCCCCCGCGCCTGCGCGTCACGCCGTCCCCCTCAGCGGGTCGACATACATCAGCGCCATGTCCCAGGGGAAAAAGATCCAGGTGTCCTGACTGACCGAGGTGATGAAGGTATCCACCAGATCGGCCCCCTTCGGCTTGGCATAGACGGTGGCGAAATGCGCCTTGGGATAGCGCTCGCGCACCACCTGCAGGGTGCGCCCGGTATCGGCGAGATCGTCGACGATCAGCACGCCGGCGCCCTCGCCGACCGAGGCGTCGGGCGCCTTCAGCACCACCGCCTCGGCCTGGGTCTGGTGGTCGTAGCTCTTGACCGAGATCGTGTCGACCACCCGGATGTTCAGCTCACGCGCCACCACACAGGCCGGCACCATGCCGCCGCGGGTGATGGCGACCACCATGCGCCAGCTGCCCCCCTCGCCCGGCCCCTGCCCATCCAGCCGCCAGGCGAGCGCGCGGGCATCGCGATGCATCTGCTCCCAACTCACATGGAAGCCCTTCTCATGGGGGAGCGTCTCGTCCATGGTGCCTCCATCGCTAAACGAAGCTGAGATTAGCCGCGAATTCCCAAAGGAGCCAGCGCCTTGACCACGATCTATATCGACGCCGATGCCTGCCCCGTGCGGGCCGAGACCCTGCGCGTCGCCGGGCGCCACGCGCTGCCGGTCAAGGTCGTCTCGAACGGCGGCATCCGGCCCGACCCCGCGCCGCTGGTCGAGACAGTGATCGTGCCCGACGGGCCCGACGCCGCCGATATCTGGATCGCCGAGCGCATCGGCCCGGGCGATATCTGTGTCACCGGCGACATCCCGCTGGCCGCCCGGGTGATCGAGAACGGCGCCCGCGCGATCAAACCCAATGGCGAGGCGTTCACCCAGGCCAATATCGGCCACGCGCTGGCCATGCGCGACCTGATGACCGATCTGCGCGCCGCCAACCCGCTGAACCAGGGCGGCGGCGGCAAAGCCTTTACCCGCACCGATCGCAGCCGCTTTCTGGACGCATTGGAACGAATGGTGCAGGCTGTGCGGCGGGACAAGTGATTTCGGAAAAGATTTTTTTATGGAAGAACTACTTACGATTGCCTGCTCAACATGGAACCAAGTTTGGACGTGGCTAGACGACACTTCCAATCTTGGTAGAGCAACATTTCTGGTAACCGTGATCGTACCAGTCGGCGCCTTTTTGGGTTGGCTATTCTCCATTATTAGACGAAAAGCGGTTCAGCCAGCTGCCATAACTAACGAGTCTCTGACGGCAACAATGCGCTCCATGATTAAGGCGGAGCTCAAAAAACGGGACGCCGAGGTCGAGGAGCAGTTGAAAACGGCGCCCGATGAAGAGCTTGCGCAGCTTGAGGCGGAAAAGGCTGAAATCGCCCGCCGGCTCGGCAATGTCGAGGACGCGCTCAGGGAACGCGAGGCCAAGGTGGCCGAACTGACCCGGTTGCTCGAACGCGAGGGGAATGAAATCGGCGGCGACCGGCTGCACGAGGCCATCGAGAAACTGAATGCGGGCGACTTCTCTGAGGCCGACGAGATCTTTGCCGAGATCGAAGCACAGGAGCAACTGGCCGTCGAGCGCACGGCCCGCGCCGCCTTTGGCCGTGGCGAGATCGCCGAGGAACAGGTCCGCTGGCTCGACGCCGCCGATCACTATAAACGCGCCGCCGAGCTCGCGCCGGATGCCGAACGATTGGAAAAGGCGAGTAAACTCCTCCGGCACGCAGGACGCAACAATGAGGCGGTGCGATTCGGCGAGAATTTGGTTGCGCTTTGCAAGCGGGAGTACGGCGACCGGGTACCGGAAACCGCCACGGCCCTCAACAATCTGGCGACGAGCTATCGAGCGCTCGGACGGTTTCAGGAGGCTGAGCCGCTATATCGGCAGGCCATCGACATCGACAAGGAAACCACCGGAGAGCAACACGCCGTCCATGCTCAGCGGCTCAGTAATCTCGCTAACCTTCTTGCGGACATGGGACATTTCGAGGAATCGGAGCTGCTCTTTAGGCAGGTCATCGAAATCGACAAAGAAACCATAGGTGAACAGCACTCGGAACATGCTATTCACCTCAACAATCTTGCGACTCTGCTGTGGAATTTGGGGCGACTTCAGGAGGCCGAGCCGCTCTATCGACGAGCTATCGAGATAGACAGAGAAACTATCGGCGAGCAGCATCCGGGCTATGCGATCGATCTGAACAACCTAGCGACCCTGCTCCAGGACATGGGCAGGCACCAGGAAGCAGAGCTACTCTTTAGGCGGGCGATCAACATTGGGAAGGAAAGCATCGGCGAGCAGCACCTAGGATATGCCATCCGTTTAAACAACCTTGCAAACCTGCTGTCAGACATGGGGCGTTTTGAAGAAGCCGAGCCGCTCTACATTCAAGCCATCAATATCGGCAAAACGACCAGCTGCGAGCGGCACTCGGAACATGCCGTCAACCTACATAACCTGGCGCAGCTGATGCAGAAGATGGGCCGGTTCGAGGAGGCCGCGCCGCTCTATGATCAGGCGGTTGAATTCGTTGAGGACCGGCTGGGACCGGACCATCCGAACACCAAGCTTTTCAATAAAAACCGCGAGGTTTTCCGCGCCAAATGGGCGGGGGGCTGAGGGGCGGGGGAAACATACCGACCGGTACCACCCCCTTTGCATCCCTTTAGCATCCCCTTTGCATCCCCCCCGTTTTCGGGCCGTTCAGTCGGGCTCAAGCGTGTTTTTATAGACCGCGCCGCTCAGCATCACGACGCGGATCGTCTCGATCGGGCGCCAGTCCGGCGGGGCGTCGAACCACTGGTCGGTGCCCCCGATGACCGTGATGTCGTCGAGCGGGTTGCCATCGACGATCAGCAGATCGGCATAGGCGCCGGGCGCGATCACCCCCAGCGGGCCCTGCTTGTAGGGGTTGCGCGCGCCCGACATCGCCAGCATCTCTCCCGCGGTCGAGGTCATCTGTTTGAGCACCTCGAAATTCGAGTCGAAGGTCTGTGTGCGCCACCAGATCTCATAGCGCCGCGCCCGCTCGGCATCGGGAAATTTCCCAACGTAATCAGAGGCAAAGACCACCTTGACCCCGTTCTTCAGCAGGTTGCGGCCAAAGTCCTTGAACTCTTTGCCCAGCGCGCGGACCAGCGCGACCTTGGCCGGCGGGATCAGCGGGTTCTTGGCCAGATCCGGCGAGATCCCCCACATCTGCGGGACGACAAAGGCGCCCTCGGCGGCGATGCGGGCCATGGTCTGCTCCGAGATGAAGAAGCCGTGCTCGAAGGTCTTCACCCCGCAGTCGAGCAGCCGGTTGACCGAACGGTCGTTGAACGTATGCGCGGCCACATAGGTGCCCCAGTCGGCCGCCGCCTCGACAATCGCACAGGTCTCGTCGGCCGAATACTGGGTGGTGTCGATCGGGTCAAACCGCGACGACCCGCCCCCGCCCGCCATGATCTTGATCTGCGTCGCCCCATTGCGAAGATTGAGCCGCGTGGCCCTGAGCACCTCCGGCACGCCATCGGCCACATTGCCGATCCCCATCCGCTCGAAGTTCGACAGATCGCCGCTGGCATTGATCGAGAACCCGGGATCCCCCCGGTCGCGGAAATCGCCATGCCCCGAGGTTTGCGAGATGAAGCTGCCCGAGGGGTAGAGCCGCGGGCCGACAATCCGCCCCGAGTGAATCGCGCGCTGCAAGCCAAAGGCCGGGCCGCCCATGTCGCGCACACTGGTAAAGCCGTCGAGCAGGAAGCGCTCCATCACGACCACCGCATTGAACGCAAGATCGGTAAGGTCGAGATCCCGCTCCACCGGGCCGAAATCGTTGTTGATCATCACATGGGCATGGCCATCGATCAGACCCGGCATCAGGGTCCGGCCCCCGCCGTCGATGACAACCGCCCCGGATGCCTCGATCGGGTCTGTCGACACCTCGGCGATCAAGGTGCCTTCGATCAGGACATGGGCGTTCTCGAGCAGCCCGTCATCGACACCATTGAAGATATGAACATTGGTGATCAGCGTCCTCTCGGGCCGATTCTCGTGCAGAATCACCGCGCTCTCAGTACCCGGGCTGTAAATGCTCGAAGATTCACTTTGCGCCAGGGCCGTGTGCGCCATCAATACAATCACGGCAGCGAATGGCGTGCGTTTTCGCATCATACCTCTCCCTGTTTGTCTTCCGGTGAGGCTATCTTTACTTATCTGTTTTTGAAAGTGCTTTCGGATCCGGGCGCCCGTCACACCTTGGATACAGCGCCAAGACTATCGAGCCATTGCCAGCTGAAAGACAAGCGATGCAGCGCAGGCGCCGCCCTGATGGATCGCCGTCGCAACGGTCTGATGATCAGTATAGGTGAGATCGCCCGCCGCGTAGACCCCTGGCCACGAGGTTGCAAAGGCGCCGTCCATCGCCACCTCGCCCCGGGCGGTCTGGGTCAGGTCCATGCCTTGCACCAGATCTGGGAGCCGCATTTTGGGCCACCAGTTCAGGGCGCTCCGGCTGACCTGGCGTCCATCGGCGAGCGCCACGGCCCGCATCCGCGTCCCGTCACCGAGAATTGCGCTGATCGGGGTCTTCTCGACGCCGATTCCCCTGGCCGCCAGAGCCTGTTCACGGTCGGGGTCGATCGAGATCTCGGGCTCGAGGAAGAGAATGAGATCATCGGACCACATGGCGTAGATCTCGACAATGCCGATCATTTCGGGCCGGTTGATCACGATCCCCCAGGGCGTGCCGCGTGCGTCATAGCCGCCGCAATAGGGGCAATTGTGGATGCTCTTGGCCCAATACTCGCGGAACCCCTCGACCTCGGGATAGATATCGACCCGGCCACAGGCGAGGATGATGCGCGCGGCCTCGATCGTGCTGCCCGCGGCGGGGTAAAGCTGGAATCCGGCGGCTACCGACCCGTCGACCGACGAGATTGGGGCCGAAACAAAATCCACACAGCCATAGGCCGCCAACTCATCGCGCATCTTGTCCCGCAACGCATCAGGCGCGATCCCGTCATGGCCCGGCAGATTGCCAATGGCGCGCGAGGCCGCGTTGCGCGGCGGCGTTGGTGCGTCGATCACGATCGAGGCGACCTCGGCCCGCGCGAGGGTCAAGGCAGCGGCGAGGCCGGCCGGGCCGCCGCCGATGATCGCGATCCGGGTGCCGTCGGTCATGGCCTGCTCCCCTGGTACATGCGTTTCATGATCTGTCCACGATGGTCTCATCCAGCCAATCGGCGCAGATCTGCGCGACCGCCTCCCACCCCGGCTCCATGAACAGGAAATGCGCATGCCCGGGTGCGAGGTGAAAGCGCCCCCGCGCCCCGTATCGTTTGGCGACCTCTGCGCCAACCTGATGGCGCACGGCCCGGTCCTCTTCGCCCGAGACTACCAGAACCGGGCAGGTGACGCCGTCATAGTCGACCGCAATGGCCCGCCGGTCGTCGAACATCCAAAAGAACATCTCGAACATCACGCGCCCCGATTCCGGCCCCAGCCGCTCGAACACGGCATGCCGGGTTGCCTCGTCAAGCTTGTTCAGGGCAAAGGGCGCCATCAGGTCAAAGGTTACATGGTTCAGCTCGGCCCAAAACGGCCCCTGCGCCATAAAGGCCCGGGCGACCGCCCGCTCGTCATCCGTTTCGGGCAACATGCCCCACGGGGCGTTCGGGTTGATCAGCACGACCCCGCTCGCCAGTCCCCGGGCCGCCACCTTTTGTGCGATCAAGCCGCCGACGGCATGCCCCAAAAGGACGGGGGGCGTCTCGAACTGTTCGGCAAAGGCCGCGATATCGGCGGTGTAATCCAGGATGCTCGTCTCGGCGAATGCCGGGTCCGGCTCGGCGCCCGGGGGAAGGTCGTGGTGACGAAGCGCCGGCACGTGACACCGCCAGCCCCGTGCGTCCAAGAACCCGCGATAGGTGTCGAGGCTCCAGGGTCCGGCATAGGCGCCGTGGATCAGCACGATATCCCTGTCTTGTGTCATTTGCCCACCATGTCGATAGAGCTCCGGTTCTGGCCGATCTGTACCTCGGGCCCGCCGGGATTACGCGTCAGGCCTGGTGAGAGAATAGCGCCGACGGCTCCCATTTCACGTCAAAATCGTTACGCTCCTCGATACGGCGCGCCAGGGCTGACCACGCGGCGCCAATGGCGGCTTGGCCGAGATGCCCCGCTCTTTACGGTGCAATCCGGGCCGAGGATGGCAGACGGGAGCGCGGAACGGGAGGGGCAGATGCCCGAATATGACGATTTCGCAGGGACCTATCAGCACTGGAGCGAGGCCGACAGCCCGTATCGGATCGTCGAGATGCATTCCTTCTTTGACGTGCTGGGCCCGGTTGGTGGGCAATCTGTCCTGGATCTCGCCTGTGGCGAGGGGCGCACGGCGCGGGCCTTGGTCAGGGCGGGCGCGGCCTCGGTCCTGGGGGCCGATCTCTCGCCCGAGATGATCCGCCGGGCCAAAGAACATGCGGCGCCATGCACGGGCAAGGGCGCGTCCGTGCTGCGCTACACCGTGCTGGATGCGCGCGACAGAACCTTCCAGCTGGACAGGCCCGTCGATCTCGTCACCGCGATGTATCTGTTTCACTACGCCGAAACCCAGGGGCAGCTTCAGGCGATGGCAGATCTCATCGCCCGCAATCTCAAACCCGGCGGGCGGTTTGTAACCTATACCATCAGTCCCGACTTCGACTTTGCAAACCCCGATCCGCGGATGAAAGAGGTCTGTGGTTTTGACTATTCGGTGCTTTGCGGGAACCACCTCAGCCTCAACATCGGAACAGATTGCGTGAACATCTGGCAGTGGAGCCGAGAGGTGCACCAGACATGCCTCACACGCGCCGGGCTTTGCGAGATCACCTGGCATGGGCTGCGCTGTCCCGCGGTGACAGCCGAGATCGCCGGGTCGATCGCCTTTTACGTCGCAAACCCCAGTTGCAAGATCCTCAGCGCCAGAAAGCCGGGCTAGGATCGGGGCTGTGTCAACGCCCGTTGTCGAGGGCTCATATGGCGTGTTTCAGCCTCCGCGGGTCTTTCATCACGCGGGTCATCATCGCCTCGCGCAGCGCACAGACCGGTTTGCGGGGGCGGGCGACAACCTCGAATTCGGTGATAATCCCCGCCGCGTTGGTGGTGATCAGACCGACGCCGACAATGCCGAGATCCCCGCTCCTGGCCTGAAACTCCGGGGCATGGTTCGGCCCGTCGGACCGGCTGCGACACATGTTCCGGCAGGATCGCCACCGGGTCGCGCCCTTGCCATTCCACCCAACTGGTCGGGCCACCCAACAGGCCGGGCCACCCGATAGGTCGGCGGGCGAAACACGACATCTCCGGCGAGAACGGCGGTCAACCCATCGAGATCACGGGTTGACGCAGGTTCCCTGATCGTCCCGGCGGTTATCGGGGTCGCTTATTCTGCTGCCACCGCCGGGTTGTCTGCCTTGCTGATGCGGCATGCGGAGAATTTGAATTCGGGGATTTTGCCGTAGGGGTCGAGCTGGGGGTTGGTGAGGGTGTTGGCGGCCGCTTC
>JBCCHW010000116.1:0-11322 GCA_039028555.1 Pseudomonadota bacterium | reverse complement strand
GTGATGACGTCGGAGCCCGCCTTGGCAAAGGCCTCCAGATACGGGTCGGCCGGGGCGATCATCAGGTGGACATCCATGACCCCCCTGATATGCGGGCGCAGGGCCGCGCAAACGTTTGGTCCGATTGTGATATTCGGGACAAAGTGCCCGTCCATCACGTCCACATGCACCCAATCGCATCCCTGTTCCTCGATCGCACGGCATTCGGCGCCCAGATTGGCGAAATCGGCACTGAGGATGGAGGGGGCGATTTTGACGGCGCGGTCAAAGGTCGTGTAGGGCATCGGTTCCTCCGGCATTCACTCGGCGCCTGATAGCGCGCAGAGCGGCCGCTGAAAAGCCCCGAAAATCCCTGAAAGGATCGCATCGGGATCGCGCGATCCGGTCACGACAGATCGCGATTTGAGATCGCGGCCCCCCGATCGGGCGCGACTTGGCGCGATGTTGCGGGGCCGGGGGCGGCTATTTCGCCGGAACGAATTTCGGCTGGGCGGGGTCGTATTTCGGCAATCCACCGGTGCCGGGATCGACCGGCGTCTCGGCCGCATCCGGGCCGGCGCCGAAATCGACCGGGTCGATCCTGGGCAGATTGCCAGACGGGTCCTGATCCCAGAACCGCACCGCGCTGACTTGTCCGTGGCTGACCGTGCAGCGGAAAAAGCCGGTATTGCCGGTATTGAAAACCGCGTTGCCAGAGACAAAGGGGCGCAGGTTGTTCATCCACGCCTCCATCCCGCTCACCTCGACGACACCGTGATCGGTCTCGAGCGATTCAACGCAGGCCGAGGTTGCCCGCTCCAGAACCTGCTCGACCGTGCCTTGCGCCATCGCCCCGGGTGCCAGGCTCGCGCAGCCCAGACAGGTTGCCGCTATGGTGGCGCGTAACCGCACCGTTCGGGGTTTGTGTCTCATCCGATCGGTCTCCCTTGCTCTCCCGCCGCGAGCGTAGCACAAACGCCGCGCTACGCCCAACCGCTTCGGGCCGGGCCGATCAGGCCATAAAGTCGAGAATGGCCCGGGCGGTCGCCTCGGGCTGTTCCTGTTGCACCCAGTGCCCGGCGCCGGGGATCAGGGTGGTGCCGCGATAGTCGGCAGAGGCGGTGGTCTCCATCGCCTCGAGCGCGCCGGGCACCTGGCGATAGCCCCAGTCCGCCGCCCCGGCAACAAAGGCGATCGGAACGGCGATTGGCTGGCCGTCGAACACCGACAGCTCGCGCCCGTAATGCGGGCCGGTGGCGCAGCGATACCAGTTCAGCCCGCCCTGAAAGCCGGTGCGGGCATATTCGGCGGTGAACACAGCGAGGTCCGCCTCGGTCAGCCAGGCACAGGCCTCGGCCGCGGCGGCGTCAAGCATCGCCGGGGCGACCGCGTCCGCCATGCTGTGGGCCTGTTGCATCACATAGTAATCGGGGAGGCGCGCAAGCTCCCCGGCCGACCACGCGCATAGCGGCTGGGGCTGGTTGGGCGCCCAGTCCGCGCTCTTCATGTGAAAATATGCCCTCAGGAACGCATGAAGCCCCTGCGGGGCGCCCCACATCTCGCCATTCGCCTCGGGCGTTGAGTAGTACCATTGGTAATGCTTGCGCGGGGGGCTGAGCGCGCCAAGGCCGGGATCGGGGTTCCTGTCGGGTGCGGCCAGCGGCGGCGGGCCGCCAAAGGGGGCGCTCATCAGCACGGCGCGGTGAAAGACATCCGGCCGGAGCAGGGCCGCCCAGGCGGTGAGCGGCGAGCCGAAATCGTGCCCCACCGTACAGTCGACATGCGCCCGCCCCAGCGCCCGGACCAGCGCGGTGACGTCGCGCACCAGCTGCGGCATCGAAAAGCTCGCCAGATCGCCGTGATAGCGCCCGTCCCAACCGGTGGTGCGGCCATAGCCGCGCAGATCGGGGGCCACCACGCGGTAGCCGGCGCCGGCGAGTGCCGGCATCACCCGGCGCCACGAATAGCCAAGCTCGGGGAAGCCATGCAGCAACAGCATCAGCGGCGCGTCCGGGTCGCCTGCCTCCAGCACATGCATTTCAAGCCCGGTGGCAAGGGTGAGATGGCGCTGGGTGATCGTGTCAGGCAGGGGCAGCGGCGGCAGATCGGGGATCAAAGCGTCATCCGCATGACCGTGGTCTCGCGCCCCAGATAGTCGGCCTTGCCGATCTCGTGAAAGCCGGCCTTGCGGTAAAGCTCGTGCCCGTCGGTGGTGTGAACGTGAAGATCCTCGATCCCGGCGGCGCGCGCTGCCTCGACGATGTGGGTGAGTATCGACAGCGCGATCCCGCGCCCGCGATGGGTTTCGGGCACGAAAACGCTGCTGATCCAGGGCGAGGCCGCATCATAGGGCGCGGCGATATCGCTGTCGGGGCCCGACAGATTGGCCATGCCGACCAGCGTGCCGCCGTGAAAGGCGACGAAACAGGCGGGAAAGGGCGCGTCGTGGTTGATGAACTCTTCGGCAACGGCCTGCTCGGCCTCGGTCAGGCGCCGCCCGGGTTCGAGCGCGCGCCATTGCTGCCAGACCCAGATGGCCACCTGGGGAAAATCATCCGGGTAGCTCCGGAGATCGCCGATCAGCACCCCACCACGCACCATGGTTTATCGCGTGAGGCGTTTGAGCAGCGACGAGGTGTCCCAGCGCCCGCCGCCCATGTCCTGCACCTCGCCATAGAACTGGTCGACCAGCGCGGTCACCGGCAGGCGGGCGCCGTTGGCCTTGGCCTCTTCGAGGCAGATGCCCAGATCCTTGCGCATCCAGTCAACGGCAAAGCCATAGTCGAACTTGTCGCCCAGCATCGTCTCGTGGCGGTTGTCCATCTGCCACGAGCCCGCGGCGCCCTTGCCGATCACGTCGAACACCGCGGCCCCGTCGAGGCCGGCCTTTTGCGCGAACTGCACGCCCTCGGCCAGGCCCTGGACAAGGCCGGCGATGCAGATCTGGTTGACCATCTTGGTGAGTTGCCCGGCCCCGGGGCCGCCCATCAGACGACAGGCGCGGGCATAGCACTCGATGATCGGCTCGGCGCGGGCGTATACCTCGGCATCGCCACCGCACATCACCGTCAGCACGCCGTTCTCGGCCCCGGCCTGCCCGCCGGAGACCGGAGCGTCGACAAAGCCGACCCCCTGCCCGGCCGCGGCCTCGTGCAGCTCACGCGCCACGGCGGCAGAGGCGGTGGTGTGATCGACAAAGACAGTGCCCGAGGTCATCCCCGCCAGCGCGCCGTCCTCACCGGTGACGACCGAGCGCAGATCGTTGTCGTTGCCGACACAGCACATGACGAACTCGGCCCCCGCCACCGCCGCGACCGGGGTTGGCGCCATGGCGCCGCCATGCTCGGTCACCCATTTGTCGGCCTTGGCCGCGGTGCGGTTATAGACGGTGACGTCGTGCCCCCTTGCCGCGAGATGCCCCGCCATCGGGTAGCCCATCACTCCCAGTCCCAGGAATGTAACCTTTGCCATCGTGCCCTCCATCGCGGTCAGATCATTGCCGAGGTTGAACCCTCGCGCCCCTTCTGATTGAACGGGCACCTCACGAGGCCTTATGTCTGCGCGAAGCGGCGGGACGGGTCAAGCGCGGCTGGGTGCAGGGAGCGCAATTTATATGGCAGGCGTTCTAAGGCTTCTTCTGAGGCTGGTAATCGGGCTTTTGGTGGCGCTGCTGGTCGCGGCGGGGATCGCGTGGCACCTGATCTCGGGTTCGTTGCCGGATTACGAGGGCGAGATCACCATGAACGGGCTGGGTGCGCCGGTGACGGTGACACGCGATGCCAATGCGATCCCGCATATCCGGGCGGAGACCGAGCCGGACGCCTGGTTCGCGCTGGGCGCGATGCATGCGCAGGACCGGTTGTGGCAGATGGAGCTGGCGCGACGCGCGGCGCAGGGGCGGCTTTCGACCTATTTCGGGGCGCGCGGCGTGCCGCTGGACCGGCTGGTCAAGACGCTGGACATCTATGGGCATGCGAGCCGCGCGCTCGATCACCAGTCACCCGAAACGGTGGCGGCGCTCGAGGCCTATGCCGAGGGGGTGAACGCCTGGATCCGCCATGTGAACACCGATGCGCTGGGGCGCGGCGCACCGGAGTTCTTTGTCTTTTCCGGCGGGCTGACACCCTGGATCCCGGCGGACAGCCTGGCGATCCTCAAGATGATGGCGCTGAACCTGACCGGGGCCGCACGGCGCGAGATCCGGCGCGGCCAGTTCCAGCTGGCGCTGGAGCCCGAGCGGGTCGCGGATATCCTGCCCGACTATCCCAGCGAGGCGATCACCACCGCGCCCCGGTTCTCGGAGCTGTTTGCGGGCGCACGGTTTGCCGCGCGCGGCGAGCCGGCACCGGACCTGCCGGACCTGCCCTGGATGCCGCCGCACCGCCCGGAGTTTTCGGGCGCCTCGAACGCCTGGGCGGTGGACGGGACGCGCACCTCCAGCGGCAAGCCCCTGCTCGCGAGCGACCCGCATCTGTGGTTGCAGGCCCCCTCGATCTGGTATCTCGCCGATCTGGCGGGGGGTGAGCTTGGCGCCATCGGCGGGACCATCCCCGGCATTCCGGCGGTGCTGATCGGGCATAACGGCACGGTCGGCTGGGGCCTGACCACCACGGGCGCCGACGATCAGGACATCTTTATCGAGGAGGTCAACCCCGCCAACGGCGAGGAATACCGCACCCCGGATGGCTGGGAACGCTTTGACACCCGCGCCATCCGCATCGATGTGGCGGGCGAGGCGACGCTGAGCGAGACCGTGCGCGCCAGCCGCCACGGGCCGGTGCTGACCGGCAGCCAGTTCGGGGCCGACAAGGTGACGCCCGAGGGGCATGTGGCCGCCCTCAGCTGGACCGGCCTCAATCCGAAAGACACCACCATGTCGGGCCTGCACCTGTTGATGCGGTCGCGCGAACTGCACGAGACGGTCGAGGCCGCCGCCCTGGCCGTGGCGCCTGCGCAGAACATCATCATGGCAGACGATTCCGCCGTCGGCATGGTCACCGCCGGCGCCCTGCCCGAGCGCAGCCCGCTGAGCCGCAGCCGCGGGCGCATCCCCTCGCCCGGCTGGATCGCCGAGAATGACTGGCTGGGCATGCGCCCGCCCGGGCTGAACCCGCGCGTTACGCGCCCGATCGAGGGCGCGGTCGCCAATGCCAACAACCGGATCACCGATGATCCCTTTCCCGACAACATCTCGTTTTACTGGGGCTATCCCTATCGCATCCAGCGGCTGGTCAAGGAGCTGTCGGGCCGGGCCTTTCACTCGCGCGACAGCTTTGTCGCCCTGCAGAACGATACCGTCAGCGAGATGGCCCGCTCGGTCCTGCCGCTGATCGCGCGCGAGATGTGGTGGGGCGATGCGGCCGAGCCCGACCCGGTCAAGGCCGCCGCCCTGGAAGCCTTGCGCAACTGGACCGGCGAGATGAACCAGCACGCACCCGAGCCGCTGATCTTTGCCGAATGGATGCAGCATCTGACCCGGCGCCTGGCGCTGGACGAACTGGGGCCGCTGTTTCGCGAGATCGAGGGGCCCCGGCCGCTGTTCGTGGAGCGGGTCTTTCGCGACATCGACGGGGCGAGCCTGTGGTGCGATATCGACAAGACGACCGAGGTCGAAACCTGCCCCCAGATCGCGGAACTGGCGCTGGACGACGCGCTGGCCGCCCTGCGCGATGCGTTCGGCGATGATCTGGATGCCTGGCGCTGGGGACGGGTCCACAAGGCGGTGCACAAGCACCAGCCCTTTGGCCTTGCCGGGCCCTTGGGCGTGTTCCTGAACATCGTGCAGGAGACCTCGGGCGGCAGCTTCACGCTCAATCGCGGCATGTATTCCGGGCGCCCGCCCAATACCTTTGACAACATCAACGCTGCGGGGTTGCGCCTCGTCTATGACTTTGCCGATCTCAACCGCTCGGTCGGGATCATCGGCACCGGCCAGTCGGGCCACCCGTTCAGCAAGTGGTACGATCACTTTTCGGACATGTGGGCGCGGGGCGATGTGGTGCCGATCTCGATGTCGGATGAAGAGGCGGCAGCGGGGGCTGTCGGCGTGATGGTTCTGACGCCCCGGGGGCGCTAGAGCAAGACCGGTTCGATCAGATCCGGTTGCGCACGCGCCGACGGGCTCAGGGCGCGGTGTCGCCGCGCTTCATGACCCCGGCGACCAAGCCGATCACGATGGCGGCACCCATCACCCAGGGCACCACGGCGGCAAGATCGGGGATGCCGGGCAGCACGCTGCCGGGCCCGCCGATGCTGACCAGCCCGCCGATTGTCAGCGTATAGGCCATCAACAGGATCCCCGCCGTTGCGTCGCGCAGGCCCAGATCGCGGGCGAGCCAGAAGGCACCGATCACGCCAGAGATCCCGATCAGCGCGATCGCGCCTGGAATGGTGATGATATAGCCCATCGGTCGCCTCCCCGTCACGCGGCCCGGCAACGGGGCCGCAGGCGAGAGTTTACCCGATCCGCCGTCGATCCGACAGACCCGCCGGCCTCAGCCCAACAGCTCGTGGCTGAGCTCGAGCGCGTCGATCAGTTTGTCGACCTCCGAGCGGGTGTTGTAGAGGCCAAAGCTCGCCCGGCAGGTGGCGCTTACCCCCAGATGCCCCATCAGGGGCTGACAGCAATGGTGGCCCGCGCGCACCGCGACCCCCTTGCGGTCGATGATGGTGGAGATGTCATGGGGGTGGGCGCCCCCCTCCATGGTAAAGGAAAAGATCGCGCCCTTGCCGGCCGAGCGGCCATTGACGGTGAGCCAGTTGAGCCCGTCCAGCCGGTCGCGGGCATAGTCGCGCAGGTCACGCTCATGCGCCGCGATGTTCTCCATCCCCAGCGCCTCGACATAGTCGATGGCGGCCCCCAGACCGATCATCTGGACAATCGGCGGCGTGCCCGCCTCGAATTTCAGCGGGCCGGTGGTGTAGGAGACGTCGTCGCGCGTAACCTCGTGGATCATGTCGCCACCCCCCATGAAGGGGCGCATCTCCGCCATCCGCTCGGCCCGGGCAAAAAGCGCGCCCGAGCCCGAGGGGCCATAGAGCTTGTGCCCCGTCAGGGCAAAGAAATCGCATCCGATATCGGCCACATCAACGGGCATGTGCACCGCCGATTGCGAGCCGTCGATCACGGTCACCACGCCGCGGTCGCGCGCGGCCCGGCAGATGCTCTTCACATCCACCACGGTGCCCAGCACGTTGGACATATGCGTGATACAGATCATCCGGGTGCGGGGCCCGATCGCCTCGATCACCGCCTGGGGGTCCAGATCGCCGTTCACATCCACGTCGACCCATTTCAGCACCACCCCCTGACGTTCGCGCAGGAAATGCCACGGCACGATATTGGCGTGGTGCTCCATGATGCTGAGGATGATCTCGTCACCGGGTTCCAGCCGGGGGGCGGCCCAGGCATAGGAGACGAGGTTGAAGGCCTCGGTCGAGCCCGAGGTAAAGATGATCTCGTCCTCGCCGGCGCCCAGGAACCCGGCGATCTTGGCGCGCACGCTCTCGTATTTGTCGGTCGCGAGGTTCGAGAGGAAATGCAGGCCCCGGTGCACATTGGCGTATTCGTGGGAGTAAGCCTCGCTGACGGCGTCGATCACCGATTTCGGCTTTTGCGCCGAGGCGCCGTTGTCGAGATAGACCAGATCGACATTGTCGTGGATCTTGCGCCCGAGGATCGGGAAATCCTGGCGGATCTTGTCGACATCGTACATCGGCTTTCCTTTTAGCGCATCGTACAGAGACACCTCGTTCATCGCATCAGCCCGCCAAGGATGATCGTGAAGCAGATATTGATAAAGATCATCACCACGAAAACCGTCCAGGTGCTGCGAAACCGGTGCACCTCGGCGATGCAACTGGCGGTCAGCCACAGGCTCCAGAACCCATAAAGCAGCACCATCATCAGCGCGGTGCCCACGCCCGGGGGAAAGCTGCCGCCATCGGCGGCTGCCTGCGGGTTGGAGAGGATATCCGCAAGGCTCAGCCCCTGGGGCAGCGCCGCCTCGGCGAACAGAAACAGCGGCGAGATCACGCTGGTCAGGACCGACAGCCAGGCGGAGGCGCGCAGCGAATCCTCCCACACCCCCTTGCCGCCAAAAATCTGCGGCGGCCAGCAGATCAGTGCCGCGAACAGGATCACGCCCAGCCCGGTGCCCAGCAGTTCGAACAAATAGCTTTCGAGCCCGCGCCCGCCGACAAGCTCCGGCACGATCAGGCGCGAGAAAATCTCGGACAGCGCATAGCCGAACACCACCAGCATCGCCGACTCGGCCATGCCAAAGCGAAGATCCAGCATCCGGCGCACCGAGAGGCGGGGGCGGAACAAACCCTCCGCAAGATTATGGGAAACGGCTGCAATCATAGCTCAGTCCATATGCAGCAGCGCACCGGTCAACGCAATCATTGCGATCGAGACGACCACAATTCCGGCAAAGACAGGCCAGACACGGGTAAATCCATGCGCCTCGGCCAGCAGAACCGCCAGCACATAGACCAGAAGCAACCGCGAAAGCTGTGCCAGCCCCTCGAGCGCAACCGGGGGTAGCGTGCCGGCGAAAACCGCGCCGAGGCCCGCGAGCACGAACATGACAGGCGCGGCGATCAGCGCGGCCCAGAATACCGCCGCCCGGGTGCGCACCCAGCCGCCCGTGCCGCCGAACCGGCCGAGCACCAGCGCAAAGACCGCCGCCAGCAGATAGAGCATCAGCGTGCGATAGAGGATCGCGCTGATAAACTGGGCGCCCGTGCGCGACAAAAGCTCCGGGTCGCTGAGGCCGACCCCCTCGCCCGAGAACCGGAACAACATCGCCCACTGCAAAAAGGCGACCAGCCCCGACAGCATGGCGATGGCGAGCAGCTTGCCCTCGGTCGGCCGGGTCGCCATCAGGCGGCGATAGCTGGCGCGCAGGTCGCCCCACGCGCTCAGCACCTGCCAGGGGAGGCCCGGTTGGCGCGCGGCTGTCACCGGGTGGCCATCCAGCGGGCAACCTCGGCGCGCATCAGATCGGCCAGGTCCTGATCGGCGATTTCGGCAATCGCCTCGTCGACGAACGAGGCGACCAGCATCGCCTCGGCCTCGGCCCGGCTCACCCCGCGCGAACGCAGGTAAAAGAGCGCGGTCTCGTCCAGCCCGCCGGTGGTGGAGCCATGCGAGCAGGCGACATCATCGGCATAGATCTCGAGCTCGGGCTTGACCAGAAACTCCGCCCCGTCGGTCAACAGAACCGCCTGGCTGATCTGATAGCCGTCGGTCTTTTGCGCGCCGGGCTTGACATAGATCTTGCCCTGGAAAACGCCTGCCGCCCGGTCGGCCAGCACGGTCTTGAACACCTGGCGGCTTTCGCAATCGACCGCGTCATGGGTGACAAAGACGGTGTTGTCGACATGCGAGCGGCCCTGCCCCATCACCGCCCCTGCGATATGGCCCGAGCCCTGGTCGCCCGACATGGTCATCACCACCTCGTTGCGGGTCAGCGCGCCATCGGCGGAAAAGGTAAAGCTCTTGAACGCCGCATCGGCGGCCACATCGGCAAAGATATGGGTGGCCGAGGGGATACGCTCGCCCGTCTGCAGGCGGATATGGTTGAACACCGCCCCGTCGGCCAGCACCACCTCCATCACCGTGTTCGAGGTCGTGCCCGATTCGAGCAGGGTCAGCTCGGCCCCCGTCTCCACCCGGATCACGTGGTGGAGCAGGCTGGCCCCCTCGCCCACATGGCTCTGCTCGATATGGAGCGTGGCCTTGCCGGTTGCCTGGATCACCACCCCGTCGGTGGCGCAGGCGGTGTTGAGGGCGGCGAGCGGGCGGGCGACCTTTTCCTGCCCCGCGGCCTCGAGCACACCATAAAGCGTGCGCGCGATGCCGAGATCCTGGTAGAGCGCCTCGGAAAGGGCCAGCATGGCAACGCCTTGGGGCACCGTCGTCAGATCGGCGCGAAAGCGGCCATTGATGAAGCGGGCGCGGTCAACCTCGGGAAAGGGATGGGCAGCGCCGGCGGCGTCCTCGGCCTCGGTCACTTCGGCCAGCGGCGCGGTCAGCGGGGTCGGATCGGTGTATTTCCAATACTCGTCGCGTTTCACCGGCGCGCCGGCATCCAGCATCCGGGCGCGGGCACGGGCGCGCGCCTCGCGGGCCCAGCCGGCCTCGGGTGTGCCCTCGATGCCGGGCATCGGCAGGGCGGCGAGGAGCTTTTCAGCCCCGGTACGTTTTGCTTCGCTTACCATGGCTGCCTCACGCCGCCGTCAGATGGGCATAGCCCTCGTTCTCGACCTTGAGCGCAAGCTCGGGCCCGCCGCTTTGCACAATGCGCCCGTCAAACATGATATGCACCACATCGGGTTTGATATGGTCGAGCAGGCGCTGGTAATGGGTGATCACCAGAAACGCCCGGCCCGCATCGCGCAGCGCGTTGACACCGTGCGAGACCAGCTTCATCGCGTCGACATCGAGGCCTGAGTCGGTCTCGTCCAGGATGCACATCCGGGGCTCCAGCATCGCCATCTGGAGGATTTCGTTGCGCTTTTTCTCGCCGCCGGAAAAGCCCACATTCACCGGGCGTTTCAGCATGTCGGCGTTGATGTTGAGCTCCTTGCCCTTGGCGCGGATCAGCTTGAGAAAATCGGGGGCGGAGATTTCCGCCTCGCCGCGCGCCTTTCGCTGCGAGTTGAGCGCGGTGCGCAGAAAGGTCATGTTGCCCACGCCGGGGATCTCGACCGGGTACTGGAACGCGAGGAAGAGCCCCGCCGCCGCGCGCTCTTCGGGATCCATCTCGAGGATGTCCTCGCCCTCGAGCGTGGCAGACCCGCCGGTCACCTCATACCCGTCGCGGCCCGCGAGCACATAAGACAGCGTCGACTTGCCCGACCCGTTCGGGCCCATGATCGCATGCACGGTCCCCGGCTCGACGGTCAGATCTACACCTTTGAGGATTTCCTTGTCTTCTTCCTCAAGTTTGACTTCGAGCCCTTTGATTTCAAGCATATTTTTCTCCGTTGTCAGAAGATCAGGCCGAGGACGAGGCCGATCACGGCGCCCACGGCGATTTGCAGGATCACCCCCTCGCGGCCCTTGGCGGCGGCGGGGGCGTATTTCATGGCAAAGGGAAGCAGGCCCGCAACCGCCGCCCCGATTATGGCGCCGCTGATCATTGGTCCTCGTCCTTCGATTGCTCGGCGCGCCATTTTGCCATCCGGCGCGCATTCTCTTCCTCGACAGCCGACCAGCCGATGCCTTCATTGGCGCGGTTTGCCGCCTCATGATTGGCCCGGTCGATCCGGAACAGGATCCAAGCCAATGCGGTGATCACACCGAAGCCGAGTGTCGCGCAAAGAAAGACAACC
>JBCCHW010000115.1:0-11326 GCA_039028555.1 Pseudomonadota bacterium | reverse complement strand
GGCAGATCCCCTGGCGACAGGGCACGCCTGCCTGATTGATACGCCCGATCAGGGCATCGCGGTCGGCGCCCGCCGCGACAGCCGCATCGGAGAGAAAGAGATAGAGCCGGTAGAAGCCATGCGCGACCCGGGGCGGCACCTCTGGCACGCGAAACAGGGGCAGTTCCCGCGCGGCGTCCATGATCGCCCGCGCATTGGCGACACGGGCACGGTGCCAGTCGGGCATGCGGCCGAGCTGGATGCGCCCGATCGCCGCCTGCATCTCGGTCAGGCGGAAATTGGTGCCAAGGCTCTGATGCAGCCAGCGAAAGCCCGGGGGATGCTGCCCGGATTGGACCGCGTCCCAATCCTTGCCATGGTCCTTGAACGCCCACATCCGCTTCCAGAGCCGGGTGTCGCTGGTGGTGACCATGCCGCCTTCGCCGCCCGTGGTCATGATCTTGTCCTGGCAGAACGACCAGGCTGCCACATCGCCCAATCCGCCGACCGGTGTACCGTCGAGCCTTGCGCCATGGGCCTGGGCGCAATCCTCGATCAGCGCGATCCCGCGCCCCGCGACCAGATCACGAAGGCCCGGCATGTCGCAGGGCCAGCCATTGAGATGAACGCAAAGGATCGCGCGGGTGCGCGCGGTGATCAGGGGCGCAACGGTATCGGGCGTGATGTTCTGACTGTCGGCATCCACATCGGCAAAGACGGGTCTGGCCCCGGCATTGGCGATGCAGGAGGCCGAGGCGACAAAGCTGCGGGGCGTCACGATGACTTCATCCCCCGCCCCGATGCCCAGACCATGCAGCGCCAGATCGAGCGCCAGCGTCCCGTTGGCCACCGCAATTGCATGATCGCTGGCCGCGAACCGCGCGAAAGCGTCCTCGAACGCCCGGACCTCGCCACCGGTCCAGGCATTGACCCGGTTCGAGAGCAGGACCCGGGCGACAGCCTCGGCCTCCTCTTCGGTATAGCTCGGCCAGTCGGGAAAGGGCGTGTTCAGCACCGGCTCACGCTCCGCCTTCCGGGGCCGCCTGTTCGCACAGGAACGCGGCCTCCATCTCGAGCAGATCCCGCGAGCGGGCGAGCAGCCAGCGCGCGGGCTGACCCGCATAGATCCCCCAGGGCGCCAGCGAGGCGTTGACCAGCGTCAGAGCGCCCACCGCGCTGCCCTCGCCGATCTCGATCCGGGGCAGCACCACCGATCCCGCGCCCAGGATCACATGGCGCCCCAGCCGCACGGGCCCCATGCGCACATTGGTGAACCGCGCCGGGACCATCGGATTGGTCAGCGCGCCGCCGCTATAGTCATCGGTTGCGGAATAGAGCCGGACCCCCTGGGACAGTCCGGCGAAATCCGCCATCTCGATCCCGCCGGCACAGCTCAGATGACAGCCACCGCCGATATGCACATAGTCACCGATTGTCAGCGCGCCGCGCGCCGCGATGATCGCCGTGGGCCCATCGATGCGCACATGATTGCCGATCGAGATGTTCGCCGCCCCGATCACGGTACAATTGCGCCCGATGGAGACATCCTCGCCGATGGCGGCAAAGCCCATCTCGCGCAGTTCGGCGCTTTCGACGTATCCGGGATCCAGCGGCGTCATTCCGCCGCCTCTCGCCCGGCGTCCGGATCGCCACGAAAGGGCGCCATGGTCGCCTGCCCCTCGGCGTTGATGCCTTCGCCGCGCACCAGGCAGGCGGCGGTCATCAGCATGATGCGAAAGTCGAGCGCGGTCGAGCGGTTGTCGACATACCAGACATCATGGGCAAATCGTTCCGGCCAGTCGAGATTGTTGCGCCCGTTCACCTGCGCCCAGCCGGTCAGGCCCGGGCGCACCTCGTGCCGGCGCGCCTGTTCTGGTGAGTAAAGCGGAAGATACGCCATCAGCAAGGGGCGCGGGCCGACCATGCTCATATCCCCCTTGAGGATATTGATCAGCTCGGGCAATTCGTCAAGCGAACTGCGCCGCAGCAGCCGCCCCACCGGTGTCAGCCGGTCGGCATCGGTGCCCGGTCCCGCCCGCATGGTGCGGAATTTGAGGATGTCAAAGGGCCGCCCACCCAGCCCCGGGCGGGTCTGGCGAAACAGCACCGGGCGCCCCATGCTCATCAGAATCGCCACCGCGATCGCCAGCATCAGCGGCGCCGTCAGAATCAGCGCCACCGCGCTGAGGCAGATATCGATGCCCCTTTTCATGACACATCCTTACCGTGGCCCCGGCTCAAGTGGAACCATTCAGCGCAGATGGACGCACCGGGCGATACAATCGGTTGTTGAGCGGGCGATGCTTTGATACCCACTAGCGCTCGAACGGCGAGATCTGGTCGCCCAAAAGAATGCCGATGGGATGCTGCGCACATGCTCGACGAAGCCCTCCTCGTTTCCTTCGCCGTGACTCTGTTCTCGATGATGAACCCGGTCGGCAATGTCGCGCTGTTCGCGGGGCTGACCGCACGCCAGAGCCCGGCCGAAAGCCGGCGGGTCGCGCGCAGCTGCGCCATCGCCTCGGCGATCACGCTGTTGGTGGTGGCCTGGGGCGGGGACGCGATCCTGAAGTTCTTTGGCATCTCGGTCGACGCACTGCGCGCGGCCGGGGGCCTGATCGTTCTGACCATCGGTATGAACATGCTGTCCAACCGCAACGATCACAAGCATTCCGAGAACGAGGACCGGGACGCGGCCCAGCGTCAGTCGATCGCCATCGTGCCGCTGGCGATCCCCATCGTTGCGGGGCCGGGTGCGATGGTGGCGGTTCTGGTCTCGGCACGCCAGCACACGCATTTCATGGGCAAGGTCGAGATTTCGGGCGTGATCATTGCGATGTCGGTGGTTGTCTGGCTGTTCTTCAACTCGGCCCCGGTGATCAACAAGCGGCTTGGCGCCTCGGGCATGGGGGTGGTCACCCGGGTGATGGGGATGCTGCTGATCGCCATCGCGATGGGCATGATGGCCCAGGGATTGCGGGGCCTGCTGCCGGGGCTCGATAAGTAACCGGCGCTGGATAAGCAACCGATGCTGGATGAGTGATCGGCGCTGGATAAGTGACCGGGGCTGGATAAGTGACCGGGGCTGGATCAGCAAAAACCCGTCTCATGCGGGCGCGGATCACCACGCTGACCCCCAGATACGGCGAAGGCCCGGGCGCCGAAGCGCCCGGACCCCCCATCTGGCCCCACCCATCGGCTGTCAACTGGTGACCAGGCCTTGATCGCGCAAGGTGGTGAGGATTGCGTTAATCGCCGTGCGCGCCTGGCTATCCACCGTCCCACCGCCCGACGGGCCTGTGATTGCAGCGTTTGGGGTGATCGGCGGTGTCAACTCGGTCATGTTGACCTGCCATCTGAGTGTGCTTGTGTCATAGCGCAGGAAGACAAAAACCGGATAAGGACTGTCCGGGACGTTCAGCGCCGTCGCACCTCCGATCGTGACGCCGCGGGCGATCTCGTCCGCGGTGGGTTCGATGGTGATGGCGCCGGTGGGTTGGTTGTTGGCCCCGGTGCCGAACAGATAGACCTCGACCGTGTTCAGCCCATAAAGCCTGTCCAGGCTCTCCTCATAGTCGAGTTGCACCACATACGAGTTGCGCACCGAATGGAACCGGTTCTTGTCGGGCCGGTTCGAGAGCGTCATGACCGAGGGCGTCCGCCCATAGCCGAGCTGGGCCGTACGGGTATAGATCGTGTCGGCAACGATCGTGGTTCCCGGCAGCTCGGTCTGCACGGGGGTGTCGGTGCTGTCGTGATAGATCAGCCGCGTGACCTTGTCGAAGTCGAGATCATTGGGGTTCTCGATCACCACCGACGCGCTCAATGACCCGGTATGGACGATGTGGTGCCCGGTACTCTCGAAATAGGCCCCTTCGATCGAGATCCGCCGCGCCGAGCTCAGATTGCTGAACCCGAGCACGATGCCGACGCCACAGAAATCCGCGTGCAGCTTGCCGATCGAGCAGCCATAGAGCGACCCGGCGCGCAACGCCGTGCCACAGCGCAGCGACGTTATTCCGTCGATCCAGGTCAGCCCCGCATCATTGCCAAAGGTCGAGACAACGCCGCCGATCAGGCAGATCACCTGCCCCGAGGTTTCGCTCGCCGGTGGATAGGGATAGACCTCAAGCTCATTGCCCGAGATATCCGTCACGATCAGAGGTCGCCCACCGATGGTGACGATATCCGAGATCTTCACATAGTCCGGAATCCCCGTCGTCGTCAGGGTCGACCGCTGGCCGAACCCGATCGACCCGTTATCGCTGCGCGCGGTGAACGTCAGCGCGACGGTCGCGCTCGGCACCGACTCGCCCGGTGAGCCGCAGTCGAACCCGGTCACGTCGCCAAGATTGATGTGGTTGTTCCCGATGGTTTCGAGCCGCACGCCATAGCGTTGGAACGACTGGCACCGGATCTTGTCAAACTTGCAAAACCCGGCGCCATCCAGCGTCAAACCGTTCTGGATCTGCCGGTTCGAGAAATCGCTGACCGAGCCGCTCGCAACACCGTTCAACTGCAAGGTACCGTCGAAGTTCATCCCCTGCCCGATGACCTGGACAAGATCTTCCATCGCGGCATCGCCTGCGATGGTCCCGCAGGTATAGCGATTGTCCGTCGCGCCGCGGATCTGCAGCGTCTGGGTCGTCTTCCAGGTGCCGGAGAAATCGCCGTGAAGATGCGGGCGGGGCTCCAGATAGTCAAAGAACGCCTGAAGCGCCGCGCCGTCATCGGCTACCCCGTCGCCTGAGGCGCCGAACATCATCGGTGTCACCCGCCGCTCGGCAAGGTCAAAGAATGCACCGTCCTGGGTGGTCAGCACCGCGCCGTGGCCGGGGTCTGATGCGGCCCGCACATACAGCGCACCGCCGCCATCCCCCGCCGCGCCGTGCCCGGCAGTGCGCAGGAATGCGCCCGTCGGTGCCGCAGCCGACGCCTCGGCATGGGTCTCGAAATCCGGCAGCGACAGCGATCCCGAAAAGGCATCGATCTTTGCCTTGTCGGCGGCCGACAGCACCCCTGCCGCGTCCGTCGTCGCGCCGGGGATGACCGCGTCGATGCCGGTGGAGGAAAGCACAACCACCGCGTTCGGGCTGGTTTGCGCGCTCAGATCTGTTGCCCCGCCTCCCTCCGAGGCATTGGGGGCGCCAAAGCCGGGGTTGAAAACGCTCATACGAAATCCTCCATGAACGAGATCCGATAGCCCGGGCTGACCCCGATGGTCGCCGTGGAGAAGCTGGTGGCCAGCATTGGTTTCGCGCGGGTCGAACTGGCATCCTCGGCCCCTGGATCGGGCTGGATCCGATAGCGTACGGCCACATCGGATTCGATGACGGCCACATGCGCCGCGGCCGGGGCCGGGCCGCTCGATGCCGGGGTGGTCGTCACCGCGACTGTTTCGAAGTCGAGCTCCGGCTCGTTGATCAGCGGGGTCGGCTGATATCGCGCGTCTCTGGTCGAACCGTCGTGCCACCAGATCTTGATCGTTCCCGGCATCCTCTGCCTCCATGTCTGTGCCGCCCATCCCGTGGGCGCGCCATTTGCGAAATCTCGTTGAACTGGGTCGGAGGGGCATGAGGCCGGGGATCGGCCGATCCCGCAGATGATCCGCCGCTCGCGAAGACCGGAGGGGCGCACGATGGGCAGGCACCGCCGGATGGCGGCCATGTCTAAACACGCTCCCTTAAATTTTCGTAAAATTATCTCCGCCGGCACCGCGCGACGGGTTATTTTAGCGACAGATCCGGGCGCCGAGGGCGTTTCGGAGATGAGAGAAACCTGATCACAGGGGCACTGATGCTGCGCGCGATATTCTGGCTGGTCCGGCGGATCGTCATGGTTGCCGTGGCGCTTGTCGCCGTCGCGGCGATTGCTGCCGTCTCGGTCTATTACGCGGGGATCGAAGTCCCGATCCGCTCGGACCGCGCGCCGATATCCTATCAGAACTGGAACAAGACCAGGGCGTTGACGAGTGAAGTCGACTATGGCGGGGCGTTTCAGCACCGGGAGGGCCGGCTTCTGATCTCGGTCAGTCTGGGGCTGCCCCAGACGGCCGCCCAGGTGCAGGCCTTTCTGGATGGCGGGCGCACACAGGTGGTGGTTTGCGGCGATCAAAAGCTGTTCTTTCACCGCCTCGACGCGACCCGGGTAGATGTGGCCGATTCCGTGATCGGCATCGGGGGTCGCGCGGACATGGAGCTCGACGGCTTTGTGAAGGGACGCGACGACTGGGCGCTCGCGGCCGATATCGCCATGGGGCACGACCGCACCAGCCTTTGGGCGAACCTGAGTGCGCTCACCATCGCCGATGCGCCGCAGCCCATGGTCGAGTCGCTGCTTGAGGGGATCCCGCGGGTCCGATACACCCGCGAACAGGTGCTCGATCTGGCGGCAAAGTCCCTGCCCGAAGATCTTGCCGCGGTGCTCGCCGAGCATCGCGACGCGCTGGATCTGGCGTTTGAATCGATCATCCCGTCACAGACAGGGGATGAAGTGCGCGTCGACGCCACCTTCTCGGTTGACGAGGGGGCGGTGTTCTCGATCCTGCGCCATCAGGTGATGGCGGCAGGCGGCAACGCCCTATCGGAGTTTGCCGGCCTCGCCCTGCCCCGGCCGGCGC
The DNA here is from genome assembly GCA_039028555.1 of Pseudomonadota bacterium. Lineage (GTDB taxonomy): Bacteria > Pseudomonadota > Alphaproteobacteria > Rhodobacterales > Rhodobacteraceae > Thermohalobaculum. The sequence goes on along the minus strand of JBCCHW010000115.1, from coordinate 4,728 downwards.
ATGCCGGTTTTCTGGACAAGCTCAAGGAATTCTCCGACAGCCTGGATCTCGAAGGCGGCGCAGATCAGTTGATCCGCGGCCTGCAGGAGGGCAAATCGCCCGAAGAGATCCTGCAACAGACGCTCAGCGCGCTCGCGACCTGTGAGGTGACCTTCTAGGCGCGGCTAGTTCTGATAGTACCCCTTGCCGGCCTTGTAGTACTGGCCATAGCCGCCATACCCATAGCGCGCGGCCTTGCCGAGGTCGATCTGGGTCAGTGCCAGGCCCACAAGCGGAATATCGATCTCGCGGAACTGATTGAGACCAGCGCGCACCAACTCGCGCGAGGTCCGGTCCCAGGCGACAGAATAGAGCAGCGCGTCGGCCAGCACCGCGATCAGACGCGCATCCGGCACTGCCATCACGGGCGGCGTGTCGATGATGATGAAGTCGTATTCGGCCCGCATCGACTGGATGAAGTGCTCGAACTGCATCGAGGAGAACACATCCGCCGCGTTGACCGGTGTCTCCTCGCCCTGCAGAACGTCAAAGCCCGCTGTTTCGTCATGGACGACCACATCCTCAAACTCGGCCTCGCCGTAGAGAACCGAGATCAAACCGCGCTGGCTCTTCTTGCCGCCGAAATAGGCATCCAGCGTTCGTTTGCGCAGGTCGCATTCGACCACCAGAACCTTTTTGCCGAGCGCAACGGAATTCTGCGCCAGCAACACCGTCATGGTCGTCTTGCCTTCGCGCGGCACCGAGGACGAAGAGACGATCACCTTGGGCGGCGCATGCACATCAGCCAGCAGCAGAGACGTGCGCAGATCGCGCACAGCCTCGGCCAGGGCCGAGGCCGGCTTGTTGATCACATAGCTCAGCAAATCGCGCCGGCGCCGGACCGGCGCGCGGGGCAGATTGCCGAAGACCCGCACACCCGTCGCGCGTTCAAGCTCTTCGGCCGAGCGGAAGGTCGACATCCGCGACTCCCGCCACAGTGCGAGGCCCGACCCCGTGAGCAACCCCAGGACCAGCGCCAGAACCATGGTCTGACCCTTTTTGGGGTACGAGGGTGTCCGGTTCGGGATCGCCGCGCTCAACACCCGCGCGTCGGCCTGTTGGATGCCTTCCTGGACCGAGATCTCCTTCATCCGGCCAAGGAAATGCTCGTAGATCAGGCGGCTCGCTTCGGCTTCGCGGACCAGTTGGCGCAGCATCACCAGGTCTGCCCCCTGTTGCTCCAGCCGGGTCTCGAGGTTCGCCGCCGCCTTGGCGGTCGCATCGGCTTGTGAGCGATTGCGTTTGATCTGGGTGTTGATCTGAGCGATCTGGCGGTCGACCTCGTTCCAGAACTGGGTGGTGGCGAGTTCGCGGCGCTGGACGGCCTGATCGGCGCTGCCCTTGATTGCGTCGATCTGCTGTTTCGCGCGGTTCAGGCTGGGCGAGGCGATCAGGGCCGCCACCGCATCGATGTCTTCCTCGCTCCGCGCCTTTGAAAGATCGGCCAGCAACACGTCGGATCGATCGGCTTCGGCGGTGTATCCCTCGGCCCGGTCACGGAAGTCCTTGAGCTTGCGGGCTTCGAGCTCGAGTTCCTCTTCGCTGACCAGTTGGGTCGAGGTCTTGTATTCTTCGACCGCGGCCTCGGCACGTTCCAGCGAGACCTTGAGGTCGGCCACGCGCCCGCTCAGCCAATGGGTGGCGGATTGCGTCGCCTCGAACTTGGCTTCGAGCTGTTCGAGGATATAGAGCCGCGCCAGGCTATTGATGATTTCTGCGGATTTCTGCGGATCACGCGTCGCAATCGACATCTCGAAAACATAGGTCGCGTCGATGTTCGAGACATCGATGCGCTGTGCAACGGCGTCGATGGTCTCGTTTCGCTGAACGGCTCCGGCGACCTCCGGGCGCTCGCCCGGCGTCATCCCGATCAGGGCAAAGGCGCTTTGCACATCCGGGTTCAGCATCCATTGCGCCGGCGGCGCGATATAGGGATTAAACTCGGGATCGGCGACCAGATCCATATCATCGACCAGACGGCCGAGCAGACGGCGCGATTTCAGGACCTCTACCTCGGTATTGATCGCGAAGTAGTCGCTGGAAAGCCCGGTGGCGACCGCCTCGATATCGATCACCTGTTCGTCTTTGGTATCGAGAACAACCGTCGCCATCGAGGGGTATAGCGGCGTCACGTTCTGCAGATACCAAAAGGCCCCGACGCCAAACATCAGGGTGATCAGCATCACGCTCCACTTCCGGCGCATAACCGCGCCGAGCATGGCGGAGACATCGAAATTCCGCGTATCCATCTCGGCAATATCAAAGAGATTGTTCAACTCGCGACGGCGCGCTTTACGGTGCGCTGCCGGGGCGGGGGCCTCCAGATCTCTTTTGTCGATTTCGCGGTTCACGTGATCTCACCCTGTCGTTACTTTGTAGTTCTTACAGACAGGGGGGGCATCTGTACAAGAATAAGCGCAGATAACGCCCCGATTCCCGGGATCCGCCGCGCCCGCCGCTCCGATGCTCACAACGGCCAGGCCGGCCACCGAAGCGGTCAAAAGTCCAAGGGATGGCGGCAGGCAGTGCAGATCGGCCGAAGGTGCCGGGCAACGAAAACGCTGGTTTGCGGGACGCAACCGAGGAAAGGGCGGCGCGGTTGTTTGCCCTGAGTTACCGTGTCCACTGCCCGTCAGGCCAGGCTTGCGGCCATCACTATCATCCACACGGGCAATACATTAGGGTCAGGCTTCCTTGAGGGCGCTTTGATACGGGGATCCATGACTGGCGCGTTAACCGGCTTGCAACTGCGCGTGATCCTTGCATCGGTCCTTGCCATGGCATCGGTGCAACTGGAGTTCTACGGGATCACCATCGTCCTCCCCTCGATGGGCCATGACCTGGATCTTTCCTCCTCCCAACTCGAATGGATCCTGAACGCCGAACTCATCGCCTTTGCCGCGCCCCTGATCGCGGCCGGAAGGTTTGCAGACATCTTTGGCCGGCGCTTCTTCGCCATCGTCGGCAGCGTCGTCTTTGGTCTCAGCACCATGGCCATAGGTTTTGCTTCCGATCCCACGATGATCATTTTTCTGCGCGTGCTCCAGGGGCTGGCGCAATCGATGATCTGCGTCAGCACGCTTGCGCTGGTGAGCAGATCGATGGGGCAGGAACACCGGGCGCTCGGCATCGGCATCTTCACCGGCGGCTATATGCTCTTTGGGGCGATCGGTCCGTTGTGCGCCGGGCTGATTGTCGACTTCATATCGTGGCGTTGGGTCTTTTTTGTCTATGGTTTTGTCTGCGCCGCGGCGGTTCTTTCGCTCGTTGCGTTCATCCCGTCAGACAAACCTGCACCCCGGCAAAAACCGCTCGACATCCGGGGGTTCGCGGTGTTGATCACGGCCTTGACCCTGTTGATTCTTGGCCTGCAGTTGCTGGGTGACCCAAAGATTGACGACCTGTGGCCCACGGTCAGCATCGTGGCTGGTGTCCTGCTGTTCTTGGTTTTCCTCTGGATCGAGCCCAGGGCACAGGATCCGCTGATCGATTTTGCCCTGTTCTCTGAGAGGAACTTTATCGGGGCCTGTATCTTTGCCTTTCTCAGCAACTTCCCGGTGGCGGTGCTGCTTTTTATTCTGTCCATGTATCTGCAATACATCGTCGGGGTATCCGCCACCGCGAATGGGCTGATCTTCCTCGCAATGATGATCCCGCTTTCCGTCGTCCCGATACTGGCCGAGCCCGTCATGGCCCGGTTTGGCAGCCGCCTGACACTGGCCTTCTCGATGGCGCTCTCGGCCTTTTCGTTCGTCTGTTTCGCGTTCCTGCAACCGGAAGCGGGGCTTGTACTCCTGATGATCGGCCTCGCCCTTGTCGGCGCCGGCAGGGGTTTGATGTTTCCCGCGACTGGCTCGATCGTGCTATCCGCCGTGCCGGAGGACAAATCGGCGGCGGCGGCAGGCACACTGCAATTCGTCCGGGGTCTGGCATTTCCGCTGGGTATCGCCGTCACGGCACCGTTTTTCCGGTCCTGGGAGAATGTCCAGATCGGCAACATGTTCCAGCTGGCGGGCAACCGCCTCGGCGATGACGTCCAAAAGGATATCCATGGCCTGCTGTCGGGCTCCGAGTCCGCACGCCAGACCCTGATGGCGCTTGCGCCAAAGGTCGCGGATCGCGTCGACCTGATTGTCGATCAGGCGTTTGCTCACGGGTTTCGCAATGTGATGTTCCTGTCGCTCGCCTTGTCCGTGGTCGGTCTGTTGAGCGTGTTCATCATCCGCCGGGGCAGTTCTGACATAAGGCTGCACGACCAACATCGCCACCACACATCCCAGCACTGATCCCGCCTCTGGCAGGTGCCTGCCTCACCCGATAACGGCCGAGGAAAAGCCAAGCTCGCGCCGGCAGGCCCGCCACAGCAGAACCCTGATCAGGATCAGGGCCGATGCGGTGGCAACCGCCGCGCCCATCGCCCCCATCGGCGGAATCAGCAGCGCGGTCGCGACGATGTTGGCGACCACCCCCAGCCCCATGATCCGGGCAACCAGCGCCTCGCGATTGGCCTGCGCCATCAGCACCTCCGGGCTGCCGAAAAGCGATGCCACCAATTGCCCCGCGGCGACGATCGCGACCCCGGGATAGGCGGCGGAAAACTCCGGCCCGAAAATCGCGGCAAGCCCCGATGGGCCGATGCCGATCAGCGCGCCCGAGGCCATGGCGGATATCGCCAGCACCAGGCGTGCG
>JBCCHW010000114.1:0-11411 GCA_039028555.1 Pseudomonadota bacterium | reverse complement strand
CCGGATCCCATTTCTGGTTTTGCGGCGCGTTCGGCTGCACAATCCGAACCAGTGTCGGCTCTTCGGGATAGAGAATCTCTTCCGGAACCCGCGTCGTACCCCAGGCCCAAAGACCGGCAAAGGCCGCCATGGCCAGCGCAGCCGTGACCCATTGGCGCCGGACAATCCCGCTCAAAGGCAAGGCGGCGAGCAGGAGGACCAAGAAACTCACCCCATAGGGGCCGGCCCAGCCCGCGCTCTGCAGCACCGGCGTCTCGACCCATACATAGGCCGGCAATGCCCAGGGAAAGCCCGTCAGGATATGGCCGCGCAACAGCTCCGCGATCGTCCAAAAGGTGGCAAGCGCGAGCGCCTGATACGCCAGCCCCGGCGTCCACAACCGCCGCGCCGCCCAAAAGGCCGCAGCCCAGAACAGTGCGAGAAACCCGGGCAACAGGGTCAGTGCAAAGGGCAGCATCCATGCATGCCGGTCCGGGTCGACCAAAAAGGCATGCCCAATCCAATGAAGCCCGGTGACGAAGTAACCAAAGCCAACGCCCCAGCCCATCAACGCCGCGCCGCGGGGCGAGGGCGCGGTATCCACCAGCCACAACGCCACCGGAACGGCGAGGAAAAAGCCCCAGGGGAGGTAGAGTGGCGCATGGCCCGCGGTCATCACCGCACCGGCAACACAGGCTATCGCGAAGCGGGGCCAAAAACCCGCCCGCGCAAGCCATGCGACCGGGCCCGCTCCGTTGGAACGCGGCGCGGCCGTCAGTGTCACTCCGCCGCCTCGGGCCGAGGTGCCAGCCCGACGGCGTTACGCCCGTTTACGGTCAAGAGCAGGCGTTTGATCCGGCGCGGATCGGCATCCAGCACCTGGAATTCGTGCCCCATCGGATGCGCGACCACTTCGCCCCGGGCCGGAACCCGGCCTGTAAGCATAAAGACAAGACCGCCGAGTGTATCGACATCCTCTTCCCAATCCAGCGGGCGCAGCTTGATCTCGAGCGCGTCCTCGACCTCCTCGATATCGGCGCGGGCGTTAATGGCGTAGACGCCGGGCGCCTCTTCACGCCACTCTTGGTCGCTGGTGTCGTGCTCGTCCTCGATATCACCGACGATCTGTTCGACGAGATCTTCGATTGTCACAAGCCCGTCGACACCGCCGAACTCGTCGATCACCAGGGCCATATGGACCCGTTCGCCCTGCATACGCTGAAGCAGCGACACGATGCCCATCGAGGGCGGCACGAACAACGCATCATGCAGGTGGTCCGACGGCTTGAAGCCGTTGCCGTTGCGTTGGCATCCGACGCCGTAGCGGATCGCGAGATCTTTGAGGTGAATGAACCCGATCGGCTCATCCAGTGTTTCGTGAAACACCGGCAGGCGCGAGAACCCGCCCTGTTCGAAGGCCGCCATCGCATCCTCGAGCGAGGTCTCGTCGGAGACGGCAAGAATATCGGCGCGCGGCGTCATTACATCCACGACCCGCAATTCTCGCAGGCGCAGGATGTTGGCGATCATCAATCGCTCGGCTGGAGACGCCGCCTCGTAGGCAAGATCGAGATCGACCGGGCCTTGGCCATCCTCGGCAATTGCGCCCGCGCGGCCGCGCCGGAACAACATTGAAAGGAACGAAGGGCCGGGTTTGCTTCCGGGACTGTCGTCGGAAGAGGTGCGTTCGCTGCCGGGATCGGATGGCGTATCATCCCCCGTGGCAGGCGCGCTGTCGCTGGCGTTCATTTTGTCGTCGAACCGCGGTACTCCGCGCCTCCTATCGATAGGGATTGTCGATGCCCAACTTATCGAGCGCCTCGACCTCAAGCCCCTCCATCAAATACGCATCCGCCTCTGTCTCGTGATCAAACCCGAGCAAATGCAGACACCCGTGTAGAATCAGGTGAATCACGTGATTTTTCAAGGGAATTGCACAATTTTTCGCCTCAATGCTCGTGGTTTGCAGCGCAATCGCCACATCGCCCAGCGCAAGGCGCGACATTCCGTCCCGCATGGGGGGCGATTTCGGAGACGCGCCCGGGATCGCGGGCGCCAGGTCAAAGGCCGGCCATGAGAGCACATTGGTGGGCGCTGCTTTTCCGCGAAAGGCCCCGTTCAGCGCCGCAATCCGGTCGTCATCACAGCCGAGAATGCTGATCTCAAACCGTGCAGGATCCAAATCGACCACCTCAAGCGCCGCCGTCGCGGCCGGCTCCACCAGCGCCTGCAGATCCACAGCCATCCAGCCGGGTTCCTCGATGCTCAGTTCTACAAGGCTCACTGGCGCGACCGTGAACCACCGCCTTCATATGCTTTGTCATAGGCGCGGATCACCCGGGCCACCATCGGATGACGCACCACATCCTCGGCATTGAAGCGGACGAAGCCGATCTGCTTGACCTCTTTGAGGATTTGCAAAGCCTCGATCAGGCCCGATGGCGTGCCGCGCGGCAAATCCACCTGTGTAGGGTCGCCGGTTATTGCCATATAGCTCCCCTCACCCATCCGGGTCAGAAACATCTTCATCTGCATTGCGGTGGTGTTCTGCGCCTCATCGAGCACGATGAAGGCATTTGCAAGCGTGCGCCCGCGCATGAAGGCAAGCGGGGCGACCTCGATCCGCTTCTCCTCCATCAGTTTGTCGATCTGTTTGCCCGGCAGCATGTCGTGTAAGGCGTCATAGAGCGGGCGCAGATAGGGGTCCATCTTATCCTTTTCGGTGCCTGGCAAGAACCCGAGCCGCTCGCCCGCCTCGACCGCGGGACGGCTGAGGATGATCTTGTCGACCTGCCCCTCGAGGAACATCGAGACGGCGGCCGCAACCGCCAGATAAGTTTTGCCCGTGCCCGCGGGACCGATGCCAAAGACAAGCTCCCTCTGAAACAGCTCCATGGCATAGCGCCGCTGGGTCGCTGTACGTGGCTCGATCGTTTTCTTTTTGGTGCGGATTTCGAGCCGCCCGCCGGGGAACATGTCGAGTTGGAGGGCCGGTTCCTCGGGTGTCGGATCAGCCGGAAACTGGCCCATGCGGACCAGCGCCTCGAGGTCGCCTTGCTCGAAACTGCGGCCCTGTTCCAGCCGTTGGTAAATTGCCTCGAGCGCCTGTTTCGCCTCCGCCCGCGCCTCGAGCACGCCATGCAGCGCAATCTGATTGCCCCGCCGCATGATCACCACGTCAAAGGACTTTTCAAGGAAGGTGAGGTTCCTGTCGAACTGGCCACACAGCTCGATCAGAATTCGGTTGTCCGCGAATTCAACCAGAGTCTCGTCCATAGTTCCCGGGTCAGCGTCCATCTTTGTAAACGGGGTCCGGGTCTTGATTGGCACGATATATGAGGCTCCTGACACTCGGCACACCCAAATGTTGGCCCGGCGCCGGGCGCGACGCAAGCAAAATCAGCGTCACATGGACGTCATAACGCCGTGGACGGTGCGGTACGCCCGGCCGTTTCGGGCTCCGGGCGGTTGGCCAACATCAGCACCGCAGCGCCGAGCAGGCCCGAAAGAAGCGACCCGCCGATCACGCCCAGACGCACGGCATTCTGGTTGGCCACATCGGTGAACGCCAGGGTGCCGATAAAGAGGCTCATGGTGAAGCCGATCCCGGCCAACAACGAAACCCCGTAAAGTTGAGCCATGCTGGTACCCGCAGGACGCTCGGCGATCCCGGTGCGGATGGCGAGCCAGGCGAGGCCAAAGACACCGATCTGCTTACCGATGAAGAGACCAGCCATGATGCCAAGCGTCAGTGGCTGGATCATGTCCTCCATCGACAGGTCGTAAAGCGGCACACCGGCATTGGCAAAAGCAAAGATCGGCATGACCATGAAAACGACCCAGGGGCGCAGATTGTTTTTCATCGTAACCAGCGGCGCCTCACCTTTTGCATCCCGCGCGATCGGAATTGCGAAACCGATCGCGACACCGGCCAGCGTTGCATGGACACCCGATTTCAGCACTGCGACCCACAGAATCAGACCGACGACAATAAAGGCGCCTTTGTTTCGAACGCCGGCAAGATTGAGCGTCGCAAGTGTCACCAGGCCGATTGCCGCAATGATCAGCGCCGCAGTCGACAGCTCGGAGGTATAGAAGATCGCGATTATCGCAATGGCGGCGAGGTCATCGACAATGGCGAGTGCAAGCAGGAAGATCTTGAGAGGGCCAGGAACCCGGTCGCCAAACAGCGCGAGAATCCCCATCGCAAAGGCAATATCCGTCGCCGCCGGGATCGCCCAGCCACGCGCCTCGGCGCTTTGAATCCCGACGATTCCGATGAAAACCAGTGCTGGCGCGGCCATCCCGCCAATCGCGCCCATAACCGGCAGCGAGGCGCGTCTCCAGTCGCTCAATGCCCCTTCGAGCAGTTCCTTCTTGATTTCCAGCGCAACGAAAAGGAAGAAGATGGCCATCAGGCCGTCGTTGATCCAGAGCAGCAAGGGTTTCGAGATCGCGGCCTGCTCGACAGCCACCGTCACCTGGCTCTGGAGCAGATGGTCATAGATCGGGCGCAACGAGCCGATGTTCTCGAAAAGAACGCCCAGCACTGCCGCGAGTGCCAAGATCAGGCCACCCAGCATTTCACCTGAAAGTCTTGCGCCGCTCTGCGCCATGTAGGGCCCTCTGATTCACTGGTTTCGGGTCGATATGGTCGCATTACACCGCTCTGCAAGGGGTTTAGGAACCGATTTCGTCGGATTCCGAGCTAACGGCATGCGGAATCGGTCGCCCCGGCAGTTCTACGCTGCAAAAAGCCGTCAGACGGCGGTGCCGGAGAGGGAATTCCGTTGAGCGGCGTCAATCCGAACCGCGACGATATCACCGACACGCGCGGGATCGCACGCGAGGTGAACCGCCTGCAGATAGGGCGAGCGGCCCACCATCTGACCTGGCATCCGGCCGGGCTTTTCGATCAGAACGGGCAGTGTTTCGCCAATCTTGCTGTTCTGAAAGCTGGCCCGTTGCTCGCCAAGCAGTGCTTGCAACCGGGCAAGCCGGTCTGCTTTTTCATCCTCGGGCACCTGTGCGGCCCCCGCCGCGGGGGTTCCGGGACGTGGCGAGTATTTAAAGCTGAAGGCCTGTGCGTAGCTGACCTCTCGGACCAACGAGAGCGTCGCCTCGAAATCGCTCTCGGTCTCGCCGGGGAAGCCGGTGATGAAATCGCCCGAGATTGCAATGTCGGGCCGCGCCGCGCGAACCCGTTCGATGATGCGCAGATACGACTCGGCGGTATGTTTGCGGTTCATCGCTTTGAGCACGCGGTCCGATCCCGCCTGAACGGGCAGATGGAGATACGGCATCAACTGGGGCAATGCGGCGTGGGCCTCGATCAGATCATCGGTCATGTCGTTGGGGTGGGATGTCGTGTAACGCAACCGCTGGAGCCCGTCGATCTGCGCCAGTTCGAACAAGAGCCGCGCGAGCGACCAGACACCGTCATCCCCTTGGCCGTGATAGGCGTTGACATTTTGACCGAGCAGCGTGATCTCGACCACACCGCGCGCGACCAGATCACGCGCCTCTGCCAGGAGCCGGGCGGGCGGGCGCGAGGCCTCCGCGCCACGGGTATAGGGCACGACGCAAAAGGCGCAGAATTTGTCGCATCCCTCCTGAACCGTCAGGAAGGCCGCCGGTGCCCGCCGTGCCTTGGGCGGCTGGGGCAGGTGCTCGAACTTGTCCTCTTCGGGAAAATCAGTATCGATCTGCACGCCCACGGCTCCGGCCATGGCGGGAAGGCGGTGATAGGCCTGCGGCCCGACCACAAGATCGACCACAGGCGCGCGGCGCACGATCTCCGCACCTTCGGCCTGGGCGACACAGCCGGCAACGGCAATCTTGAGATCCGGGTTTGCCTGTTTCAAAGGCTTTAGTCGACCAAGCTCGGAATAGACTTTCTCGGCGGCTTTCTCGCGGATATGGCAGGTGTTGAGAACGATCATATCGGCGCCGTCGGGGCTATCGGTCTCTTCATACCCGTTCGTCGCCATGGCGGCGGCCATGCGCTCGCTGTCATAGACATTCATCTGACAGCCATAGGTCTTGATGAAGAGCTTTTTCGCCATGCATTCCTCTGGTTTCGTGCCCGGCCATAAACGCCAAGCGGCGCGCCTTTACCGGCACGCCGCCTGATACGGGAAAACGAGCGCCAGGAAAAGCCCGGGCACCTGTCAGGACTTACTTGCGCGGCTTGCGCCCCAATCCGATCTTCTTGGCAAGTTCCTGACGTTTGGCGGCATAGGAAGGGGCGACCATGGGATAATCATGCGGCAGGCCCCATTTTGCGCGGTATTCCTCGGGCGACATGTCATAGGCGGTCTTGAGATGCCGTTTCAGCATCTTCAGTTTTTTGCCGTCTTCGAGGCAAATGATATAGTCATCCGTGACCGACCGTTTCACAGAAATCGCCGGTTTTAGTTCGACTACGGGTTCCTGTACCGGCTCGTTCAGTTTCTTGAGCGTTCCGAATACCGTCTCGATAAGGCCAGGTAGATCACCACTCGGCACGGCGTTATTTGAAGCGTGAGCAGCAACAATATCGGAAGTTAGGGCTAGAAGTTCCCCGCGCTCAATCATTTGGTCAGCCATTAAAGTTTCTCCGCACAAGCATGTCTGATTCTGGCCAAGCAGGTCGACGAGGTTTACAATATTTAGGCAGAGTAGGACCGCAATCCTCGCTAGGACTTGGCATCTACTTTCTATTGATTTGACTCAGAGCAATCAAGACTCTTTTACGAATGTAATGTGCAACAATCCGGGATAATCTAGCAGTGAATTTTACAATTGTTATTATAAAAATGAATTGCGCCAGATGCTGACCGCGCCAGATACACCTTGGGTTGAATTGTCAATCAACTCGCGAATCAAGACCCGTTCTCGGTTCACAGGTTGCGGAAAGTCAATTCCGAGCGGTGCTGCGGGCCGAAAACCAAAACGGCTGTAGTAAGGCGGATCACCGACCAGCAACACCAAGCGCCAACCCAGATCCCGCGCCCGCTCAAGCGCATCGCCGATCAACAGCGCGCCGAGTCCCTCGCTCTGCCGGGTCGGGTGAACGGCGATCGGGCCGAGCAACAGGGCCGGCGTGCCTGCCTCGCCGATGCAGACCGGCCAGAACCGAATACAGCCCACCACCTGATCGAATTCATCACGGATGATTGTGCAGAGGTCCGCGATCGGCGCCACCCCTTCACGCAACTGATAAGAACTCAACGCGGTACGCCCTGGCGCAAAGGCAAGGTCGAGCAGCATCTCGATCTCTAGCCCATCCTCGGGCGTTTCGCGCAACAGTCTGAACATCGGGGGTTTTGCTCGCGCATCGGGGCCTGTAACAAAGGCCCACTAGCACGACGCGCCCGCGCGTGACCAGAGAGGAGCCCTCCCATGTTCTACCGGCCCAAGGACGGCCATGGCCTGCCCCACGATCCTTTCAAGGCGATCGTCGTGCCGCGGCCGATCGGCTGGGTCTCGACCGTGAGCGCCGCAGGCCATGTCAACCTGGCACCCTACAGCTTTTTTAATGGCTGCGGCGATCGCCCCCCGCTGGTTATGTTTTCCCAGACCGGGCGCAAACACAGCGAGGAAGCGATCAAAGATACCATTGCCAATGTGCGCGAAACGGCAGAGTTCGCCTGCAACATCGTCAGTCATTCGTTGGCCGAGCATATGAACATCTCGACAGGCGTCTACGCGCCGCACGAAGACGAGTTCGAGCATGCGGGCCTCACCAAGGCTCCCGGCAGGGAAATCGACGTTCCGCATGTGGCCGAAGCGCCCGCGGTTCTGGAATGCAAGGTGGTACGGGTGCTCGACGATCTTCCCAGCAATGATCCGGCGCATCCCAATATTATGGTGATCGGTGAAGTCGTCGGCGTGCATATCGAGGATACCCATCTGGTCGACGGCCTGCTGGATCCCACCCGTTTCCACCCGGTCGCCCGGATGGGCTATCTTGACTACACGACAGTGACCGAAAGCTGGAAGATGCTCCGGCCAAAATAAGGATGGACCCATGGTCAAAACGATGATCGGCGTGATCGGAGGCAGCGGTCTCTACGAGTTTGAAGGGTTGCAGGACGCAGAGTGGCAGACGGTGCAGGGACCTTGGGGTGCACCATCGGATCAGATCCTGACAGGTACGTTTTCAGGCATTCCGATGGCATTCCTGCCGCGTCACGGACGCGGGCATCGCTATAGTCCCACGGATATAAACTATCGCGCCAACATCGACGCCATGAAGCGGCTCGGTGTCACGCAAATCATCTCGGTCTCGGCCTGCGGCTCGTTCCGCGAAGAGATGGCGCCCGGTGACTTCGTCTTTGTCGACCAGTTCATCGACCGGACTGTGAACCGCGAAAAAAGCTTCTTCGGCGCTGGCTGTGTCGCCCATGTCTCGATGGCGCATCCGACCTGCGGCCAGATCCGCGAGCATCTGGCACGCGCCGCCATGGCCGACGGGATCCGTTATCACGTTGGCGGCACCTATCTCTCAATGGAGGGGCCGCAGTTTTCCTCACTCGCGGAAAGCGAGATGTACCGCGACAGCTGGGGCTGCGACGTGATCGGGATGACCAACATGCCGGAGGCAAAACTCGCCCGCGAGGCCGAGATCTGTTATGCCACTGTCGCGATGGTGACCGATTACGACAGCTGGCACCCTGATCACGGCGAAGTGGACATCACCTCGATCATCAAGGTCATGCATGAGAATGTGGGCCACGCCAAAACCCTGCTCGCCACATATATCGAGCATCTGAGTCCCGACAGCGCCCCATGCCCCTATGGCTGCGATCGGGCGTTGGAGTATGCGATCATCACCGCACCCGAGGCCCGAGACCCTGACTTGCTCGCCAAGCTCGACGCGGTGGCGGGACGCGTTCTCGGCTGACCCGCTGCTCAGGTCACAGGCGCGCTGGCGGCAGGGCCGTCACGCAGGATTGAAGCGAGGCGCAAAAGCCCGTCGCGCAGTTCCGCCATGGTGACCTGTCCGCAAAGCGCCATGCGGGTAAACTCTGGTCCGCCGCGCAGAGTCTTGTAGATCGTGTCGGGCGGGACAAGAACGCCCGCACCGGCGGCGGCAGCGACGAACTCAGCCGAAGACCAGGGATCCGGCAGCGGCAGATAGGCAAAGCTCGCCGCGGGGTGGGTCACGGCGCCATAGGGCCCAATGATTTCGGCGGCCATGGCCGCCCGGCGCCGGGTCTCAGCCGCCACACGATCGCGGATGATTGCTGCCTCCCCGCCGCTGACCAGTTCACCTGCCAGCGCCTTGACCAGCCATGGCGTCTGTTGCGACAGCGCCTGATACGAGCGAAAGGTCGGAATCGTGCGCCCCGGCGGCGTGAGCACCAGCCCCGCACGCAGCCCCGCAGCGACGCATTTGGACAGGCTTGTGACGTACCAGGAAAGCTCTGGCGCAAGCTGGGCAAAGCTTGGCAGCGGGTGATCGATCAACGGGCCGTAAACATCATCCTCAATGATCGGCACGCCATGGCGCCGCGCAACGTCAACCAGCGCCGCGCGGCGTGGCAGATCCATGATGGCCAGGGTAGGGTTTTGCAGCGTCGCGGTGATCTGCATGGCATCCGGTCGGTTGCGCGTACAGGCACGGTCCAGCGCCTCGGGCAGCATCCCCTGCCCATCCGCAGCGACAGCTTCGAAACGCACACCGATCGCGGCCGCCCCGTCGCGCACACCCGGATAAGCCGTGGGCGCCGTCAGAACCACCCCCCCGCCGCGCGCCAGGAGCGACATCACCGAGACCACGCCCACCTGCGCGCCCGAGGTGACGAGGAGCCGCTCGGGCACTGACGGGACGCTGCGGGTGCACAGCCAGCCGGACAGCGCTTCGGTTGCATCCCAGTCATCGGCCCGCTGCCGGTACCCGGTGATCGGCGGCACGCCGCCATGCCGCGCCAACAAACGGGCAAGCGCCTGGCCGATTTCAACATTCTGGCCGACATTCACTGCCTCGTTGCCACGCAGATCTATGTTGCCCAGGGGCGCATCGGCCACCAACCCGTCGATCGCATAGACCGGCGCACTGTCGGGCGTGCGCGCAAAGGTGCCGCGCCCGACCACCGCCTCCAGCGCGCCACGCTCGACCCCCAGTTTGTAGGCGCGCGCAACCGCCCCCGGCGAGATACCCAGATTCCAGGCAAGGTCACGAACCGGCGGCAGCTTTTCACCCGGCGAGATCTCACCGCGCTGGATCGCGTCACAGATTGAATCGGCCAGCACACGATAGCGCGGACCGCCAGTTTTAGCCTCTGGAAGGACAAACTTTGTACTCATCACAATGAATTTGTATCCGTAAATCCCGTTTGTGTCTATTAGAATGACACACATTGAGCGCAATTGCTCAATTGTACTCGTTTTGGAGGCAGATAGGACACAATTTACCCGGCGCGCCTCGCTCACACCGAGGCAGGTAGTTCGGCAGCACGGATTGGGGCCGATGATCCAAGGGATCCTGGCCCGGATAACGTTATTGAAACATCGCGCGGAATCGCGCGCGGAACTGGCCGAACTTTCGACCACGCAGCTTCGCGATATCGGCGTGACGCCCGAACAGGCCGAGATCGAGGCATCAAAGCCGTTCTGGCGATGACCGCGGTCCCGACCTCCCCTCGTCGCTTGCTGACTATGGGTTGACGGCGCCCTGCTCTGGATGGAACACCGTTGCCGGGCCGTTCCGGCCCGATCTATCCAGAGACACGGCCACGGGAGGGCATCATGGAGATTTCAGGGAAAAAGGCGATTGTGTTCGGCGGGACCTCGGGCATCGGCCTCGCGGCGGCGCAAAAACTCGCGGCGGCAGGCGCAGAGGTAATCGCGATCAGCCGAGACCCCGCAAAAGCGGGCGACCCTGGCCCTGGCATCACGCTAAAGCAATGCGATGTGCGCGACCCGGCGGCGATGCAGGCGATGTTCGCCGAACTGGCACCCTATGACATACTGGTCTCGTCGGCCACCGGTGGCGGCCGGGCGGTCGGGCCATTCCTGAGTATGGACATGGAGGGCTACAAAGCGTCGTTCGACAAGCTTTGGGGCTATGCCAATGTGGTGCGCTATGGCGCCGCTGATCTCAGCGACAATGGGGCAATCGTGCTGGTCTCGGGCACGCCGGCGCGAAACATGAAGCCGGGTCAGATCGCCATCGGCTCGGTCGGTGGCGCGGTCGAGGCTTTTGCCCGCGGTGTGGCGCCCGAACTGGCGCCCAAGCGGATCAACGTGGTGGCCCCGGGGCAGGTTGACACGCCAATGGTCGCGCTGACCGGCGAAGCGCGGGTGGAACACTACAAGAAATCGACCAATGGCCACTTGATCCCGCGCCCGGGCAAGCCCGACGAGATCGCAATGGGAATCCTGTTCGCCGTGCAAAACGACTTTATCACCGGAACCACCATCGATGTTGATGGCGGCTGGCTGCT
>JBCCHW010000113.1:0-11412 GCA_039028555.1 Pseudomonadota bacterium | reverse complement strand
TCGAGCCGCCCCAGAAAGCGCCTGCCCGGTTCAGGCCCAGCCAGGCAATCTGGTTCTCGATCGCGCGCACCCGGGCAAAGGCGTGCCAGCTCGAATACGAGAAATCGCGGCCATAGGCGCCGGACTGGATCACCAGATCCACATCCGCCTTGCGTAACCGTTCGGTCAAACCCGGGAAACGGATATCGTAACAGATCAGCGGCGCGATCCTGAACCCCGCGACATCGACGGTCAAAAGGCTCTCGCCCGCCGAGAAATAGGGCGCCTCGGCTGACGCGCCAAACTGGGCTATATGGATCTTGTCGTAACGCCCGATCAGGCCGCCATCGGGGCCCATGATCCCCTGGCTGATATGGCGCCCCCGCGCACCCCGGTGGGGGAAGCCGAACGAGATCACGGATTTCAGCCGCCGCGCGAGATCCGAGACCATGTCATAGCTTGGGCCCGCCAGCGGTTCTTCCAGCTGATCCAACGCCTTGAAGGCCGCCTCGGAATACTCGATCGACGACAGTTCGGGCAGAACGATCAGGTCGTACTGCTCCGGCGCAGCGTGGGCGAGGATCTTTTGCTCCAGCTGGTCCAGATGTTTGTCCCGCGCCGCCGCCGAGCGGGTTTCGGGTATCTCGATTTGACAGGCAAGCAGCCTGAGACTCGTCATGTCTGGTTACTTCTTCGATGCTTCGTAGCGGGCCTTTGTCTCGTCATTCATCGGATAGAGACCGGGCAGGGCGGCGTCGTGGTCGAGCACCTGGTCCATGATCCAGCCCTCAAGGCGTTCCTGTTCGGGCGCGTGTTCTAGCACATGATCAAGCTCTGCCGCCGGGATCAGCACGGCGCCATCCTCGTCGGCCACCACAATGTCGTCGGGGAAGACGGCCACACCGCCACAGCCGATCGGTTCCTGCCAGTTGACAAAGGTCAGCCCCGCGATCGATGGCGGTGCCGCGACCCCGTCGCACCAGACCGGCAGGCCCGTGCGGCGCACGCCCTCGCCGTCGCGCAGCACACCGTCGGTCACCAGGGCGGTCACACCCCGTTTTGCCATCCGGGCGCACAGGATATCGCCAAAGACACCGGCATCGGTAATCCCCATCGCGTCGATCACCACGATCACACCTTCGGGCATGGCTTCGATGGCGGCGCGGGTGGATTTGGGCGACATCCACGAGGCCGGGGTGGCGAGATCCTCGCGCCCGGGCACGAACCGCATGGTAAAGGCCGGCCCGACGAGCCGTGGCGTGCCCGGCATCATCGGCCTGGTGCCCCGCATCCAGACATTTCTGAGGCCACGCTTGAGCAGAATGGTGGTGATCGTGGCGGTGGTAACCCCTTTCAGGGTGTCGATTGCCTGGGCGTCGAGGGGCATGGCCGGTTCCTATGTTGCGTCAACAGCATGAATGGTGCCATCAGCCCCGAGACACCCCGTGCCGTCAAGAGGCGCGCTTGACACAGGGGGCCGGGCAAGGGAGCGTCTGGCCATGGGGGGAATTCTCGAATTCATTGGTTTGCGGGCGCGTTGGGTGCTCGCGGTCGGAGTCCTTGCTGCCTTTTTCATGCCGGGGCTCAGCGCGGCGCTGCGTCCGGCGCTGGGCGTGTTGGTGGCGTTGGTGTTCTGTGCCGCGATGATCCGCATAGATCTGCGCGAGATGGCGCGGCGGCTGTCGCGGCCCGGCCATCTGGTCAGCCTGGTTCTGTGGTCGGTCGCGCTGATGGCGGTGACACCGGTGCTGGTCTGGGGAGCGACGTCGCTGATCGGGATGCGGGGCGAGTATCAGGCGGCGGTTATCTACATGTCGCTGGCCCCCCCGATCACCTCGGCCGCAGCGCTGTGTCTGATCATCGGACTGGACGCGGTGTTCGCGCTGGAGCTCACCGTGGTCGCGAGCCTTTTGACGCCGCTGATCGGCCCCGCGCTGGCAAAGGTGTTGTTGGGCGAGGCGGTGCCGATCGAGACGCATGCGCTGGCGCTCAGGATCGCGGCGATGGTTCTGGGGGGGATCGTTGCGGTGGTTGTCCTCAGGCGCCTGCTGGGGACCGAGCGGATCGACCGCAATGCCCGCAAGTTCGACGGGTTCTCGGCGATTGCCATGTGGCTCGTCGTGGTTGCCGTGCTCGACGGGGCGGAGGCGCAGATCAGGGCCGAGCCCGAGGTTGCATTCGGCGTGTTTCAACTGGCGCTGGTGTCGAACTTTTCGATGCAGATCATCGCGGCGTTCCTGATCTCGTTCTGGGCCACCGAGCGGGCGGGCGCCGCCGGGCTGATGTGGGGCAACCGGACGGTTGCGTTGTATCTTGCTGCCTTGCCGAATGATCCGGTTTTTGCTCTCTATGTCGCGTTCTTTCAGGTGCCGATGCTGTTTACGCCTTTGGTCACAGGTGCCTTTTTGAGATGGGCGGATCGGCGCAACGCGGCGCCCGGGTGAGGGTATGCAAAAGATAGTCAAACGACTTTTATGGATCGTGATCCCGGTGGTCTGCCTGGTCGGGATCTATCTTATGGCGTTGCTCCACAGTTTCATGGGGGACGAGGCCGCGCTGAGGAACGGTGCCTATTCGGATTTCTACGTTTTCTGGGGCGCGGCAAAGCTGGGCCTTGCGGGCGCCTGGCAAACGGCCTTTGACACCGAGGCCTTGCATCAATGGCATCCGCTGCCCGAAGTGTCGGTCGCTGCGCGCTATACGGGCTGGCTTTATCCGCCCGCGATCCAGGTGCTGATGGCGCCGCTCGGGTTTGCCGATGTTGCCACCGCGTGGCTGATCTTCAGCGTTCTCTCGATCGTCGTCTATGCACTTGGCGCGCGTTTGCTGGCGGGCAGGTTCACGACGGCATTCGCCCTGGCTTTGGTCGCACCAGCGACCTGGATTGCGCTGATCGTCGGAAACAACAGCCTTTTGACCGCAGGGGTTGCGGCTGTGGCCGTTGGTCTGCTGGCCGTTCCGCGCGCGGTGCTGGCCGGGATCATGATCGGCGCGCTCTGCATCAAGCCACAGGTCGGCCTGTTGTTTCCCTTTGCGCTGGCCGCAGGGGGTTACTGGCGATGCTTCATTGCGGCTGTTGTTGCGGCGGTTGCCGTGACTGTCGGGACATCGCTGATTGTCGGCGTCGACTATTGGTTTGTCTTGTCCGAGCGGCTGGAATGGGCCGGATCCGTGGCTGGGCCGGGAAGCCGCTATTTCGTTGATCTTGTGAGCTATTACGGTTTTGCGCGCGGTATCGGCCTGGCCCACGGTCCCGCGATGCAGGTCCAGATCATAGCGACTGTTCTGTTCGGCCTGCTGACTGTCTTTGTCTGGTGGCGCCCCGGGCCCTTTCGGTTAAAGGCCGCGATCCTGTTGCTGTGCATCCCGCTCGCCTCGCCTCACAGCTTCCGGTATGAACTGACCTTTGTGACGCTTGGCGTGCTTAGCGTCGCGTCCATCGAGAGGCTGGCCTTTTGGGAGGGGCATGCGGGCCGGGTGACGCTTGGCTTGCTCACCCTGCTTTATCTCTGCCCCCTCGTGCCGCTTGCCGCCTCCAAGGGGGTCCTGACGCTGTTCGGGGTCGCCATCCCGACCGGGACGATCATGGTGCCGCTTTTTACTGCTGCAATCCTTTGGTTATTGTGGCAACAAATGCGCATGGCGAAGGCAGCCGAATAGACCTTGGTCAGGCAATTGGGCAGTCATTGGCTCTGATCCTTTAGGCAATCGGTCAGCATGCAAAACCACCGCGATCTCTTAGGCAGAACTATTGCCAGTGCCGTGCTCATCTGCGCCGGCGTCGCGGCAGTTCTGGCGATGGATCGGACCGGGCCCGCGCCCGGTTTCGCGGCCCAGTTGCAGGGGCTTTGGGGAGTATGCAGGGCGTTGCTGGTCGGCCCGGTCGTCGCCTCGCTGACAGCGCTTGTCCTTGCCGGCGCGGCAACGCTTCTCTTGATCATTGTTTTGACGATGATTGCACGGCGCGATCCCGAGGGGCCACCGGCTCGAGGCGTCAGGCTGCTTGGGAATCTTGCCTCGGCGATTCCGACGGTGGTGGTTGCGTCGGTCTTCGCGCTCTTGATGACGATGCAGGCCGGCGTATGGGCGCCGTCGCCGTCGCTGTCGCCGTCGCCGGATCCGGCGGCCCTGGTCCCAACCGTCACCATGACCGTGGTCATGCTGGTTGCCCTGACGCTGCGCGCGGGCGTTGCCGGCGACCCCCGGAATCCGGCTCTGATTGCAGATGTGCTGGCACGCGCGGGGCGGGATCTTGGCTTTTGTCTGCCCGTCCTGACGATTGCTGAGACCCTTTGTGGGTATCCCGGTGCCGGGTCCAATCTTGTGACCGCATTGCTGGGTTCGAATTGGCCGGAGGCTGCCGCGCTGGCGCTGGTCCTGGCGAGCAGCATCCTGGTAATCGGCTTGGCGATCGAGCTTTTCGCGTGTGTCCTCGCCGGGAGCAGGGCCGATGGATAGGTGGGCCCCATATCCCGGCGCCACCAGCGGGTCGGAGCACCGGGCGCAAATGGCATGGGCGGCAGGGCGATGACGCAACCCCGGGCGATGGTCGGGCTTGGCCTATGTCTTTTGGTGCTGACAGTGCTCGTCGCAGTGCTGGCCGGCCTCGCGTCTCCCGACACGCTCGGCGGTTTGACCGGGCTGGCGGGGCTTTCCGCGATCGATCCGGATGGGGCAGGGGTTGCCCGACAGACCAGTGGTGCCGCAATGGCGGATCTTTCTGTCTTGGGGGCTGCGGCAATCGGGCAGGCTGTTCTTGGCCTCGTGGTCGGCCTGGTCCTTGCGTCGCGGGTCGGAGCGCCTTTGCGCGGACTGGTTGCATCGATGCGCGTGGTATCGGTTTTCCTTCTGACGGTTTTCGGGCTTGTCCTGCTCCGGGCTTTCGATGCCGAGAGTCTCGGCGCGGTTGATCCACGCGTGATCACTGCCGCACTGCTCGCCCTGGCGTCCTGGCCGATGGCCGCGATGGCGGTCTGTGCGGCGGCAGATTTGCTCGCATCGACCGCCTATTTCGCTTCGGCGCGGGAGTTGGGCGTCAACGCGGTCACCCGGTGCATACAGCATGTCCTCCCCGGCCTCTGGCGGCCCTTGCTGGCCGCGGTGGCGGTTGGGGCGATCCATATGATGGGGGCGCTGTTCACACTGGGATTTCTGGGTGTCGCGACGCCCGGCGGCGCGCCGGGCCTCGGCGGATTGCTGCGCCGGGGATTTGACGGGTTCGACCCCTCGGCACCCGCCGGGCTTCTGATTCCCGCCGCAGCCATGACCATGATCCTGTTGGCCTTCGTCCTGCTGCGCGAGGGACTTCGCGAATGACGCTGCTCAGCATCCGCGATCTTTTCGCCACCCCGGGGCCCGCCGATGGGCAGATGCACGATCTGTGCAACCTGAACCTGGATGTCGGCGCAGGCGCGCAGCTCGCGCTGATTGGCGACCGACACGCGGGCCCATCGCTGTTGGCCGCCCTTCTGGCCAGTGAAACGGCTCATCGCGCCACGATCGCCTCGGGCACGATCTGGTGCGAGGCGCCGGGCCATGGCCGTCTGATGCTGTCGCAGTTGCGGGCCAGGTTGCGCGACTTCGTGCTGGTCGTTCCGGCGGATCCGACCGTTCACTTCCGGCCACGGCGATTGGTTCGCGATCAAATCCTGCAAGGCATGCGTCGGCTGGGCTGGCGCGACCGGCCGACCGCTCTCGCGCGTATTCAGGCGGTGCTGGCCGATGTCGGGCTGGATGATCCCGGGCTTGTGCTGGAACAAAGGCCTGATGAGTTGGGGCGGGACGCGGTGATGGCAGCGGCGCTGGCGTCGGTTTTCGCCTGTGGGCCGCGCGTCGTGATTTTTGGCACCCCCGAAATCACCGATACCGTGCTTTTGGCGGAATATGCCGCGCGGGTCCGGCTGCTCGCCCGGGCGCGCGACATCGCCTTGTTGACGATAACCTCCCAGCCCGCTGTTGCGGCCGAGATGTCTGATCAGGCGGCTGTCTTTTACGCCGGACGGATTGTTGAAATGGGAGCGACGGGCACGCTTCTCGGCACGCCGCGCCACCCCTATACACATGCGCTGATCGGCATGCAGCCACAGATGGCGCGACCGTCGGCTCCATTCGCGCTGCTCGAAGGCGCCGCCCCGGCGCCGGGCGCGGTGCCGCAGGGGTGCGCATTGCACCCCAGATGCCCGAACGCGTTTGCGGGATGCTATATCGAGACACCGGCGCTCGGCGATCAGGCCGGCCAGCGGGTTGCCTGTCACAGACCGTTGGGAGAAGGGGGATGACGCTGCTCAGTCTTGATGGCGTCGTGCTTCCCGGCGGCACATCGGTTTCGCTCGAGGTTGCGGCGGGGGAGGCGATCGGGATCGTCGGGGAGACCGGGCCCGTCGGGGAGGACCTGGTCTCGCTCCTGCTGGGGCAGAGCCGCCCCCCGGGAAAGACCGTTTTTGACGGCCGGAACCTCAGCCGTGCCGGTCGCCGGGAGATTCAGAATATCCGTCGCAGGCTCGGCATCTTGCGCCCTGTTTCTGAGGCACCACTCAATCCAAGGCGAAGCATCCGCGCCGCAGTGCAGGAACCTCTGGACGTTCTGCTCCCCGGTCTCAAATCCGCCGAGCGCGACGAACGGGTCGAAGCTGCCCTCGCGGCCAGCGGCGCCGAGGCGGCGTGGCTGGCAGAGCGGCCCGTGGGCCTGCCGCGAGGTGCTGTACAGGCGGTCGCGCTCGCCCGGGCGCTGATCTGCGCCCCCGATTTGTTGCTGGCGGTGGAGCCCTTTCTGGGGCTGGAGCTGGAAGACAGTGCGAGGCTGGCAAACCGGTTCCTTGCGTTGCGTCAAAACGGCGGACCCGCCATTGTCCTCGTGAGCCGCTGCCCAGAGTTTGCGCTGCATGTCTGCGACACGATTGTGGTCTTGCACCGCGGGCAATGTGTCGAGACCGGCACCGCCACCGATATCCGTGTCCTCCCCGGTCACGCCTATACCCAGCAACTGGTGAATGCGATTCCCGAACCCACGGGCGGCGCGTTTGATCTGCGCGTCGCGGCGCGGCCCAGATAGATCCGGCCTGCACGCCAACCCGTTTCGCCGTTTGACTTTTTCGAGCCGCACGACGAAAGTCGGGTAACCATAAAGGTTTGCGGTCAGAACGAGATGCAACCATTGCCCTTTATCAGCGAGACGATGCCAAGCGTGAATCCGGGATCAGAATGAGCACATTGCGCCATGTGCTTCGCGCGGCGTTCCTTGCGCCGCTCATGATGCTCGTCTGGGTTGGTACGACCTCGGTTCCCACGCGTTCCGATGCCGCTGGCGAGCCCGGCCACAACATCTTTGACCGCCCCGCGATCGCCGAGCTGGAGCAAGAGGCGCTGGCCTTTGTCAGGGCGAAACGCTTTTCGGCCGCGATGGACCGGGTCGTGCGGATCATTGCCCGCGATCCCGGTTATGCGCCGGTCTGGGCGACCAAGGCGTGGCTCGAGCTTCAGTCCGGCGCCGTGGATGCCGCCATCGAAGACCTTGCCCGCGCGCATGAGTTGGGCGACCGGCGGCTTGCAAAGCTCTTGTCCCAGGCGCCCTTTGACCAACTGCGCGATGATCCTCGGATCGAGCATCTCCTCGCGCAAGAGGCTGACGAGGGCGCGCCGCCCCGGCCCGAGGTGACGCCCGCCATCGTCAAGGCAGGTGAGGCCCCGGTCTCGGCCGGGAATACCTATTGGGATGACAGGCAACAGCGGCTGGTCAGCCTGTTTCGCTTTCCGCAGCAGCTTCGCACAAAGCCCGCCATTGCAGGGCGTGACGCGCTGGCTGTTCGGCTGCGCAAGCTGGTACAGCGGGGCAAGGCCGCCGGGCTGGTTGGTGACCTCTATGACAATCGCGACCGCGGGCATGTATCGTTAAAGCGCAAACGGTTTCCCCAGCTCTCGCGGGTCGTCTATGGCGACGCGGCCCGCGAGGCGGGCGTTGAATACGGCTATAACGCGGCCTTTCTGTTTGATGCGATCACCTTTGGCAATTCATCGACGGCGCTGCGTGAAAGGCGGCTCTGGCGCTCCCAGCCTCGTCAGGCGCTGACGCAGCCATTGGGCATTCGGGCCTTTGCGCAATCTTATGCCTCGAACCAGATCTACCTGTTCCCGGAGCACAAGGATCACGATCCGATTGCCGAAGGGGGCGCGGGGGACGTGTTCCCGGCCAATACACCCTATGCGCTGATCAGCCAGGGCTCGTCCGGGTCCGAACGCACGATGCTGGAGGCCGTGGCTGTGATCCTGGCCGGGTTGCCGCCCTATACCAAGGCCGCGCTGAAGGAGAAAAACCTGATCGCCCCGGCGGTTCAGCAAATCTTCCGGCGCGGGCGCAAGGGGATTGTCACCGATGAAGACTATCTCTCGCCAAAGGCGCATCCCACGGTCTTTGACAAGGGAAGCGTCGATGCGCGGCAGATGCTGGATCTCGCCCAGACATGGCGCGCCGATGCCATTCCGCCCGCCGTCCACCTTTCTGTCGTGGGGGAGGATCGCGGGACCCTGCCACCGGGAGACGGGCTTTCCGAGCGGGTTTTCGACTCTCCCGGCGCGATCGCACGGATCCATCGGCGGTTAGACAAGACCCGGCGCATCACCGTCTCGGCGGCCGAGACCAAGGACCCGAACGGGCGCCCGCTCAGCTTTCGCTGGGTTCTGCTGCGGGGGGATCCCGGGCTGGTGTCGATCAAGCCGGTAAACGGGTCGAACCAGATCGCCGAGATTACCATTGGCTGGCACGAGCGGCGCCCGGCCGAGTCGACCCCGTCGATCACCAGCGATCGCGTGGATATCGGCGTCTTTGCCTATAACGGGGCGCATTGGTCGGCGCCTGCGTTTATCTCGGTGCTGTTTCCCGCCGATCAAAAGCGGATCTATGACGATCTGGGCCGGCTGGTGAGCATCGATTATGCCGACCCGGAGTATGGATTGCGCTATACGGACCCCGCCCTGATCCCCGGTCGCACGTGGCGAGATGACTTTCGGTATGGCGCCGATGGCAGGCTCGAGGGGTGGACGCGGCGACGCGAGGCGGGTGAGAGCAGCTTTACCGGCTATGGCCAACGTGTGATCTCGCGCGATGCGTCGGGGCGGCCCGAACTGGCCGAAATCGTGCGCTATCCGGTCGCCCCGGGTGGGCAGAAAACATTGCAGGTCACAGAAACCGGAACGGGAAAGCGTGTGCGCTATCGGTATCGCGGTGCCGAGGATCGCATCGGCGAGCCGGTGCTCCTCTCGCCAGGTGACTGAAGCCGGCTGGAACAAAGCCCGGCCTGGGTGGCCCGATCAGACCCCGGGATTTGGCTCGAACATCTGATTCTGAGCGAAGATTCCTGCTCGCTCTGAGTCAGGAGGAATCAATGATGGTCTAGGCGGATCTGCGTTTTTTCGGGCTGCCCGCCAGGCCGGCGTCTTGCGGTGTCTCGGCATCCGCGTTGTGGTTCGCGGCCTCGATCCGGGCGTCCTCGTCCCATTGGCGGTACTCCAAATCCGGGTCGTCGGGGTGGAGATCGCCGTGCGACCCCGGCAGGGAGGCGTCGAGATCGGCGGTGAACCAGGCCCGAATTCCGGGGGTCATGGCCAGAACGGCGACAAACCCCGCCCCGCCCAGCCAGAACACCAGCGCCTGGGTCACCAATCCCGCGCCTGGCAGGATCAAGGCGACGACGAGAGCCAGTGAATAGCTCGAGATCAACAGGCGAAGCGGGTGCGGGCTCATGCCGATCATTTCGACCGGATGACGTTAAAAACGGGTTAGAGAACGTGGTTAACCTATTTCGCGCGGGCAAATTCCGCCCTGGATGCGCAACCAGCGCCGGGCGCACCCGGCGGGTGTCGGCGCGGGGGGGTCAAATCAGGCCCAGCGACCTGAAACTCGTATCCCGTTCCTTGCCCACGATCACATGATCATGGACGACGAGCCCGACAGCCCTCGCCGCATCCTCGACCTGGCGGGTCATGTCGATATCGCTCTGGCTGGGCGTAGGGTCGCCGGAGGGATGGTTGTGGACCAGGATCAGCGCACTTGCGTTCAACTCCAGGGCGCGTTTGACAACCTCGCGCGGATAAACCGGGACGTGGTCGACCGTTCCCTTGGCTTGTTCTTCGTCGGCGACCAGCACATTTTTGCGATCGAGGAACAGGATGCGGAACTGCTCGGTTTCACGATGTGCCATGCAGGTTTTGCAATGCGACATCAGCGCGGCCCAACTCGACAGGGCGGGGCGGTTCATCACCCGCGCCCGAGCCAGCCGATGTGCTGCGGCTTCGACGATTTTCAACTCGCAGATCACCGCGTCCCCCACGCCCGAGACATCCATCAGCCGTGGAATGGGCGCCGAGATCACGCCATTGAAATCGCCAAACAGGTCCAGCAGCGTCTTGGCCAGTGGTTTCACATCGCGCCGGGGAATTGCGCGAAACGGCACGATCTCGAGCATCTCGTAATCGGCGAGGCTGGCGGCGCCGGCTTCGAGGAACCGTTGGCGCAGCCGCTGGCGGTGGTTGAAGTAGTGCGGCACGGGTTTGGCGGCGGGTTCAGGGTTTTCCTTTGCCGCCGGCGCCTCGGCCGGTCTCACATCCTGCTGCTCAAACAAGGACCCGGCGAGGTTTTCCCCGAACCCGCTCATCGCGCAGACCTCAGGCCCGATTTCCGCCGGAAGTACAAGGGCATCTCACGTCGTCTCCGCAACTGTTAACCATAGTCCCAGGCATCGGACGCGAAGGAGATTAAAAGAGTGTAAACCCCACCCGGAAATCCCCGGATTCGCGCGCGATCGCCGATTGCGATACCGCGCCATCCGGCCTAAGTTCGCGCGGCTGCGGGCGTGGCGGAATTGGTAGACGCAAGGGACTTAAAATCCCTCGACCCTAGGTCATGCGGGTTCGATCCCCGCCGCCCGCACCAGCTTGTCTTCACATTGATTGAAATCATCCGCCAAGCTTGCTTGCCGGACCGCACGGTGCGTTTAGAATGGTGTAGGTCACCTGGAGGGGATGTTATGGATCGACGTAAGGCCGCAAGCGTCGTTGCCCTTATGGTGACTGGTTTCGGCATCGGGATCGATTTCACCGGTGCTCTGCTGTTGATCCCCACGATTCAGGCAGAGTTGAATGCCGATATCACCACCACGCAATGGGTCTTGAACATCTACGCCCTCTTCTTTGCCATGCTGATGGTTACCGGTGGCAGGTTGGGCGATATATATGGGCACCGACCGGTTCTGATGATCGGTCTCGTGATCTTTCTCTTGGCCTCCCTCATCTGTTACGTCGCACCAACGATCGGTGTTTTGATCGCGGCACGCGCGTTACAGGGGGTCGGCGCCGGATTGATTTGGCCCTGCATGCTCGCCTTTGGGGCGGTGGCGATCGCGGCGGAAAAAGAGCGCGGGCTGGTCATCGGCCTGATCCTGG
>JBCCHW010000112.1:0-11430 GCA_039028555.1 Pseudomonadota bacterium | reverse complement strand
CCAGGACGCGGTGAAAAAGGAAAGATACGATGTTCGCAGTCATCAAGACTGGTGGCAAGCAGTACAAAGTCTCGGCCGGCGATCAGTTTGCGGTTGAGAAGCTGGCAGCCGAACCAGGTGAAACCGTACAGTTCAACGAAGTTCTGATGCTGGGTGGCGACGAGGTTTCGGTCGGCACGCCGGTTGTTGCCGATGCAGGCGTCAAGGCCGAAGTCATCGATCAGGGTCGCGGCGACAAGGTCTACAACTTCAAGAAGCGCCGTCGGAAGCACAGCTCGAAGCGTCTCAAGGGGCATCGTCAGTCATTGACCACGGTAAAGATCCTCGAGATTCTGGCCGCAGGTGCGGACAAGTCCGGTGTCAAGGCGGCGCTCGGAGCCGGCTCTGCACCGAAGGACACAGCCGAGGCTGCGCCGGCAAAGCCTGTTAAAAAGGCGACACCGAAGGCCAAGGCAGAGAAAACGCCGGTCGCGGAAGCACCGGCGGTCGCGGCATCCCGCCCGGCCAACCTGCTCGATGCGGCCAAGGGCGATGCTGATGATCTGACCAAGATCTCGGGCGTCGGACCCAAGCTGCAGGAAAAGCTGAACGAGAACGGCGTTTACCACTTTTGGCAGATCGCCGAATGGGGCCCCGAGGAACTCGCGTTCATGGATGACCAACTCTCGTTCAAGGGCCGGATGGAGCGCGACGAGTGGATCAAGCAGGCGAAGGAATTCGCCGCCGATAGCGAATAAGGAGACACGCGATGGCTCACAAGAAAGCAGGCGGTAGCTCCCGCAACGGTCGCGACAGTGCCGGTCGACGCCTGGGCGTCAAGAAATTCGGCGGCGAGCTCGTCATTCCCGGCAATATCATCTGCCGCCAGCGCGGCAACAAATGGTGGCCGGGCGAGAATGTCGGACAGGGCAAGGACCATACGATCTTTGCAACTGCCGAGGGTCGCGTGACCTTCCACAAGGGCCTCAAGGGCCGCACGTTCATTTCCGTGCTGCCAGCGGCGGAGGCTGCAGAATAAGCCGATCCATAGGGCAAACAATTCAAGGGATCGGCGACACCGCCGGTCCCTTTTTCATTTAAGGCGACCGGCCATGTCGAACGCCCCGCGCGGGCACCCAGAGGGGAACGACAGTGACGGCCACGACGATTGAAACACCCGACTTTACCCTGCGTGCATTCGAGCCCGAGGACGCCGACGCCGTGACGTCGCTGATCTCGGAACCGGAGGTGATCCGCATGATCCCCACATTGCCTTATCCGTATGTTCGAACGGATGCGAAGGCGTTTATCGCCGAGGCACGGAACCGCCCCTTTTGCTGGGCAATTGCGACCGACCGGGCGATCGGCGGTGTCGCGATCGGGAGCGAGCTCGGCTACTGGCTCGGCCGGCCCTATTGGGGGCGCGGACTAGTGACGCAGGCCGCGACGATCGCCATCGACGCGTTCTTTGCCGCGCGCGACGCTGCGGAAATCCCCTCTGGCCATCTGCAAGACAACTCGGCCTCTCGCCGGGTCTTGAACAAGCTCGGCTTTGTCGAAACGGGCCGACGCCTGGTCTATTCCAATTGCAGACGGGGCGAGGTCGAGCGGGTCGATATGCGTCTCCTGCGCGCAGATTGGGAGCGGAGGGCGGCATGATCGAAACGCTTATGACCAGGCGCCTCGTTCTGCGTCCGGTGGAAGAACGCGACGCCGCGCGGATTCAAAGCCTATGCGCCGACCTAGCCGTCACGCGGTGGCTCGCCCGCGTGCTCCACCCCTATCCTGATGGCGAGGCGGCGCGGTTCATAACCCTTTCCCGGGAAAGGCGCCACAAGAACTGGGCGATCGAACTGACCCGCGCGGATTGGAAAGCCGCACA
This sequence comes from Pseudomonadota bacterium, assembly GCA_039028555.1. GTDB lineage: Bacteria > Pseudomonadota > Alphaproteobacteria > Rhodobacterales > Rhodobacteraceae > Thermohalobaculum. Next base: position 9,569 of record JBCCHW010000112.1, on the reverse strand, counting down.
CCTGGCCACCATTGGGGGAGGTCGAGATGCCTGAAGAACTGAGAACCGAGCGCCTGATTCTGCGGGCCCTGCGCCCCTCTGATGCAGGGCCGGTGGCCTTGTATGCCGGAGACCCGCGGGTTGCGCGGATGACGACCTCGATCCCGCACCCCTACCCGCCGGGTGCGGCCGAGCTGTTTGTCGAGACCTCCACCGCCGGACGTGGCGCCGAGATTGTCTGGGCGATTGACGCGACGCCGATCGAGGCGGCCGAGTTTGTCGGCGTGATCGGCTTCCGGCCCGAGACGAGCGAGATCGGCTATTGGATCGGCCCGCCCTTTTGGAACACCGGCTATGTCTCGGAAGCTCTCGAAGCGGTAATCGACCATGTCTTTACCTCGGTCCAGGCCGACAAACTGGTCGAGCAGGTTTTTGCCGACAATCCCGCCTCGGCTCATGTACTTGAGAAATGGGGTTTCAGATCAGCTGGGACGATCGAGACATACTCGGTCGCGCGTGGCGAGATGGTCGAGACACGGTTGCTCCAGTTGGACAGGGCCGACTGGAAGGCCCGGCTTGAGGCCGCGACCGCCACAGGGTAGACGGTAGCCATCAAAAGGGGCCGAAAGGACGGGCCATGAAGTTTCTAGATCTAGCCAAGGTCTATATCAAGTCGGGTGCCGGTGGCCCGGGCTCGGTCTCCTTTCGGCGCGAGAAGTTCATCGAATACGGCGGGCCCGATGGCGGCGATGGCGGGCGTGGCGGCGATGTCTGGGCCGAAACGGTGCCGGGGCTGAACACGTTGATCGACTTTCGCTATCAGCAACACTTCAAGGCCGGCAAGGGCGAGCATGGCATGGGTCGCCAACGTACCGGGCGGGACGGCGAGCCCATCACGCTAAAGGTCCCCGTCGGCACCGAGATCCTGGAAGAGGATGGTGAGACTGTGATCGCCGATCTCAACCAACTGGGTCAGAGGGTCCTGTTGGCAAAGGGCGGCAATGGCGGTTTCGGCAACCTGCATTTCAAATCCTCGACCAATCAGGCGCCGCGCCATGCAAATCCGGGGCAGGAGGCGGTGGAACGCACGATCTGGTTGCGGCTGAAGTTGATCGCTGATGCGGGGCTTGTAGGACTTCCGAATGCCGGAAAATCGACCTTTCTTGCCGCCTCGTCGAACGCCCGGCCCAAGATCGCCGATTATCCCTTTACCACGCTGCACCCTAACCTGGGCGTCGTTGGCGTTGATACCCGTGAATTCGTGCTGGCGGATATTCCGGGACTGATCGAAGGCGCGCATGAAGGAAAGGGGATTGGCGACCGGTTCCTGGGGCATATCGAGCGTTGCTCTGTCTTGCTCCACCTGATCGATGCGACGTCAGACGATGTTCTGGGAGATTATCGGACGATCGAGGCGGAACTCGCCGCTTATGGTGCCGGACTTGCAGAAAAACCCCGGATCGTGGCGTTGAACAAAGCGGATGCGATGGCCGGGCAAGAGGCCAATGACCTCGTCGTTCTGATGCGCGAGGAGGGCGTGCCCATTCACAGTTCCATTTCGGGCGTGACCGGCCAGGGCGTGCGCGAGGTCTTGCGCGCCGTCCTCGAAGAGATCGACGCCGCCATGGAGCGCGCCAAACCACGCCAGGAAGAAGCGCCATGGATGCCGTAACGAAGACTGTAAATCCCGTCGAGGCGGCGCGTTCGGCGGTGATCAAGGTCGGATCGGCCCTGCTGGTCGACACCGAAACCGGCCAGTTGCGCGCTGATTGGCTGGCCGGGCTCGCCAGCGACATCGCCGCGATGCGCGCGCGTGGAACGCGGGTTGCCGTCGTCTCGTCCGGCGCCATTGCGCTTGGCCGCGCGGTGCTGGGGCTTTCCGGCGACATGGCGCTGGAAGAGGCACAGGCCGCGGCAGCCGTCGGCCAGCAACGGCTCGCCCGGGCGTGGGAACAGGCGCTCTCTGCCCACAATCTGACAGCGGCGCAGGTGCTGCTGACGCTGGCCGATACGCAAAACCGCCGCCGGTACCTGAACGGCCGGGCGACTCTGGCAACGCTGCATCGGTTCGGCACGGTCCCGGTGGTAAACGAGAACGATACGGTGGCGACCGACGAGATCCGCTACGGTGACAATGACCGCCTCGCTGCCCGCGTGGCGTTGATGGCGGATGCCGACCTGCTGGTTCTGCTCTCGGACGTCGACGGCGTCTATTCGGCCAATCCCAAACGCGATGCAAAGGCGCGCCACCTCGCGGAGATCACCGAGATCACCCCGGAGATCGAGGGCATCGCGGGGGCCAGCCTGAACGCGGCCGCCAAGGGCGGAATGCGAACCAAGATCCTCGCAGCCAAGACCGCGATGCAGGGCGGGTGCACCATGGCCGTTACGCTAGGCTCGGTCCAGAACCCGCTTGACGCCTTGCGCCGCGGGGCGCGGGCGACGTGGTTTCCGGCAGCTGCGAGCCCCGCGGCGGCGCGCAAGAACTGGATCGCGGGGATGAAGCCGCTCGGCACCCTGGTGATCGATGACGGGGCCGCGGCGGCCCTGCGCTCGGGCAAATCGCTCCTTCCGGCGGGGGTCGCGCGGGTCGAAGGCGTGTTCGAACGCGGCGATCCAGTCGCAATCGAGACCGCCACAGGTCTTGCCGTCGGTGCGGCGTTGGCAGGGTACAAAGCTGCCGAGGCACGGGTGATCGCCGGGCAGAAATCGGGCCAGATTGCGGGCTTGCTGGGCTATTCCGGCCGGGCTGCCATCGCCCATCGAGACGATATGGTAATCTGGGGAAGCTGATGGATCAGATCAACGACATACCGGCCATGATGGCCAAGATTGGTGCGGCGGCCCGCGCAGCGGCAGCGGAGCTCGCCTTCGCCACGGCAGAGCGCAAGCATGCGGCGTTGATCGCGGCGGCCGATGCGATCATGCAGAGCCGCACAACGATTGCTGATGCGAACGCGCTCGACTTGGGGTTTGGCCAGGAAAAAGGGCTCTCTTCTGCAATGCTGGACCGATTGCTCCTGACGGACGACCGGATCCGGGCAATGGCCGACGGTCTGTGCGCGGTGGCGGATCAGGCCGATCCGGTGGGCGAAGAGATCGACCGCTGGCAAATGCCCTCGGGCCTGGATATCCGCCGGGTGCGCACGCCGCTCGGCGTTATCGGTGTGATCTATGAAAGCCGCCCGAATGTAACCGCGGATGCAGGGGGGCTGTGCCTCAAATCCGGCAACGCCGCGATCTTGCGCGGGGGGTCGGAAAGCTTCCATTCCTCCGGTGCGATCCATGACTGCCTGGTCGAGGGATTGCGCGCCGCGAACCTGCCGGAGGCGTCGATCCAGCGCGTGCCGACCCGCGACCGCGCCGCCGTGGCGGAAATGCTGCGGATGACCGAGGCGATCGACGTGATCGTGCCGCGCGGCGGCAGGGGCCTTGTCGATCTGGTGCAGAGCGATGCGCGGGTTCCCGTCTTTGCCCACCTCGAAGGGATCTGCCACATATATGTGGACGCCTCCGCCGATTCGGCGAAAGCGCGTGCGGTAGTGCTGAACGCCAAGACCCGGCGCACCGGGATCTGCGGCGCGGCGGAATGCCTGTTGATCGACCGCGCAGTCTTGCCCGGACTGGGCGGGGATCTGGTGCGCGACCTGCTGGAGGCGGGAGTGCGGGTTCACGGGACACCAGAGATTGCGGCGCTGGATGAGCGTGTAACGCCGGCAACGCAGGCGGATTGGGGCCGTGAATATCTCGACATGGATATCGCTGTGAAGACCGTCGATGGCGTCGATGACGCAATCGGGCATATCCGGGAGTTCGGTTCGAGCCATACCGAGGCGGTGATCGCCGAGGATGACGGGGTCGTGGAGCGGTTTTTTGCCCGCCTCGACAGCGCGATCCTGATGCGCAACGCCTCGACACAATTCGCTGACGGAGGCGAGTTCGGCATGGGGGCAGAGATTGGGATAGCCACCGGCAAGATGCATGCGCGCGGCCCCGTTGGCGCCCGTCAACTGACCAGCTTCAAGTATCTCGTCTCGGGTGATGGGACCGTTCGCCCCTGATCGCGGCACATCTCGCAAAGACGTGAACCAAAAGGAAAAGCCCGGCCAAGGCCGGGCTTTGCGCCTTTGATTTGCGGGTGCTGGCGTAACTCGGTTCGCCCGGGGGATCAACGCCCCCAGCTACGAACCGGGCCGCTGTCGAGATGGACAAAACCGGAGCGCGAATAGACACCGACGCCACCCGCGTCCAGGGATTTGGCCGCCCGGGCGACCTGTCGGACGCTGCGGGTCTTGAGCTTGAGGTCGGTCGCCATGCCGCGAACGTGATAGGAGTTGCGGGCCACTCCACGGCTGCGTCGGCGCAGCAGGGCGTTGGTTTGCGGATTGCGGTAGCCGGAGACCACCTCGAACGGCTCATCACAGTCCAGCAGGCAGTGCGTGGCCGAGATAATGTCGATTGTCGCAGGATCAATCTGCTTGACCTCATCCGCGCGCCAGTCCCGCAGCAGGACGTTGATGGCATCCATCGCTTCGGGAATATAGCCCCCCTCAACCCAGTAAACAGTCCGCACCCATTCCTGAGTCCGGTTATTCACGAGATTTACAGAGCGATAGTCACCCGCGCCTTTCAGCACGGCTGGCGCCGCTGCGAAACCCTGGGTTGAAAGAGAACCTAATAATGATGATACACCAAACAGAACGCTTCGGCGGCATAGCCCGCCGGTTTGCGATTCGTTGTTGCCCACTGTCGCCTCATTTTGTTTTGCGCAGTGACTTTTGTCACTTGGCACCCCCATTAGTTGGAAATGAGGATGCCACAAGCCAGAATCCGCTTGCAAGTGGCATAGTTGCAACGCTTCTTCCCTCTGGACAAATGGCACCGACCCGCGGAAATGGCGTCGAAGTGGCAAATGATTGACGATCTGAGCAACAGTCCCGCCAAAATCTTGAGATTGCCTTTAGATTCTCGAATTTGGACGACAGGAACGGAGCGTATGTGTTAGAGTTTACACGGATTCGAGCGAATTGTGATAAAATTACATCACGTGGTGACGGTATGAAAATCTTGCACAGAGTCGGCGTAATCGGACGCCTGTTGGGAGCCCGCCTGGTGGGGCGTTTCGCCATGGCCGCGCTGGGACTGGCGGTTTGCGATCCGAGCGGTTGGTGGGTGAAAGCCGCAGCGCAGGAGGCCGGGGCTGCAGGTGCAGGTACTGCGGTGCTGTCTGCGCAGGATAAGCTGGTTTCTCAGGCCCCGCTGTCGCCGGATCAATCGGCGCTCGCCACGCTGCTGCGCCGGGCCGGTTGGGAGAACGGCGTCGAAGGCTTCTATGCAGCCAACGGATACGAACCGGTCTGGGTTTCCCCTGCCTCGGTTGCGCGGCGCTCGGCGCTGATGTCGTCGCTGATGGAGACGTCGTCCCACGCGCTGCCAGCGACGCGGTACGACTTTGCAAAGCTTCAAGACGCGATCCCGCGACTGGCCTCGATGGGGCCGGAAGAGCTTGCGGCGACCGAGCTTGGCTTCACCAGGAGTTTTGTGCGTTACGCGCAAGACCTCTCCTCGGGCCTGTTGCAACCGCGCAAGGTCGACCGTGAGCTTCATGTGTATCCCGAGAAACGCGACCCGAAACTGTTGCTGAACGGTCTCGCACGCGCGCAGGACCCGGCGGCATGGATGCGTGCGCTCGCGCCCTCTGACCCGGGATACGCCGCTTTGATGGAACGCTATCAGACGTATCAGACGCTGCATGCGCGCGGAGGCTGGGGCCCGCAGTTGACCGGTCGCAAGACATTGCGGCCTGGCGACCGGGCCCGGGATGTCGCAGTGCTGCGCGACCGTTTGACGGCGATGAAGTATCTGGGGGGCGATGCAGTCGCGGGGCGGGACGAATCTGTTCAGATCGCAACGGCCGAAACCACGACAGACGCCGGGACGCGCCTGATTAATGACCCGACAGTCTTTGACCCGGCCCTGGAAGCCGCGGTCAAACAGTTTCAGGCCCATCACGGCCTTAATCAGGATGGCACGGTCGGGCCTGCTACCCGGGCCGCAATCAATGTCGATCCGGGGTTCCGGGCGGCGCAAATCGCCGTCAACCTTGAGCGCCTGCGTTGGCTCAATCGCGAGTTAGGCGCCAAGCATATTCTCGTCAATCTGGCGAGCTTTGACATGGTGGTCATGGACCGCGGTGAGCGGGCCTTTGAAAGCCGGGTTGTTGTGGGCACGGCGCGCAAGCACCGGACACCCGAATTTTCTGACGAAATGGAGCTGATGGTCATCAACCCGACCTGGCATGTGCCAAGCTCGATCGCGCGTGAGGAGATTCTGCCCGAACTGCAAAAGGATCCCACATATCTCAGCCGCAAGGGCATGCGCCTGGCCGGGGTCGAAGATCCCCACCTGATCGACTGGCAGATGGTGACCCCCGGCAGTTTTCCGGGCCGGGTGAAACAGGCGCCGGGCAACGGCAATGCGCTGGGCCGGGTGAAGTTTCTGTTCCCGAACGATCATGCGATCTATCTGCACGACACACCGTCTAAATCGCTGTTCAACAAGGACATGCGCGCCTATTCGCATGGCTGTGTCCGGGTTCAACGCCCCTTTGCCTTTGCCGAGTATCTGCTCGCGGCGCAGCAGGACGACCCAAAAGGGTATTTCGACACCATGCTCAGCCGTGGCAAGGAGCGTTATGTTCCACTGAAACAACATATCCCGGTCCACATCACTTATCGCACCGCATGGGTCGACGACGATGGGCAAGATCAGTTCCGGGGAGATATCTATGGCCGCGATGCCAGGGTTCTGGCAGCGCTGGCCCAGGCCGGGGTACAACTTCCTTCGTATTGATCAGATCCCCGCTTGCGTCATTCGCCGCGCCTTGCGTATAAGGCGCGGCGTTTTCCTGTTGAGGTAGCCATGGCCTATACCATCGCCGAAATCGCCACCGCGACCGGTCTGGCCGCCGAGGGCAATACCGGGCTGAGCGTGATTGGCGCAGCGGAGCCAGCTTCGGCGCGCGCCGGTGAACTGGCCCTGATGATGGATGAGAAGTTCGCCGCGCGGGCCCAGGAATGCCAGGCGCGGGCCGCGGTTCTGTGGCAGGGGGCGGACTGGCGGGCGCTGGGCTTTGACGCCGCGCTTTTCGCGCCGCGCCCAAAGGTGGGCCTCGCCGCAATCGGCGATGTGTTCGACTATCCGCTGGATATCGAACCAGGCATCCACCCGACCGCCGAAATTCATTCGACCGCCGTGCTGGGAGAGGATTGCTGGATCGGCCCCTTTACGATCATCGGCGCGCGCGTGCATCTCGGCCCAGGCGCCCGTATAGCGGGTCATTGCTCGATCGGCGCCGATACGCATCTCGGTGCCAATTCGGTGCTTTATCCCGGGGTGCGGATCGGCCCTCGCATTCGCGCCGGCGACCGGCTCATGGTGCAATACAATGCTGTTATCGGGGGCGAAGGCTTTTCCTACCTTACGCCTGACAAGAGCTCGGTGGAGGCCGCAAAGGAAACCGGCGCCACGGATGTCGATGTGCGCAATATCGGGTTGCGGCGGATCAATTCGCTCGGTTCGGTGCGCCTCGGAGACGATGTGGAGATCGGCGCAGGCGCGACGATCGATCGGGGGACGATTTCGGAGACCATCGTTGGCAACGGCAGCAAGATCGATAACCAGGTAATGCTTGGGCATAACGTGGTAGTGGGCGAGAACTGCATGCTATGTGCCCAGGTCGGGATCGCGGGATCGACGCGGGTCGGCGATCGGGTGGTATTGGGCGGCCAGGTCGGTTGTGCCGATCATGTGGCGATCGGCTCGGATGTGATCGTGGGTGGCGGCAGTCTGATCGGCTTTAATGTGCCATCGGGGAAGGTCATGATGGGCATCCCCGTCCTGCCACGTGACAAGTTCATGGAGCAGCAGCTTGCCCTCAGACGCCTGCCGCGGATGGTCGAGCAAGTTGCCGAGATCCGCAAAAAGCTGGGGCTGTAAAGCGCCGGGCAACCTGCTAGAACGGAAAAAACGAATGAGGAGGCCGGCATGAGCGACGATGTGACAACAAAGATCATCGCCATCATTGCAGAACAGGCAATGATGGAGCCCGGAGACATCTCGGCCGAAAGCTCGCTGGAGGAGCTGGGTCTGGACAGCCTGGCCCTGGTCGAAGTGGTTTTCGGCATCGAGGAAAGCTTTGACGTTTCGGTGCCCTTCAATGCCAATGACCCCACGGAGTCCGACTTTGACATCACCAATGTCCAGGCGATTGTTGATGGCGTGAAAAAGCTGATCGCCGACCGGGAAAGCGCCTGAATGCATCGTGTCGCGATCACTGGTCTGGGGGTGATATCCGCCCTTGGGATCGGCAAACAGGCGCATTTCAAGGGCCTGGCCGAGGGCGTAAACGGGATCCGCACGCTTGAGATGCGCGATGTCGACCGTCTTATGATCAAGATCGGGGCGCAGGCATCGTTTGACGAAAACGCCTATTTCGGCCGTCAGGAGATTGCGCTGTTCGACAGGGTGACCCAGTTTGCCCTGATCGCGGCGGCCGAGGCCTTCGAGCAATCAGGGCTGGAGATAACCGAGGAACTGGGGCTGCAGAGCGCAACCATCATTGCGACAGCGATGGGCGGTTTGAATACCCAGGACGACAACTACCGCACCGTCTATCAGGAACAAAAGAACCGGGTGCATCCCTTCATCATTCCGCGGCTGATGGCCAATGCGCCGGTCAGCCAGGTCTCGATGAAGTTCGGGCTAAAGGGGCCGGCCTATTCGGTGGCAACCGCCTGCGCATCGTCGAATCATGCGATCGGACAGGCGTTCAATCTGATCCGCTCGGGGCAGTGCAAGGCGGCCGTGACCGGTGGAACCGAGAGTGTTTTATGTTTCGGCGGTGTCAAGGCGTGGGAAGGTCTCCGGGTCATGTCCAAGGACGGATGCCGACCCTTTGCGAAAACTCGAAACGGGATGGTGCTGGGCGAAGGCTGTGCAATCCTGATCCTAGAGGAGTGGGAAGCGGCCAAATCCCGCGGCGCCCCCATTCTTGCGGAGCTTTGCGGCTCGGGCGTGACCGCGGATGCCACCGATATCGTCGCGCCCGATGTCAGCGGCGCCAGCCGAGCGATGACGCTGGCGCTGAAGGATGCCCGGATGGCTCCCGAAGAGGTCACCTATATCAACGCCCACGGCACGGCGACGGCGATCAACGACCGTACCGAAGCCGCCGCCATTCGCCAGGCACTGAACGCCCAGGCTGACCGGGTGATGGTGTCTTCGACCAAATCCATGCATGGCCATGCAATCGGGGCCGCTGGCGCGCTCGAGGCGGCAGCGGTCCTGATGTCGATCGGTCAGGGGGTCGTGCCGCCAACGATCAATTACGACGAGCCGGATCCCGAGATTACGCTGGATGATTTTCAAAACATTAGCGAAAATAGTAACGTGCTAACCGTACTGGGCTTAACTTCAGTATTTTTCAAAATATTCAAAGGCCCTATTGTGGTTGTTTTAGCATCTGGATCAAATTGTTAATGAAAAAGGGTCAATAGTAGGGGTTGAAATCAAATATTATAATTTGATTT
>JBCCHW010000111.1:0-11581 GCA_039028555.1 Pseudomonadota bacterium | reverse complement strand
GGGAAAGGTACGAATGGATTCCCCTCAACCAAGTTATTTCGAAGATGAGGAAGATAGTATGCAGAGCAGCAGAAACACTCGACGCACAGATGTTCTAACTCTCGATGATGTTGACCAAGGGCATCGCCCGGGTCGAGAAACGCCGCTGAGGCGCCCCGGGCTGGCCATCGCCGCCACCCGGATGATACTGTCGCCCCAGGGACAAGGAGCGACGCCGCTTGGCCAGAACGAAACCCCGCAAAGGGACCCCGCCAAAGGGCAAACGGGAGCGCGCGCCCAAACGGGGGCTGCGCGCGTCGCTGCGGCGCGTTCTGATCGGCGCTCTCAAGGTCACCGGCATCGCATGCGGCGTGATCGTGCTTTTTGTGTTGCTGCTGCGCGTGATCAACCCGCCGGGCGGTTACTACATGGTCGCCGAGTACCTGCGCCGCGGCGAGATCGCGCGCGGCTGGGCCGGCCTCGACGAGATGCCCCGCCACATGCCGCTGGCCGCCATGGCCGCCGAGGATGCGAATTTCTGCGACCATTACGGGTTTGACGTCGAAGCGATCCAAAAGGCGCTGGAGGCGAACAGCCAGGGCAGGGCCATGCGCGGGGCGTCGACGATCAGCCAGCAGGTGGCCAAGAACCTGTTCCTGTGGCCCGAGCGGTCATGGCTGCGCAAGGGGGTCGAGGTCGGCTTTACCGGCCTGATCGAGGTGTTCTGGCCAAAACGGCGGATCGTCGAGGTCTATCTCAACATCGCGGAATTCGATGACGGCGTCTTTGGCGCCGAGGCCGCCGCCAGGCACTATTTCGCGAAACCCGTTGGTGGCCTGTCGGAGGTCGAGGCCGCCCGCCTCGCCGCGATTTTGCCCTCGCCAAAGAAACGCTCCGCCTCGCGGCCCGGCCCCTTCACCCGCAGCCGGGCGCGCGCGATCGTGTCGGGCATGCGCACGCTGTCGGCCGAAGGCCGCGATGCCTGTCTGGATTAGCACACAGGGCTTGAAACGGGCGGGACGCTTGGGGCAGAGAGGGGACAGGAACAATCAGGAACCCCCATGTTTCGTCTATACCACCTGCCGCTGTCGCCCTTTTGCCGCAAGATCCGGCTGGTCCTGGCCGAAAAACGGGTCCAGGCCGAGCTGGTCGAAGAACGGCCCTGGGAAAAGCGACTGGACTTTCTGCGCCTGAACCCTGCCGGTCAGGTGCCCGTGCTGGTGAGCGATACGGGCAAGACCCTGTCGGGCTCGAATGCCATCGCCGAGTTTCTCGAGGAAACCATTCCGCAACCCCCGCTCTTGCCCGCCGATCCCATCGCGCGGGCCGAGACCCGGCGCCTCACCGACTGGTTCGACGACAAGTTCAACCGCGAGGTGACGCAGAATCTGGTCTTTGAGCGTGTCACCAAACGCATGGCGCGGCTGGGCTATCCCGACGGCGCCTGCCTCAAGGCCGGCAGCCGGAACATCCGCGTGCATTTCGACTACATGACCTTCCTGCTCGAGGATCACAGCTGGCTGTCGGGCAAGCGAATGACGCTGGCGGATCTGACGGCGGCCGCGCATATCAGCGCGCTCGATTATCTGGGCGATGTGCCCTGGCACGACTACCCGATCGTGCGCGACTGGTATGCGGTGATGAAATCGCGCCCCGGTTTTCGCGCGTTGCTGGCCGACCATCTGCCGGGCTTCCCGACCCCGCCGCCGCATTATGCCGATCTGGATTTCTAGGGCGACGCGCTGTAGTCGGCGCCCCGCCGGGCCGTGCCTGTCCTCTGTGCGGTGTCAGGCGCGGTGAGCACGCCCGATCTGCGTGCCCGGCTGATGGCCGAGGCGGATGCGGCGGGGTTCAGCGCGCTCGCCATCGCCGATCCCGCGGCGGCCACCGGGCAGGGGCGACGCCTTGGCGACTGGCTCTCGCACGGGCGCCATGGCGACATGTCGTGGATGGCCGACCGGCAAAGCTGGCGCGCCGACCCCTCGACGCTCTGGCCCGAGGTCAAAAGCGTCATCGTGCTGGGCGACAGCTATGCCCCCGCCGGGGAACCGCTGGCGAGCCTGACCCGCCCCGACCATGCGACGCTCAGCTGTTATGCCTGGGGGCGAGACTATCACGACACGGTGAAAAAGCGCCTCAAGCGGGTGGGGCGCTGGCTGATCGAGGCCGCGGGCGGCGAGATCAAGGTTTTTGTCGATACCGCCCCGGTGATGGAAAAACCGCTGGCACAGGCGGCGGGGCTCGGCTGGCAGGGCAAGCATACCAACCTCGTCTCGCGCGAGCTTGGCTCGTGGTTCTTCATCGGGTCGATCTTTACCACGCTCGAGCTGCCTTTCGATACGCCACACGGCGATACCTGCGGCAATTGCCGCAGCTGCCTCGACATCTGCCCCACCGCGGCGTTTCCGGCCCCCTATCAGCTCGATGCGCGGCGCTGCATCTCGTATCTGACGATCGAGCTGAAGGGCGCCATCCCGCGCGACCTGCGCCCGCTGATCGGGAACCGCATCTATGGCTGCGACGATTGCCTGGCGGTCTGTCCGTGGAACAAGTTCGCGGCGGCGGCGCACCCTGCCTATGCCCCGCGTGAGGGCGTTGTCGCCCCGGCCCTGGCCGAGCTTGCGGCGTTGGACGATGCGGCCTTTCGTGCCCGGTTTTCCGGCTCACCCGTCAAACGGATCGGGCGCGACAGGTTTGTGCGCAATGTCGCGGTGGCCATTGGCAATTCGGGGCAGAGCGGGTTGGCGGGCGCCGCACGCCGCCTGGCGCGCGACCCGGCGCCGCTGGTGCGCGCCCACGGGGTCTGGGCGCTCTCGCGTCTGTTGGGCCCCGGGGCGTTCGCCGAGGCGCGGACAACCGACCCCGATCCCCTGGTGGCCGAGGAATGGCGCCTGGGCGCGCAGGAGCTTACTGCCCCAGATCCATCCGTTGCAGGTTGATCTGCGCCTGTTGCGCCAGCGGGGTGCCCCGGGCGAGGTCGATGGTTTTCAGCCAGGCGTCGCGGGCGCCGGGCTTGTTGCCAAGCTCCGCCTCGATCTGGCCCGAGCGATACCAGGCATCGGCGTTTTCCGGGCTCTGCCCGATCGCCCGGTTGGCGTCGTCGCGCGCGCCGACCAGATCGCCGGTCGCGTGCCTGGCCTCCGAACGCAGGATCAACAGACCGGCGGCGGGGCCCGAAGCCTCCATCACCTCGCTCAGATCGGTGATCGCCCCGCGATGATCTCCCTCGGCCGCCTTGATCGCGGCCCGCAGGGTCAGCGCGGGCGCGGGATCGGTGGCGAGGTTTAGCGCACGATCGAGGCTTTGTTTGGCCTCCGGCACCTGATCGAGCTGCAAAAAGACATCGCCCGCATGGGCGAACATCTCGCTGCGCACCTGGGGGGGCAGTTCCTTGGCATCTGCGGCGATGCCCGCCAGCTCTCGTGCGCCTTGCATCTCGGCGCCCGCGGCGATCAGCGCCAGGGCGCGGCAATGCTTGGCCGGCCAGCCGCCGTCGAACCGGGCCCATTTATCGGCCGCGTCGATGGTGGTGGCCGGGTCGGTCGCCACCGCGGCCACACAGCTGTCATAGCTTTCAAATGCAGTCGCCAGCATGGGCAACAAGGCGATCAGCCCGGCGCAGGAGGTGGGTATGAAAAGTTCTCGCAAACGGCTCATGGAATCCTATGCTCTCTATCTCGACGTGACATAGCGGAAGATGCAGGGGCGCGCCATGACGAACGCGGCGGAACAAACACTTGTGAGCATCGGGCACGGTTTCTCGGCCCGGGCGCTGGCCGCGCGCCTGCTCGCCCGGGGCTGGCGGGTGATCGGCACCACCCGGTCGGTTGAGAAGGCCGAGGCGATCCGCGCGACAGGGGCCGAGGCGGTGATCTGGCCGGGCACCGATCTGGCGCCGCTGATTGCCGAGGCGAGCCATCTGCTGATCTCGGTCGCGCCCGATGCCGAGGGCGACCCGGTGCTGCGCGAGCTGGGCGTGCCGCTGCCGGCGAACCGGATCCGCTGGGCGGGCTATCTCTCGACCACCGGCGTCTATGGCGACCGCGATGGCGGCTGGGTCGATGAAAGCTCTGAGTGCCGTCCGGCGACCCGGCGCGGGCAATGGCGCCTGAGCGCCGAGCAGGCATGGGCCCGGGCGGGCCTGCGCTTGCATATCTTCCGGCTCGCGGGGATTTATGGGCCGGGCAGGGGGCCGTTTTCAAAGGTCCGCAACGGCACAGCGCGGCGGATCATCAAGCCCGGGCAGGTGTTCAGCCGGATCCATGTGGACGACATCGCCACCGTGCTCGAAGCTTCGATCGCCCGGCCCGATCCCGGGGCGATCTATAATGTCTGCGATGACGAGGCGGCCCCGCCCCAGGATGTCATCGGCCACGCGGCCGAACTGCTCGGCCTGCCGCTGCCCGAGGCCGTCGACATCGACGAGGCCGAGATGTCGCCCATGGCGCGCAGCTTTTATGCGGAGTCGAAACGGGTCTCGAACCGGCGCATCCGCAACGAGCTGGGCGTCACGCTGGCCTATCCGAGCTATCGCGAGGGGCTCGCCGCCCTGTTGGCGCGGGAAAATCAGCGCGCATAGCGGATCACCGCCGTGCCCGCCTGCATCTCGTCCGCCGCGCGGTCAAAGCGCAGATGGGCAAGGCCGATCCCGCCCGAATGCGACAAGAGCTTGCCCGCAACCTTGCCATTGGCGGTGATCTCGGTCCCCTCGGCCACCTCGCCTTCGACCGCGACCTGCACGATCCCCTTGCGCAGCTGGGTCTTGTGCTTCATGCGGGCGGTGACCTCCTGGCCTACATAGCAGCCCTTTTTGAAGTCGACGCCGTGCAGGCGTTCGAACCCCGCCTCGAGGATATAGGTCTCGTCCGGCAACAGATCACGGCCGCTTTCAGGCACGCCCAGCGACAGGCGCAGCCGGTCGTAGGTGTCCCGCGTGGCGGGGGCAAAGGGCACCTCTGCCGGGCCGTAGAGGCGCCAGCCCAGCGCGGCGTCGCGCGGGTCGGCGACCACGATCACGCCTGTACCCGGGGCGGGCGCGGCATCGCCGCCCCAGACCAGGGTCACGCCCAGATCGGTCGCCTCGATCCGGGCATCGCGGCGCAGGCAATACATCTTGAGCCGGGTCATCAGCGCCTCGGCCCGCGCGGCCTCGGCATCGATCAACAGATCCTCGCCGTCGCGGAACACAAAGAAATCGAACAGATACTTGCCCTGCGGCGTCAACAGGGCGGCATAGGCGGCGCTGCCCGGCGCAAGCCCGCTCACATTGTTGGTGACCGTATCCTGCAGAACCTTGAGGGCGTCGCCCCCCGCCATGCGCAAGACCCGCCGCCCGCGATCACATAGTCCAGTCTGCTCACCCATGTCCTACCCTCGTTAAATCGGATCTCAATATAGTCCTCGTCATCCACCGCGCCCAGCCCTATAAGGCGCAAGTATTCGTGCGAGAGACAGAATGAGCCTTCCCAGTGCAGCCGCCCGGGCCGACGGGCATATGCCGCTTCCGTTCCTGATCTTTTTGGCGATGATGATCTCGGTCGTCGCGCTGACGGTCGATGCGGTGCTGCCCGCAATCGACGGGATCGCGGCCGAGCTTGCCTTTGAAAACCCGAACGACCGGCATCTGATCGTGATCTATGTGCTGTTGGGGCTGGGCGTCTCGCAACCGATCTTTGGTCCCCTGGCCGACAGCATGGGGCGCAAACCCGCGGCGATGCTCGGCTGGGCGGTCTTTCTCGTCGGCACCCTGATGGCGGCGTTCAGCCAGTCGGAGTGGATGATGCTGATGGGCCGGTTCCTGCAGGGGTTCGGCGCCGGGGGGCCGCGCGTGGTGGCCAATACGCTGGCGCGCGATCTTTATCAGGGCGTCGCGCTGGCGCGGGTCTTGTCGCTGGTGATGACCGTGTTCATGCTGGTGCCGACCATCGCGCCGATCCTGGGCCAGGCGATCGAGGCGGCCTTTGGCTGGCGGGCGATCTTTATCGTCTATCTGGTGCTGGCCCTGATTTCGGGCGCCTGGTACCTGATCGGCGTCGACGAGACGCTGGATCGCGAAAACCGCCGCTCGCTGCGCTTTGGCCCGGTGCTGGGCGCCTTTCGCGAGGTGCTGACCACGCGCCAGACCATGGCCTGCACCATCGCCGCGGCGCTCAGCTTTGGCGGCTTCATCGCGTATCTGGCGACCGCGCAGCAGATCTTTGAAGAGGTCTATGACCTGGGCCGCCTGTTCCCGCTGGCCTTCTCGTCGGTGGCGATCGCATTCGCCTGTGCGACCTTTCTCAACGCCCAGATCGTCATGCGCTTTGGCCTGCGCGCCTGTTGTCTGGCCGCCTTTGCGGTGATGATCGCGGTCTCGGCGGTCACCCTGATCGGCTTTGGCGCCGGGCTGATCGCCCCGGTGCCGGCGCTGGGGCTCTATCTGGCGCTGATCGGGGTGGTCTTTATGGCGATCGCGATCCTGATGACCAACCTCACCGCCATGGCGCTGGACCCGATGGGGCATATCACCGGCACGGCGGCGGCGGTGATCAACTCGGTCTCGGCCCTGTTGGCAACGCTGTTGGGCGGGGTGGTCGCGGCGCAGTATGACGGCGACGTCATCCCGCTTTTCGTCAGCTTTGCCGTGCTGGGGCTGGCCGGGCTGGTCCTGTTTCTGGCGGGCACCGACAGATGAGCGCACCGGTTTCGGTGATCGTGCCCACGCTGCACGCGGCCGACCGGCTGGGCCCGACCCTGGGCGCGCTGGGCGAGGCGGTGTTCGACGGGCTGATCCGCGAGGTGATCCTGGTCGATGGAGGCTCGGACGATGGCATCGCCACGGTGGCCGAGGCGGTGGGCGCGCGCCTGCTGACCGTGCCACCGGGCCGGGGCGGGCAGCTGGGCGCCGGGGCACGGGCCGCCACGGGCGAATGGCTGTTGTTCCTGCATGCCGACACGGTGCTCTCGCCCGGCTGGGCCCTTGCCGCGCGGCGCCATATCGAGCTTGCGCCCGACAGGGCGGGCTATTTCGACCTTCGCTTCGATGCGGGCGGCCTGATGGCCCGGTGGACGGCCGGATGGGCCAACCTGCGCAGCCGCGCGCTGGCGCTGCCCTATGGCGATCAGGGACTGTTGGTCTCGCGCGTGCTCTACGAGCGCGCGGGCGGCTATGACGAGATCCCGCTGATGGAGGACGTTGCCCTCGCGCGGCGGCTGGGGCGCGGGCGGCTGGCGCCCTTGGGGGCGGTCGCCGTCACCTCGGCCCGGCGGTACCGGCAGCGCGGCTGGCTGCGCCAGGGGGCGCGGAACCTGACCACGCTGGCGCTCTATTTTCTGGGCACCGCGCCCGAGAAACTCGCGCGGCGCTACCGGCGATGAGCGCGGGCACGCTGGTGATCTTTGTCAAGGAGCCCCGGCCCGGGCGGGTGAAGACGCGCCTTGGCCGCGAGATCGGGCACACCGCCGCCGCCTGGTGGTTCCGCCATCAGACCCGGGCGTTGCTGCGCCGGCTGGCGGGTGACGGGCGCTGGCGCACGGTGCTCGCCGTCTCGCCCGATCACGAGGGGCTCGGCTCACGCATGTGGCCCCGCCGCATCCGCCGCTGGCCCCAGGGCGGGGGCGATCTGGGCGCGCGCATGGCGCGGGCCTTTCGCGCCATGCCGCCGGGGCCTGTGCTGGTGATCGGCGCGGATATCCCGGCCATTCAGCCGCACCATATCCATCACGCCTTTGGGCTGTTGGGCCGCCACGGCGCGGTGCTGGGCCCGGCGCCCGATGGCGGCTATTGGCTGATCGGGGTCAAGCACGGCGGCACGGCCCTGCCCGCGGGAATGCTAAAGGGCGTGCGCTGGTCGAGCGAACATGCCCTTGCCGACACGCTCGCCACCCTTGGCCCGCTCAGCGTCGGCTATGCCGCAACGCTCGCCGATGTGGATGAGGCCGCCGATATGGCCGCTGATCTGACCGCTGGCCGGGCGCGCGGCGGCGCCTAGGTTCCGTACTAAATCACAGGTTTCCCAATCGCGATTGGCTGTGGTTCGCTGCTCCGAAATGCGAGGTTGATCACGGCGCGTTCTGATTTGAGTGATGCGGAGTGGCAGATCATTGAGCCGCTTTTGCCGAACAGGCCGCGCGGGGTGGCACGGGTTGATGAAAGGCGCGTGCTCAACGGGATGTTCCAGATCCTTCGCGCCGGCTCGCCGTGGCGCGGCCTGCCCGCGCGCCATGGCCCCTGGACCACGGTCTGCAACCGCTTCAACCGTTGGGCCAAGGCAGGCGTTTGGGTCAGTAAATTCAATGCGTTGGCGGCACGGTCGCCGGAACCCATGGCCTTCATAGGCAGCTCTATCATCCGCGCCCACCAGCCTGCGGCCGGGGGTAAAAGGCGCGCACGGATCACGCCATCGGTCGCTCTCGTGGCGGATTGAGCACCAGGATCAACTCAGTTGTGGATGAGACGGGCCTGCCGGTCCGGGTGTCGATCAGCCCGGGACAGGCCAGTGACACGGCAGCGGCCCCCGCGTTGATCGTCAGCCTCACGCGCGCAGCCCATGTCGTGGCGGTTCGCGGCGAGGACGCGATGGCTCTGGTCGACCGTATCGAGGCGCGCGGCGCGTTGGCTCGCATCCCGACCCGGCGTGATCGAAAGGTTCAGCGGTCCGTCGACCGCACGATCTACCGCCAGCGAAACCTGATGGAGCGACAGGTCAGCAACCTCAAACACGTCCGCCGCATCGCCACACGCTTCGGGAAACTCGCTGTCACATTCCTATCAGCCGTCGCACGTGCATCGGCCGGACTTTGGACCAGGGCTCATGAGGCCACGACCTAGCGCCCCAGCACGCCAAACCGGGTCAGCGCGTCGCGCAGCTCGTCGGGCAACAGCTGGTCTTCCACCTCGCGCGGGCCCAGATCTGGCGGGGCATCGGCAGCCGCGAGATAGCGCCACCCCTGAAACGGCCGCCGGGGACGCTGGCGGGTGCGGATCAGCCCCGGCACCAGGATGATCGCACAGCGCCGGATCCCGTCCTCGCCGATGGCCTCCTGCAACGTGTCGATCCGCTGGCGGGCCTGCACGGCGCCGTTGATCACCCAATAGATCGAGCCGCCCTGCAACAGCTCTTCCGCGCGGCGGGGCCACATGCGGGTGACATGGCGCGGACGGGGGTCTAGGCCGTCGGCCTTGCGCGCGGCCGAGCGGTCGGCCTGCCAGTCGGTCAGCCCCTCGACGCTGTCGGTGCCGACGCTCAGTTTGATCAGATGGAGCGTCGGTGCGGGTGTCGCCTCATCGCTCACGAAAGCCCCAGGACATCGACCATGTCATATTCGCCCGGATGCCGGTTGTGGCCCCAGAGCGCGGCCTTGACCGCCCCGCGGGCAAAGATCATCCGGTCCGAGGCGAGGTGGCGCAGGATCAGCCGCTCCCCCGGCCCGGCAAAGATCACGTCGTGCTCTCCCACCACATCGCCACCGCGCAGCGCCGCCATGCCGATGGCGCCGGGCTGACGTGCGCCGGTGATCCCGTCGCGCGCGCGGTCGGCCACCGCGTCGAGCGCGACGCCGCGCCCCTCGGCGGCGGCTTCTGCCAGCATCAGCGCGGTGCCCGAGGGCGCATCGACCTTCATCCTGTGATGCATCTCGACCACCTCGATATCGAAATCGATATCCAGCGCCTCGGCCACCTTGCGGGTCAGCAGCGTCAGCAGATTGACCCCCAGCGAGAAATTGCCCGCCCGCACGATCACCGCATGGCGGGCGGCGGCGGTCAGCCTGGCGAGATCGTCATCGGTCAGCCCGGTGGTGCCGATCACATGCACCAGCCGCGCCTGGGCCGCCAGCACCGAATGGGCCACCGTGGCGGCGGGCGCGGTAAAGTCCAGCACCGCCTGGCTGCGGGCAAAGGCGGGCAGCGGGTCGTCCTCGACCGTCACGCCAATCGCAGCACCCCCCATCATGGTGCCGAGATCCTGGCCGATCCAGTCATGGCCCGGGCGCTCGGTCGCGCCGGTCAGCATGACATCGTCGCGTTCCAGAACCGCGCTGGCCAGCATCTGGCCCATGCGGCCCGAGACGCCGGTAACGGTGAATGCAAGTTTGGTCATGGGGCCTCCTGAACCGCTTGGGTATCAGCCGGCCGGGGCAAGGGGAAGCGTCAGCTTTTCATCCGCTTCCAGAAATCCTTTACCTGGCCAAAGAAGTCGTGGTGCTCGGGGCTGTTATGCCCGCCCTCCGCCTCGAACTCTTTCAGCAGTTCCTTCTGGCGGGCGGTCAGGTTGACCGGGGTCTCGACCGACAGCTCGATATAGAGATCGCCCCACTGGCCCGGGCGCTGCAGCGCGGGCATGCCCTTGCCGCGCAGGCGCAGGCGCTTGCCGGTCTGCACGCCTGCCGGCACCTTGACCCGGGTGCGCCCGCCATCCAGCAGCGGCGCCTCGATCTCGCCACCCAGGGCGGCGATGGTCATCGGCACGGGGATGCGGCAAAAGACATTGGTGCCGTCGCGTTCAAAGATCGGGTGGTCCTCGATCTGGATAAAGATGTAGAGATCGCCCGCCACGCCGCCACGCGGCCCGGCCTCGCCCTCTCCCTCCAGCCGGATCCGGGTGCCCGTATCCACGCCTGCGGGGATGTTCACATTCAGCGAGCGTTCCTTGCGCACGGTGCCCGACCCGCCGCAGACCTTGCACGGGTTCTTGATGATCTGGCCGCGGCCCTGACAGGTCGGGCAGGTGCGCTCGATGGTGAAAAAGCCCTGTTGCGCCCGCACCTTGCCATGGCCCGAGCAGGTGGGGCAGGTCTGTGGCTGGCTGCCGCCCTCGGCACCGGTGCCGTTACATGCGGTGCAGGTGACCGTGCCCGGCACCTGGATGACGGTCTGCTTGCCGGAATAGGCCTCTTCGAGCGTGATCGAGAGGTTGTAGCGCAGATCCGAGCCACGCTGGGCCCCGCCCGCGCGCCGCCGGCCGCCCCCGCCGCCCATGAAATCGCCAAAGAGATCCTCGAACACGTCCGAAAAGGCCGAGCCGAAATCCCCCTGTCCCGGCCGCCCGCCGCCGCCCATGCCGTTTTCAAAGGCCTGATGGCCGAACTGGTCATAGGCGGCCTTCTTGTCGGCGTCTTTCAGGATTTCATAGGCCTCGTTGACCTGTTTGAACTCTTCGGCGGCCTTGGGATTGTCGGGGTTCTGGTCGGGGTGCAGCTTGCGGGCCTTCTGACGGAAGGCTTTCTTGATATCCGACTCCGACGCGTTGCGCTCAACGCCGAGTGTTTCATAGAAATCACGCTTGGCCATCTAGGTCTCTTTCTCTTCGTCGCGAGGCGTGAGAATCACGTTCAGCTTCGTGCGCTGCGTCGCGATATAGCCAGTCCTCTCCAACAGCGCCAGCGCGGGCGTCTCTTCGCCGCGCCGGGCCTCGATGATGATCATGCCCGGGCGCAGTTTTGCCGGGGCGCGGGCGAAAAACGCCGCGAGAACCGGCTCTTCCATGCCCTCGATGTCGATTTTCAGCGCATCGACCCGGTCAAGGCCCGCCTCGGCGATCACGTCCAGCAACGGGCGGGCCGCGACCTCGGTCACCTCGCCGCCTGCCTCTGCCGTGCCCACCGAGATTTCGCCCCTGTTGCC
>JBCCHW010000110.1:0-11589 GCA_039028555.1 Pseudomonadota bacterium | reverse complement strand
CTCATCTTCCGTCACTGGAACCTCCTCCTTGGGGACCAGTGCCTGCACCGCTTCCCACCGCATTGCGTCGGCTCTTGGTCGACGTGTGACCTTGGGTGGTCCAGGTCTTTTGCCCGTTGACGATGTAGTGATCGCCGTCGCGCACCGCCTTGGTCGACAGGGAGGCGAGATCAGAGCCCGAGCCAGGCTCGGAATAGCCCTGACACCACCAGTCCTCGCCCGACAGGATGCGGGGCAGGTAATGGGCCTTTTGCGCCCCGGTCCCGAATTCGAGCAAGACGGGCCCCAGCATGTTGGGACCAAAGGGCAGAATTCGCGGGGCATTGGCTGCCGTCGCCTCCTCGTCGAAGATGTGCTTTTGAACCGGCGTGAAGTCGGCGCCGCCGACCTCCCGAGGCCAGTGCCAACAAAGCCAGCCGCGTTTGGAGAGCAAGGCATGCCATTCCTCGTAATCCGCTTTCAACAGGCGCTTGTGGTCGCGCACCTTGTCGCTGATCCGGGCGGGCAGGTTGTCGGCCAGCCATTCCCGTACCTCGCGGCGAAAGGCGGCATCCTCGGGCGTATCGGTTAGCATCGCGTCCTCCTTACAGCGTATCGGCGTGACCCCAGACCGAGCTCACCTGGCTCGAAAACACGCCGCCGTTTCCGTGGGCGAGCGAGAGTTTGGCGCCCGGGATCCAGCCGCCTTCCTCGCGCGCGCCTTCGTCGTCGCCGGCGGCGGCGCGGATCTGGCGGATCGCCTCGACGGTCACGAACAGCCCGTACATGCCCGGATGCACCGCCGAGAGGCCGCCGCCATTGGTGTTGACCGGCAAATCGCCGCCGGGCGCGATACGTCCGCCGCCGACGAAATCCTTGCCCTCGCCCTTGGCGCAAAAGCCGCAATCCTCGAGGAACAGGATCGTGTTGATGGTGAACGCATCGTAAAGCTGCACCGTGTCCATATCCGCCGCGCTCTGACCGGCCATCGCAAAGGCGCGCGGCGCGCTGGCTGCCGCCGCTGTGGTGGTCAGCGAGGGCATGGCCGAGATCATCCGGTGGTGATGCTCCATCGCCGCACCCAGCAGATAGACCGGGGTCTTGGGGCTGTCCTTTGCCCGGTCGGGCCGGGTGAGCACGATGGCGGCGGCGCCGTCGGTCACCAGACAGCAATCGAGTTTGCCGAGCGGGTCCGAGATCATGCGCGCCGCCAGCACGTCATCGACGCTGAGCGGGCCGTGCATCACCGCCTCGGGGTTCAGGTTGGCCCAGGCGCGGGCGGCCACGGCCACCTCGGCCAGATCCGACCGGGTTGCGCCGAACTCATGGCAATAGCGATTGGCCGCCAGCGCATAGGCGGTAAGCGGGTTTCGGGGGCCGTATTGCGCCTCGAAGGGCATCGGCTCGGAGATTGACTTGAACCCGCCCGCGGTCCGCTGGTTCGACCCGTAGGCGATGACGGCCACGTTGATCAGCCCCGCCTCCAGCGCCATGGCGGCGACAAGGGCATGGGCCATAAAGGACGAGCCGCCGATATTCGAGCCGTCGGAGAACGCGGGCTTGATGCCGAGATGCTCCGCCAGCGACATCGCGGCCATCGAGTGAAAGGCGGTGGCGGCAAAAAGGCCATCGACGTCGCTCATCGGGATCTGGGCGTCGTCGAGCGCCTTGACCACCGACTCCGCCATCAACTCCATCGCGTTGCGCCCCGGTGCCTCGCCGATGCCCGCTGTGGCTAGGCCGACACAGACGGCTTTTCCGCGCAAGGTATGTGCCATCGCTCAGCCCTCCACCGGTGCAAAGATCACAGCCGGCTCGCCGGCCAGTTCATCGACGCGGGCGCGCACTTTCATGCCGATCTCGACCGCATCGGGGGCAATTCCGTCAACGCGGGCCATCATCCGGGGCCCCTCGGCCAGATCGATCAGCGCGACGTTGTAGTCGCCGCCTTTTTCGGGGCGCTGGCGGGTGACGGTGGTGGCGTATACGGTGCCCTCGCCCGAGGCCTCGATCCATTCGAGATCCGCCTCGCCCGTGCCCGGGGCGGCAACGCGGGGATAGAAAATATAGGCCCCCGTGGCGGCCGAGCGCTGGATCATAAACTTGCCGTCGGCCAGAAAGGCCTTGAAGGCTGCCTCGGGTCCTGGACCGTCGAAATATCCGCTCATCACTGTCTCCCTTATGCTGTTTGGCCGCTGCCCAGCCGGGCGCGGGCGGCGGTGTATTCGGTCGCGAGTCTTGCGATCATCTCGGCAGCAGGCAGGGTCTCGCGCACCGCGCCGATGCCCTGACCGGCGCTCCAGATGTCTTTCCAGGCCTTGGGCTTGGAGGAGCCGGAGGCGAAGTTCATGCTGTGCTTATCGGCGCTGTCGAGCGCGTCGGGGTCGAGCCCCTGCGCCTCGATCGAGGCGCGCAGATAGTTCCCCAGCACGCCCGAGAAATGGTCGGTATAGACGATGTCTGTCGCGGCGCCCTCGGCGATCATCCCCTTGTAGGCGGGGGCGGCATTCGCCTCGTCGGTCGCGATGAAGGCCGAGCCGATATAGGCGAAATCGGCGCCCATGGCCTGGGCGGCCAAGACGCTGTCGCCCCGCGCGATCGCGCCTGACAGCGCCAGCGGGCCGTCGAACCAGGCGCGGATCTCCTGGATCAGGGCAAAGGGCGACCAGGTGCCCGCATGCCCGCCCGCGCCAGCGGCAACGGCGATCAGCCCGTCGGCGCCCTTCTCGATGGCCTTGCGGGCAAAGCGGGTGTTGATGACGTCGTGGAGCGTGATGCCGCCGCAATCATGGGCGGCGTGGTTCACCTCCTCGCGCGCGCCCAGCGAGGTGATCCAGACCGGCACCTTCCAGCGGTTGCAGATCTCGAGATCGCGCTCGAGCCGCGCATTCGACCGATGAACGATCTGGTTCACGGCAAAGGGCGCGGCGGGTGCGTCAGGATTGGCCTGATTGTGCCGGTCGAGCTCCTCGGTGATCCGTTGCAGCCAGGTGTCGAGCATGGGTGCCTCGCCGTCGCCTTCCCGGGCGTTCAGGGCGGGGAAGCTGCCGACAATGCCGGCCTTGCATTGGGCGATGACCAGTTCGGGGCCGGAGACGATGAACATCGGCGCGCCGATCACCGGCAGTCTGAGGGTGCTAAGAACAGGCGGCAGGCCCATCGGCGGTCTCCTTGCGGACAATCAGGGCATCGAGCGCGAGGCAGCCATCGGGCATCGCGCGCAGCGGGTTCATCTCGACACTGTCGATCTGGTGCGCATTCGCGGCGGCAAAGACCGACAGCCGCGAGATGGCGGTGGCCAGCGCATCGAGATCGGCCGCGGGCTGGCCCCGCGCGCCCTTCAGGATGGCGCTGCCCTTCAATTCGTCGATCATTTCGCGGGCGGCCTCGATGCTCACCGGCGCCCGGCGAAAGGCGACATCGCGCAGGACTTCGGTAAATACACCGCCGAGGCCAAAGACGACCACCGGTCCGAACACCGGATCGTTGCGCGCGCCCAGGATGCATTCGATCCCATCGCCGACCATGGGCGAAATCAGGGTGCCGTCGATCCGGGCGTCGGGCGAATATGCCCGGGCGCTGGCGACCAGCCGCTCGAAGGTCTCGCCGGCCGCCGCCGCCGTGACGCCCAGGGCGACGCCGCCCGCCTCGGTCTTGTGCAGGATGTCTGGGGAGAGGATCTTCATCGCGGCGGGTTCGCCACCTGCGGCGACCGCATCGGCCGCGTCCGCTGCCGTACGGGCAAGCCGGGCCGGGACCATCGGCAGACCCGCCGCCGCGAGCGCGTCTCGCGCCTCGGCCTCGCCCAGCAGACCGGTGCCCAGATCCGCCGGCGGGATGAGGGCGGGGGCTGGGGCATGCGCCGCCCCAAAGGCCGCGCCAAAGGCCATCAGCGCGGCCGCGGCATTCACCGCCCGGGTCGGGTCTTCGAAACAGGGAAAGCCTGCCGCCTCGTACCGGGCGCGTATCTCGTCAGGCGCCAGCATCACATGCAGAAACAGCCGGTCGGGATAGTCGGCCATGGTGGCCGTCAGATATTCGAGCAGGGGGTTGCCCAGCAGGGGAGAGCCGGCGACCGAGGTCCAGAACCCTACGATTGCGTCATAACCGCCCCGGTCGAGCATGGCGCGGGTGAACCGGGGGATGAGGCTGAGATCGTTAAAGAACTGTGCCGTGACATCCACCGGATTGCGTGGCGATGCAAAGGGCAGAATGGCCTTGAGCTCCGCCTGCGCATCCTCGGGCATCGCGGGCACGTCGAGCCCCTTGTCTTCGGCCGCATCGGCCATCAGCACCCCGGCGCCGCCCGAGATCGTGACCATGCCGAGCGACCGCCCGGCCGGATAGATCCGTGGCCGCGCGGCATAGGCGATGTCGAGCATCTCCTCGGTCGAGCGCGCGCGCCAGGCGCCGTGGTCCCGCAGGACCGCATCATAAACCGCGTCTTCGCCTGCCAGCGAGGCGGTGTGGGAGCTTGCGGCCTCGGCGCCGACGGCCGAGCGGCCGACCTTCATGAAGATCACCGGTGTGCGGTTCGACCGCGCGACCTCCAGCGCGTCGACCAGGCCGGGACCATCCTTGATGCTTTCCGCATAGGCCATGATGGTGTGGACATCCTCGCGCTCGGCAAGCAGCCGGATCACGTCCGAGGTGTTCACGTCGACCTCGTTGCCGGTCGTGATCCAGTACCGGATCCCGAGGCCGCGGGCATGGCTGGCCATATAGATATGGCTGCCATAGGCGCCCGATTGCGACGCGATCGAGATGCCGCCAGGCACCGGCGTCGCGCGATCAATTGTCGAGGTAAAGGTCGGATAGAACCGGGTTTCCGAGTTGAAGAGGCCCAGGCAGTTCGGCCCGATCACCCGCACGCCCGTCTCGCGCACGGCGGCGGCGAGATCCTCCTGCAGGACGGCGCCCGCGGGGCTCATCTCGGCAAAGCCAGACGAAAAGACGAGCGCGGTCTTGGCCCCCTTTTGCGCGGCCATGCGCACCTGGTCGGCGACGAGCGGCGCCGGCACGGCGATGACCACAAAGTCGATCCTGCCCGGGATCTCGGCAAGGGTTGGAAAGGCCTGCAAGCCCTGCACCTTTTCGCGCTTTGGGTTGATCGGATAAACCGGCCCCTCGAATTTCTGCTGGATCATGTGATGCAGCGGGCGCCCGCCGATGCGGGTCGGGTCGTCCGAGGCGCCGACGATGGCGATGGCGCTTGGGTTTATCAGGTCGTCCAGCGTGGTCATGCGCTCATCCCGCCCACGCTCAGCCCGCCACAGACATGCAACGTCTGCCCCGTTGTATAGCCGGCACCTTCCGAGAGAAAATGCATGGCGGCATGGGCGATCTCGTCAGGCGTGCCCATGCGGTGGAGCGGCACGCGCGCGATCAATGCTTCGCGCGCGGGTGATCCCGGGGGCTGGTCGGTCGCGAACATCTCGGTATCGATCGGGCCGGGCGCGAGGCAGTTGACGGTAATGCCCGAGGGCGCCAGCTCCAGCGCCAGCGTCCTGGTCAGGCCGGTGATCGCGGCCTTGGAACTGGTATAGGCAATGCGGCCCGCCTTGCCGAGTGCGGCCCGGCTGCCGAGCGTGACGACCCGGCCAAAGCCCTCTTGGCGCATCACGGGGGCCAGCGCCTGAACGGTCCAGACCACCGATTGAAGGTTGACCCGCAAGGTAGCCTCGAAATCGTCATCGCTGACATCATCGATCCCCGCGACCGTGACGATGCCTGCATTGGCAATCAGCCGCGTTGGCCGGTGAGTCGCGGCAATCTCGTTCAACACCTCTTTCGCCGCCGAATCCCCAAGATCGGCGGCATAGTGATGCCCGTCGAAACCGTCAGGGCGGCTGCGCGACAGGCCGACAACTTCGTAGCCTTCACGCGCCGCGCGCAGGGCCATCGCCTTGCCGATGCCGCGGCTGACCCCGGTAATCAGAACCGTCTCGCGTCCCATCACGGCCTCGTATGGATGGCAAGGCCCAGCATTGCACGCCGCCGCAGCCAGGGCGTCGGGCGATAGCGCGGGTCGCCGGTGACCTCCTGCAACGCCTGCATTATTGCGAGGACATTGGCCGGGCCCATGTCGCTGGCGAGTTTAAGCGGCCCGGCTGGATAGTTAAGGCCCAGTTCCATGGCCATGTCGATATCTTCGGGGTCGGCGAGGGCGATCTCTGCCATGAAACAGCCGAGATTGGCGATCATTGCGCAGAGCCGGGGGCCGACAAAGCCGGGGCTGTCATTGATCGCCGTCACCTTGCGCCCCGACGCCGCGATGGCGGCCGCGACCCCGCCCAGATGCGCCGCATCGGCGCCCGGCGCGGTCATCAGGGTCATGCGGCGCGAGGTATCGCCCATCAGATCGACACAAACCAGGCGCGCAGCGTCGACACCGGCCATCACCGCGGCATGCGATGCGTCGCGGCCCGGCGCCGGCCCGCCCGCGTCGCCCAATAGCGTGCAGCCCCCGTCATCGGTGATGACATCGATGCCGAGCGTGTCGCAAAGCTCTGCCAGCGCCTCCCGGCCCGCCTCGGCACCGGGAACCAGGGCCACGCGCTGCACCGGCTCTGCGCCGCTGTCGTGATCGGGCGATGGCGGATCCACCGGTTTGCCGCCGTCATAAGTGTACCATCCCTTGCCGGTCTTGCGGCCGAACAGGCCCGCATCGAACATCGCCTTGTGATTTGGCGAGGTGGCGAGGCGTGGATCGCACTGATACCCGTCCCAGACAATCTGGCTGACCGGATAGTTCACGTCGATCCCGGTCAGGTCCATCAACTCGAACGGCCCCATCCGAAAGCCCCAGCAATCGCGCATGATCGCGTCGATCTGGGCGGGTGTCGCGATGCCGTCATGGGCGATCCGCAACCCTTCGGTCGTAAAGGCCCGGCCGCCGAGATTGACCAGGAAACCCGGCCGGTCCTTGACTGTGACCGGTGTGCGGGTCATGCGCCGGCCAAGGGTGGTGAGCGCCGCGACAACCGCCTCCGTGGTTTCGGCGGCGCGGATGACCTCGACCAGCTTCATCAACGGAACCGGGTTGAAGAAATGCAGGCCCGCCACCCGGCTTGGGTGTTTGCAGGCACGCGCGATGGCGGCGATCGGGATGGAGGAGGTGTTCGAGGCGAGGATGCATTCCGGGCCCACCACGCCCTCAAGCGCGGCAAAGACCTGTTGCTTGACGTCGAGATCCTCGAAAACCGCTTCGACGACGGCGTCGGCCGACGCGAGATCGGGCATCCCGTTCACGGGCTCGATCCTCGCGATTGCGGCGGCGGCGGCATCGGGGTCGATGCGCCCCTTTTCTTCGAGACGGTTGATTCGGGCTGCGACCGCGTCGCGCCAGGCTTTGGCGCCGCCGTCACGTGCGTCCTGCAACAGGACGCGGATGCCACCCATTGCGGCAACTTGAACAATACCTTGGCCCATCGCCCCGGCGCCCACAACGCCCAGGACGTAATCGGCCGCATCAGCCGCTTTCATCGCATCCTCCCACGGGGTTATTGCCCGCATCTTTTCTTCTTTGAATATCCTGATAGCATCTCTTTTGAAAATGAAACAGCTTTTTGCAGAGCAAATCGGGAGGAAGATATGTCAGAGCCTGAAACCGTGTTGACCGAGGTCCGTGACGACGGTGTCGCGGTCGTGCGCCTGAACAGGCCAGAGGCGTTGAACGCGCTGAACATGGCCACCCGCAAACAGCTTGCGGCGGCGTTCGAGGCCCTGGGTGAGAACGACGCGGTCCGCGCCATTGTCCTGACCGGCGATGACAAGGCCTTTGCCGCAGGGGCAGATCTGACGGAATTCGTTGATGCCAACGCGATCGAGATGGTTCGCCGCCGCACCGAGCGGTATTGGAAAGCGGTGGCCGAGGCGCCGCAGCCGGTGATCGCGGCGATATCGGGCTATGCGCTGGGCGGTGGTCTCGAGCTCGCCATGGCCTGCGATATGCTGGTCGTGGGCGAGACTGCACAGCTGGGCCAACCCGAAATTCGCGTCGGAATCATGCCCGGCGCCGGAGGCACCCAGCGGCTGACCCGGGCCGTGGGCAAGTTTCAGGCGATGAAGATCTGCCTGACGGGCAAGCCGATCAGCGGGCGCGAGGCGATGTCGATCGGTCTGGCCAGCGATTGCGTTCCCGATGACGAGGTGCTGGAGGCGGCGCTGAAACACGCCGTCACGATTGCCCGCATGCCGCCGATGTCGGCGCGATTCGTCAAGGAAGCCATCGTTCAGGGTGAGAGTGCCTCGCTGGAAGCCGGGCTCCTGTTGGAACGACGGGCGTTCCAGTTGCTGTTCTCGGGCAACGACCGGGTCGAGGGGATGAACGCCTTTATCGAAAAGCGCCGCCCCAGCTTTACCGGACAGTGACGCAGGACGCCACCCGGCTCACGCATCAGACAATTCGACGATGCCCTCGCGTCTCCGTTGACGTTTGGGGGCATTTGCGAAACAATGTTTTGCATAGAAGAATGCACTAACAGCCAAAAGATGCCGCGACGTGGGCTGGGAAGCCCACCAAATGACGGTGCCCGTGGAGGAGAAACACCCATGATCAGAACTGCCGTGATGGCAGCCGCCTTGCTGGTGGCTGGAACCGCCCAGGCCAGCGATATCACGCTGCCGGGCACGATGGCCTGGACCGCCTATGGCACAGGCTCGGCCGGATACAACCAGTCCGTCGCCATCGGCGCCGCGCTGAAAAACGCCGCGGGTGTGAACCTGCGCGTTCTGCCCGGCAAGAACGATGTCGCGCGGACCGAACCGCTGCGCCAGGGCAAGGTTCAGTTCTCGGCCACCGGGGTTGGCGGCTCGTTCATGTCCCAGGAAGGTGTCTTTGCCTTTGGCGCCGAAAACTGGGGGCCTCAGCCGGTGCGAGTGCTACTCGCCAACAATGGCGGTACGGTTGGCCTGTCGATGGCGGTGGCGGCCGAGGCCTGCGAGCAGGCCGGGAAACCCAAATGCGAGGGCTTCGAGTACTCCGATCTGAAAGGCATGCGCGTCGCCTGGGTCAAGGGTGCCCCGGCGCTCAACGTGAACAATCAGGCCTATCTCGCCTATGGCGGCCTGACCTGGGACGATGTCGAGAAGGTCGAGTTCGGCGGTTTCTCGGCGTCATGGGCGGGCATGGTCAATGGCGATGTGGACGCGGCTTTTGCCTCGACCAATTCGGGCAAGGCCTATGAGGCCGCATCGGGCCCGCGCGGGCTTTACTGGCCGCCCATCGACCCGAACAACAAGGAAGGCTTGGCGAGGATGCACGACGTCGCCCCGTTCTTTGCGCCGATGACCGCGACGGTTGGCGCGACCATCGACGGGACGGCGGGTGTTCCAACGGCGGGCTATGCCTATCCGGTGCTGATCGCGATGGAGAGCCAGGATCCCGATCTGGTCTATAACATGACCAAGGCCATGGTGGAGTTGTTCCCCGATTACGATGGCAACGCACCGGGTATCGGCGGCTGGTCCAAGGACAAGCAGGATTTTCAGTGGGTTGTTCCCTATCACGACGGGGCCATCCGTTACTGGAAGGAAATCGGCCTCTGGAACGATGCCGCGCAGGCCCATAATGACAGTCTGATCGCGCGCCAGACGGCGTTGCAGGCCGCATGGGGCGAACTGAAGGCCGAGGCGCCGGAGGGCTGGGCTGCCGCCTGGTCGGCAAAGCGCAAGGCCGCGCTGGAAGCCGGCGGCTTTACGGTCGTCTTCTGATCGACCCAGCCCAGTCAAGGCCGCCCCGGAGGCTTCGGGGTGGCCAATGCCGTTCAGGAGTGCGCCCGTGACCGATCTCAACGCCGACCCGACCGAGCCGAAAGGCCCGGCGGGCCTTTCGCGTCCCGCCCAACTCGCCGTCATCGCCGGGACGCTGGCGGGGATCCTCCTGGCGGTCTATCAGCTCTTCAACTTCAAGCTCTTTGGCATTGTCCTGCTGGAAGGGCGCTACCTGTATCTCCTTGCGGGGATTTTTCTGGCCGTCGCCTTCCTGACCATCAGGGCAAACGGCGCCAAGGCGGGGCCTGTGCCGCTGCTCGACTGGGGACTGGCGGCCCTGACCCTGGCAACGGCGGGCTATTTCGCCTGGACCGCCGAGCAGAGCCTCGAAAGCGGTTGGGAGTACGCGCCGCCCGAGACGGCACAGTGGATGTCGCTGGTCCTCTATGTCCTGATCCTCGAGGGGACACGGCGGGCCGGCGGGCTGACGATCTTTCTGTTTGTCGTCGTCTTCTCGCTGTACCCGACATTCGCGGATCTGATGCCCGGCCCCATCTCAGGCTTTCCGTCGCCCTTCTGGGACGCGATCCCCTATCATATGATTTCGTCTGAAAGCTCGTTTGGCATTCCGATGCGGGCGTTCGGCGGGCTTGTGATCGGTTTCATCCTTTTCGGGGCCCTGTTGCAGCGGACGGGCGGGGGGCAGTTTTTCAACGATCTCGCGCTGGCGCTTGTGGGGCGCTATCGGGGCGGCGCGGCAAAGGTGGCGATCTTTGCCAGCGGGTTCATGGGCTCGATGTCGGGTTCGGTGATTTCCAACGTCCTGACCACGGGTGCCGTCTCGATCCCCGCGATGAAGCGGACCGGGTTCGACAACAGATACGCGGCGGCGACCGAGGCATGCGCCTCGACCGGTGGCGTGCTGATGCCGCCCATCATGGGGGCGACGGCCTTTGTCATGGCCTCGTTCCTGGCGCGGCCCTATATCGAGATCGCGATCGCGGCGGCGATCCCCTCGGCCCTTTACTACCTCGGGCTGTTTGCCCAGATCGACGCGTATTCCGCGCGCCGCGGCCTGAAAGGGCTGCCAGAAGTCGATGTGCCGACCCTGCGGGCCGCGGTGGCCGAGGGCTGGCCTTATCTCGCGGTCTTTGGCGTGCTGATCTTCATGATGGTCGCACTTCGTCAGGAGTCTCTGGCGCCGTTTTATGCGGTCGTGCTGTTGCTGGTGATCAATCAGGTGATGAAGCGGTTTCGGTTCACCCTGGCGACGGCGGGCGATCTGATCGTCTCGATCGGGCGTGCGCTGGGCGAGCTCACAGCAGTCTTGCTCGGGATCGGGCTGATCGTCGGAGCATTCTCGGCGACCGGGCTGGCGGGCACTTTGGTCAACGATCTGATCTTTCTGGCTGGCGACAACGTCTTTCTGCTGCTCTGCATGGGCGCGCTGACGGCGTTTATCTTTGGCATGGGGATGACGGTGACGGCGTGCTACATCTTTCTAGCCATCGTGCTGGCGCCCGCGTTGGAGCAGGCAGGCCTTAATCAGCTCGCAGTGCATCTCTTCATTCTGTACTGGGGCATGGTCAGCTATATCACGCCGCCTGTGGCGCTGGGCGCCTTCGCGGCGGCCTCCATAGCCGGCGCCTCGCCAATGCGCGCGGGGATCGAGGCCATGAAGCTCGGCGGGGTCATCTATGTGGCACCGTTCTTTTTCGTGCTCAACCCAGCCCTAATCGGCGAGGCCGGGACGCTCGAAGTGCTTCGGGTTCTCGCTGAGGCTTTGATTGGGATCTGGTTTGTGGCGGCCGCCATTCAAGGCTTCATCACCTTCGTGGGCGGCTTTCCAAATGGGCTTGTTGGCGGGGTTGCCCGCGGACTGCTGTTGATCGCCGG
>JBCCHW010000109.1:0-11652 GCA_039028555.1 Pseudomonadota bacterium | reverse complement strand
TGAAATTTAAGGCTGGTCCCGGTATAGGGGCGATCCATACTGATCTGGAGAGAACCATGACACCGACCGATGTTTCACCGGCCGATGCCGAAACGCATACGCCGGATCATTGCGACCACCGCGCCGAGGGGCTGGGCTATCCTGAGTCCTGCGCCGCACGCTGGGTCGAAAAACGCCGCGCGCACAAGGCGAGCCCGATGACCGGGCTGCCACAACCCGTGCGCTGGTAACGTCCTGTCTCAGGCCGCCTTTCTGGCGGCCTTTGCAATCTTGGCAAGATCACGGGCAACGACAAAGGCACCGTTGACGCGGGCACGGTCCTCGGACCAGTCGCGCCGGATGACCAGCTTGTTGTCCTTGATCTTGGCCAGCCCCCTCTGTTCCTGCAAAAACGCGACCAGCCCGGCGGGATTGGCGAATTTGTCGTGGCGGAACTGGATGGTGCACCCCTTTGAGCCGGTATCCATCTTGGCGATGCCGGCGCGTTTGCACATGGTCTTGACGCGCACCACGCGCAACAGGGTCTCGACCTCGGCGGGCGGCTTGCCGAACCGGTCGTGAAGCTCGGCGGCAAAGCCCTCCATCTCCTGGCGGGTTTCCAGCGCCGAGAGCCGGCGGTAAAGCCCCAGCCGCACATCGAGATCGGTGATATAGGCCTCCGGGATCAGCACCGGCACGCCCAGATTGATCTGGGGCGCCCAGTTTTCATCCGCCTCGGTGACCGCATCCATCTCGCCCGAGCGGATCTTGGCGATCGTCTCCTCGAGCATCTCCTGATAGAGCTCGAAACCGACCTCCTTGATATGGCCCGACTGCTCTTCGCCCAACAGGTTCCCGGCCCCGCGAATGTCGAGATCGTGGCTGGCAAGGTTGAACCCCGCCCCCAGCGTATCGAGGCTGCTGAGCACCTTCAGCCGCCGTTCCGCCTGTGGGGTCAGGGGCTTGCGCGGCGGCGTTGTGAAATAGGCATAGGCCCGCAGCTTGGCGCGCCCGACCCGTCCGCGGATCTGGTAGAGCTGCGCCAGCCCGAACATGTCCGCCCGGTTCACGATCAGCGTGTTGGCGGTCGGGATATCCAGCCCGCTTTCGATGATCGTGGTGGCGAGCAGGACGTCGTATTTCCCGTCATAGAAATTGTTCATGCGGGTATCGAGTTCGCCCGCCGCCATCTGGCCATGGGCGATCACATAGCTGACCTCGGGCACCTGATCGCGCAGAAACTCCTCGGCCTCGGGAATGTCCGAGATGCGCGGGACGACCATAAAGGCCTGCCCGCCCCGGTAATGCTCACGCAGCAACGCCTCGCGCACGGTGACCCCGTCAAACGGGCTGACATAGGTGCGCACCGCCAGCCGGTCGACCGGCGTGGTCGCGATCACGCTCAGCTCGCGCACGCCCGACATGGCGAGTTGCAATGTGCGCGGGATCGGGGTCGCGGTCATGGTCAGCACATGCACGTCCGAGCGCAGCTCTTTGAGCCGTTCCTTGTGCCGCACGCCGAAATGCTGTTCCTCGTCGATGATCAACAGGCCCAGATTGCAGAACCTGATCGCCTTGCCGAGCAGCGCATGGGTGCCGACGACGATCGCGATCTCGCCGCTCTCGAGCCCCTTTTTGGTCAGCGTCGCCTCGGCACCGGGGACAAAGCGCGAGAGCTGGCGCACCCGCAGGCCGGTTCCATGAAAGCGGGCGGCGAATTCCTTGGCATGCTGGCGGGCGAGCAGCGTGGTGGGCGCGACCAGCGCCACCTGCAGGCCGCTGGCGGCCGCCGCATAGGCGGCGCGCAGCGCGACCTCGGTCTTGCCAAAGCCGACATCGCCGCAGATCAGCCGGTCCATCGGACGGCCCGAGGCGAGATCCCCCATCACGGCCTCGATCGCATGCAGCTGATCGTCGGTCTCCTGATAGGGAAAGCGGGCGCAGAACTCGGCATAGCCCTCGCCCGGGTCGATCACCTCGCCCTGGCGCAGTTCGCGTTCGGCGGCGATGCGGATCAGCTTGTCCGCCATGTCGCGGATGCGGGCCTTCATCCTGGCCTTTTTCGCCTGCCAGGCACCGCCGCCCAGCCGGTCGAGATCGCCGGTCTCCTGGCCATAGCGGCTGAGCAGCTCGATATTCTCGACCGGCAGATACAGCTTTGAGCCGCCGTGATACTCCAGGTTCAGGCATTCATGGGGCGCGCCCAGCGCCGTCACGGTCTCGAGCCCCAGATACCGCCCCACCCCATGGTCGAGATGGACCACCAGATCGCCGGGGCTGAGCGATTGCGCCTCGGTCAGGAAATTCTCGGCCCGGCGCCCCTTGCGCGCGCGGCGGATCAGGCGGTCGCCCAGCACATCCTGTTCCGAGATGACCGTCAGGCCGTCGCTCTGAAACCCCTGCTCCAGACCCCAGACGAGGCAACAGACCCCCTCGACCTCCGCCCAGCGCGTGACCGCGCGGGCCTGCGCCAGCCCGTGATCGGCCAACAGGCCCAACAGACGCTCGCGCGCGCCCTCGGAATAGCTGGCGAGCACCACGGGCCCCTGCCCGGCACGGTGGCGGATATGCTCGACCAGTTTGTCAAAGACATTGACCCCGTCCTGCTGGCGCTCGGGCGCAAAGTTGCGCCCCGTCCGGCCGCCCACGTCGAGAATCGCGGGGCCGAGCGGCTGTTTGTGCGGGGTAAAGCCGCGCACCGCCCGCCCGGCCAGCGCCGCCTCCCAGGCCTCAGGATCGAGATAGAGCAGCGCAGGCGCGAGGGGACGGTAGGGCACATCGTGGCGCCCCGCCATCTCCTGCGCCTCGACCCGGGCCTGATAATGGTCGGCCACCATCTCGACCCGTGCGCCCAGCGCCTCGTCGATCTGGGCATCCAGCGTGACCGGGGCGCCGGGCAGATAGTCGAACAGCGTCGCAAGCTCCTCGTGGAACAGGGGCAGCCAGTGTTCCATCCCCTGATGCTTGCGCCCCTCGCTGACCGCGGCATAAAGCGGGTCATCGAGCCGCGGGGCGCCGAAAATCTCGCGATAGCGCTGACGAAAGCGGGTGATTGCGGCCTCGCCCAGGATCACCTCGGAGGCGGGGGCGAGCTCGACCCGCGCGACCTTTTCGATGGTGCGCTGGGTTTCCACGTCAAAGCGCCGGGCGCTTTCGAGCACATCGCCAAAGAAATCCAGCCGCACCGCATGGGCATCCCCCGGGGGAAAGATGTCGATGATCCCGCCGCGCACGGCGAAATCCCCGTGCTCGATCACGGTCGAGACCCGGTTGAACCCCATGCCGGAGAGCCAGCCGACCAGCTCCTCGGTGTCGATCAGCTGGTTGGCCCGGGCGATGAAACTCGCCTCGGCCACCATCGCGGGCCGGGGCACCCGCTGGGTCGCGGCGTTCAGCGTGGTGATGACCACCGCGGAGCGGTCGAACCCGTCGGCCAGCACCGCCAGCGTCGCCATGCGTGCGGCGGCGATCTCCGGATTGGGCGAGACGCGATCATAGGGCAGGCAATCCCAGGCGGGCAGCAGCATCACCGGCAGATCGGGGCGAAACACCGCCAGCGCCTCGGCCATCGCGGCGGCCCGCGCATCGTCGCGCGCCACGTGCAGCACGGGCCCGCCCGCCCGGTCGACCAGCGTGGTGAGGTAATGGGCGTCCCACCCTTCGGGCGCGCCACAAACGGTGACGGCGCCCGGGGCGATTTGTGCCGCGTGCGTCTGTTTCTCTGCCATAACGGGCACCTAGCCCAGCGCGGAGCGGGATTCAACCGCCCCCACCGGGAATATCACCGGGAAATTCGCCGCAGCATCTGCGCCGATGCGCGGGCTTGCGAAACCGCACCGGCCCATGCGACCAAGAACCCAGCCAAGTGAGGTACGCCATGCTGACACCAGCACCTTTTCCCGCCAACCGCCCGCGGCGCCTGCGCCAGGCGCCCTGGATTCGTTCGATGGTGGCGGAAAACACCCTCTCGCCCGCCGATTTCATCTGGCCCTGCTTTGTGATCGAGGGCGACAACCGCGCCGAGCCGATCGAGACAATGCCGGGCGTTGCCCGCCTCAGCATCGACCTGTTGCTGGAAAAGGCGGTCGAGGCGGCGGATCTCGGCATCCCGGCCATCGCGATCTTTCCCAACACGCCCGACGCGCTCAAGACACCGGGCGCGGAGGAGGCCTGGAACCCCGAGAACCTCGTCAACCGCGCAACCCGCGCGGTCAAGGCCGCGCTGCCGCAGCTTGGCGTGATGCTGGATGTGGCGCTGGATCCCTACAACTCCCACGGCCATGACGGGCTGGTCGAGGGCGACGAGATCATGAACGACGAAAGCCTGCTGGCGCTGGAAAAACAGGCCCTC
Organism: Pseudomonadota bacterium; assembly: GCA_039028555.1. Classification (GTDB taxonomy): domain Bacteria; phylum Pseudomonadota; class Alphaproteobacteria; order Rhodobacterales; family Rhodobacteraceae; genus Thermohalobaculum. Next base: position 7,322 of record JBCCHW010000109.1, on the reverse strand, counting down.
GCCCAGGCCGAGGCGGGCGCCGATATCCTCGGCCCCTCGGACATGATGGACGGGCGCGTGGGCATCATCCGCCGGGCGCTTGAGGAACATGATTACAAAAACGTAACCATCATGGCCTATGGAGCGAAATACGCCTCGGCCTTTTATGGCCCGTTCCGCGATGCGGTCGGCTCCAGCGGGGCGCTGAGGGGCGATAAAAAGACCTATCAGATGGACCCTGCAAACAGCGACGAGGCGCTCAAGGAAATCGCCATGGATCTCGACGAAGGCGCCGACATGGTGATGGTGAAACCGGGCATGCCCTATCTCGACATCTGCCGGCGGGTGTCGTCCGAGCTCAAGGTGCCGACCTTCGCCTATCAGGTCTCGGGCGAGTACGCGATGCTCAAGGCGGCGATGGGCAATGGCTGCCTGGATGAACGCGCCGGCATGCTCGAAAGTCTGATCGCCTTCAAACGCGCGGGCTGCAGCGGGATCCTGACCTATTTCGCACTGGACGCGGCGCGGTATCTGGCCGAATGAGCGAGGCGGCGGTCGAACCGGGTGGTGTTTCCGACGCGGCGCTGATCGCCCATGCGCACGGCCTGATCAACCGACGCCATCTGAGCCCGACGGTCGAGGTCGCCTCGGTCGGCGCGGCGCTGGTGACGCCCTCGGGCGCGGTCTATGGCGGGGTGAACATCGACACCTCGTGCTCGCTGGGCTTTTGCGCCGAAAACAGCGCCATCGCCGCGATGATCGCGGCAGGTGAAAGCCGGATCGTGACCATCGTCGCCGTGTCGGAGCGCACCGGCGGCGGCGTCGTGCCCCCCTGCGGGCGCTGCCGCGAGCTGATCTGGCAGGTGGACCCGGCCAATCACGCCACCCGCGTGCTGATGGGCGCGGGCGAAGCGGTGCTGTTGCAGAGCCTGTTGCCCCGCCACTGGCGCGCGGACTGGGGCTAGATCAAACTCCGAATGACGCCGCACTCTGACCCCGACTGGCGCCTGCTGCATCCCGTCCCTCCGGACTGGGAGGCGCGCGCGGGCGCCTATTCCGCCCGCCGCCGCGCCACGCTGAAACACGCGGTGGGAGCGGCGGATCTGCGTGAGGCGATGCTGTCCACCCCGCTGCGGCGTGACCGGATCTGTGTGGCGGTCAGGGGGGGCGAGGTGGTCGGCTGTCTCTCGTACCGGATGGACGGGCGCGGCGCGCATGCGCCCAGCCCGGCCCGGTTTCGCGCCCGCTATGGCCCGGTGGCGGGCAGTCTGCGCTATCTGGCGACCGAGGCGACGCTGCGCCGCGGGCGCTCACGCGACCTCTATGTCGAAGGCTTCGCCGTCAGCCCTGCGATGCGCGGCCACGGCATCGGCACCGCCCTGCTGGAGTGGCTGGGCTCGGAGGTGGTACGCCACGGCAAACAGGGCTGGCGGGCCGAAGTGGTCGCCGGGCGCCAGGCCCCGATCCGCGCCTACGAGCGGGCGGGTGCCGTGGCGCTGCGCACCATCGCGCTCGGCCCCGCCGGCGCTCTGGTGGGGGCCTCGCGCATGGTGCTCTACCGCCGGGCGGTTGCCGGCTAAGGGCCCGCGCCGCGCCATTGCCCCCTTGGCAGCGCCCGATCCGCCCAGTATGACCGCGCGGATGACCAGATTCACCAAGCTTGTCGACGCCCTGCCCGCCACAATCCCCTTTGTCGCGCCAGAGGAAACCGAGCGCCAGCGCGGCCGGCGCTTTGCCGCCCGGATCGGCGCCAATGAAAGCGTATTCGGCCCCTCGCCCCGGGCGGTCGAGGCCATGGCCCGCGCCGCGGCCGAGAGCTGGCAATACGGCGATCCCACCAGCCACGAGCTGCGCCACGCGCTGGCCGCCCATCACCGCGTCCCGGTCGAGGCGATCCGCATCGGCGAGGGGATCGACGGGCTGCTCGGCCTCGCCGTGCGCCTGCTGATCGAGCGGGGCGACGTCGTCGTCACCTCGGCTGGCGCCTATCCGACCTTCAACTACCATGTGGCAGGCTTTGGCGGCGTGCTGCAAACCGTGCCCTATCGCGACGACCGCGAGGACCCGATCGCGCTGGCCGATGCGGCCCACCGGCACCGGGCGCGCATGGTTTACTTTGCCAATCCCGACAACCCCATGGGCACCTGGCATGACGCGCGCGCCACCGCCGCCCTGCTCGACGCGCTGCCCGCCGACTGCACGCTGGTGCTCGACGAGGCCTATATCGAGTTCGCCGATCCCGCCATCGCCCCGCCGATTGATCCCAATGATTCGCGGCTGCTGCGGTTTCGGACCTTTTCCAAGGCGCATGGCATGGCGGGATTGCGGATTGGCTATGTGATCGGCGCACCGGACACCGTTGCCGGGCTCGACCGCATCCGCAATCATTTCGGGGTCAGCCGGGTGGCACAGGCAGGCGCACTGGCCGCCCTTGCCGACCCCGATCACCTCGACCGGGTCCGGGGTCTGGCGGCCGAGAGCAAGGCCCGGATCGGCGCCATTGCCCGCGAGAACGGGCTGACCGCCCTGCCCTCCGCCACCAACTTCGTGGCCCTCGATTGCGGAGGCGACGGCGCATTTTCGCGCCGAATCACCCAGGAACTGGGCGCGAGAGACGTTTTTGTGCGCATGCCGGGCATTGCCCCCCTCGATCGCTGCATCAGGGTCAGTTGCGGCACCGGTCGCGATATGGACCTGTTTGCCAGCGCATTTTCGGAATCCTTGCAGGCTGCGAAACTCCCTGTGGTTGAGTAAGCGGAACAAAAAAAGGCAGCGCAAAATCGATGTCCCATTTTGATACAACGTGTCCATAGATTGGTCAGGTTTATTGCCGGAAAGCGCAGATTTTTCGTGCATTCCGGCGAATGAGGCGGCATTGTGTTTCTTGTCCGGGGCGCTGCAGGTTCTCCAGGCCTGACTGCGACCCGGACCGCACCCGCGAACATCTCAACAAACATCCCAGCGATCATCAAATATCAGCCGACCGATTGATCGGCTTTGCTGTGGCCGATAGGGTCGCGATCAACCTCGAGCAACTGGCAGTCCCATGGCCCATCCCCTCTGCGGTGCGGATATCGGCACCCTCGGTTCAGTTTTCCGCGATGGCGGCATGCCCGATCGCTGGGGCAGCGCTGCGGCGATATGGGGCGCCGCGCTGGGGCGGGCGCCGCTCTCGATGCTCGAGCATGTGTTCCTCACCCCCGGGGCGCCGCAGATCAGCCAGATGCCCGCGCCGATCTTCATCCTCGGCCATTGGCGCTCGGGCACCACGCATCTCTACAATGTCATGAGTCTCGGCAGTTTCGGCTATGTCCCGCCCGTCGCCGTGGGCATGCCGTGGGACATGCTGGGCCTCGCGCGCGCGATCCGCCCCCTGCTCGAGCGCCAACTGCCCGAGACGCGGTTCATCGACAACATCCCCGTCACCCCGACCAGCCCGCAGGAGGACGAGATCGGCCTTGCCAACATGTCGCCGCTCTCGTTCTATCACGGCATCTATTTTCCCCGGCATTTCGACGCGCTGATCGACCGGGGTGTCTTTTTCGACGGCTGCTCGGAGGCCGAGATCACCGCCTGGCAGCAGCGCTTTGTGCTGTTCCTGCGCCGGCTGGCACTGCATCAGGGCAAGCAGCTGCTGATCAAGAACCCGACCTATACGGCGCGCCCGGCGATGCTGAAGGCGCTGTTTCCCGGGGCCAGGTTCATCCATATCCACCGCAACCCCTTTGACGTCTTCCTGTCGATGCGGAACTTCTACGAAAAGCTGCTGGCCGAGCTGGCGCTGCAGGACGTGCCGGCCGATCTCGACATCGACGCGACGATCTGCCGGGTCTATGCCCGCATGATGCAACGCTTTGACGAGGAGACCCGCGGCTGGGCCGCGCCCGATTTTGTCGAGCTGCCCTATGCCCTGCTGGACACCGATCCGATGCAGGCGCTCCAGCGCATCTATACCGGCCTCGACCTGCCCGGGTTTGACGCGGCCCAGCCCGCCTTTCGCGCCTATCTCGACGGGGTGAAAAGCTTCAGGAAAAACAGCTTTCGCGGCGATCAGGCGGCAATCGACAAGGTGGTGGCGCATTGGGCGCCCTGGCTCGACAAATGGGGGTATGCGGCCCCGGTGGCGTCATGATCCGGATGTCGGTGGTCATTCTCGCGCTGTTCGCCGTGGTGGCGCTGGGGGCCATCGGGGCCATGCGCATGATGTTCGAGCCGCTGCCCCCGCTCGCCGCGCGCTTTCAGCCCGAGGATTGCGACCACATCACCCTTGTCGACCGCAGCAGCGAGATGCCGGTGATCGGAATCGAGGACATCGCGGTAATGCCCGATGGCCGCCTGCTGTTGTCGGCGCAGAACCGGCTGGCCAACGAGGCGGGCAAGGGCCCGGGCGCCGCCGACGGGCTGTTTGTCGTGAACCCCGCTGATCTGAGATCCGACATGGTGCTCGCCTCGCGCATCTATCTGCCTGATGACCCGGACCTGCGCCCGCACGGGATTGCGGTATCCGACAATCTGATGGCGGTGATCAACCGCGCCTATGGGTCGGCCGGGTTCGAGACGGCGAGCCTGCGCATCTATGCGCTGGGCATGGCGCATCCCCGGTTGCTTGAGGTGGTGCCGGGGCTGTGTGCGGCCAACAATGTCGCCATTGCCGAGGCGGGCCGCGAGGCGACCTCGTTTTTCGTCACCCTCGACCGGGGGAGCTGCCCGGAAACCTCGCCCCTCGATGTGGTGCTGCCCCATGGGCGCGGCGCGGTCGTCTCGATCGACTTTCCGGGCCCCGATGCCGGGATCGAGACCCAGACCGGGTTCACCAGCCCCAATGGCATCGTGGCCAACCGCCTCGGCATCGGGGACTCCTTTGTGGTGGCGGAGACCCGGCGGGACCGGCTGTATCTGGGCCCCGGCGATGTGATCGCCCTGCCCGGCTCGCCGGATAACCTGACCCTTCAGGGGTCGCGCGACGTGATCGTGGCGCTCCACCCCAGCCTGCCAAAGCTCGGCCTCTACCGCTATGGGTGGGCCGGGAGCGCCGCCAGCCGGATCGCCCGCGTGAACCTCGACAGCCGCGAGGTCGAGATCCTGTTCGATGACCCCGAGGGGGGGCTGCTCTCGGGCGCCACGGTGGGGATGATGATCCTGGGGCGCCTCTATGCAGGCTCGGTCCGCGATGCGGGCCTTTTGGTCTGCGAGGCGGCATGAGGGTTCTGGTCACCGGCGCGGGCGGGTTTCTGGGCCGCCATGTCATCGAAAAGCTTGTCAGCCGGGGCGAGGAGGCGGTGGCCTTTGACCAGACCTTCAAGCCGGCGCTGCCCGGCGGGGCCGAACCGATGCTGGGCTCGGTCACCGATCCCAAGGCGCTGATGCGCGCGATGGAGGACTGTGACGTGGTCGTCCATTGCGCCGCGCTGACGGGCCTCTGGCAGCGCCGGGCGATGGATTACGAGGTGGTCAATGTCGGCGGCACCCGCACGGTGCTGGACGCCGCCCAAAAGATGAGCATCGCCAAGGTCGTCCATGTCTCGAGCTTTGTGACCCTGATCGCGGGCGAGCGGGGCGAGGCCCGCAAGGTGGACGAGCGCCTCGAGCTGCCGCTTGCGCGCATGCTCGGCCCCTATCCGCGCTCGAAACGCCGGGCCGAGCTGATCTGCCGCCGCCATCCGGTCGACCCGGTGATCGTGATGCCCACAGCGCCGATCGGGCCGGGCGACTACAACCTGACCCCGCCCGGTCGGATGCTGCGCGATCTTGCCACGGGCAAGCTGCCCGCCCTGATCGACTGCACCTGGAACATCGTCGACATCCGCGCGGTGGCCGAAGGGGTGATCGACGCGATCGATATGGGCCGGCCCGGGCGGCGCTATCTGTTGGGGGGTGAGAACCTCGACACCGACACGCTCGCGGGGCTGGTCGAGCGTCTCTCGGGCCGCAAGGCGCCCAGGATGCGGGTGCCCTATGGCGTCGCCCTGGCGGCGGGATATGTCTCGGCGGCCAATGCCGCGCTGACCGGCATCGCGCCGACGGCCCCCCTGACCGGCGTGCGCCTGGCGGGCCCGCGCCTTCGCTTCAGCACCAAGCGCGCCGAACAGGAAATCGGCTACCGCCCGACCTCGGCCATCAGCGCCTTTCGCGACGCGCTCAAATGGATGCAAACCGAGGGCCTGATCGGCTAGCGGAGCCGACCGGCAGCACGGCGCAACCGTCTATAGGGCACCCTCGCGCAAGAGTGTTCTCGACTGCGACGCACTCAACGATTGCAATGCCGCGAATGTCAGTTCCGAGCCGCTTGTTCTTATTCTCAAGGACCTTCTTCTCGGCCGACTGAGATCAAGACGCGCCGCCGAATTTCTTACGCCAATTGTCGTAAATGCCATCGCTGATAGCGGCTTTCCGACAGCTCTCGGTGACATCGTTGCCTGACGCGAGATGCACCTCAGTCTCACGCAAATGCCGCGACGCATCTTCGTCGATGTGACGCTTCCCGGCGATCGCCCACACCGATCCAGCTCAATGAGCCACGGCATAATTCCAGGGGGCAGAAAATTACGAACCTTCCGCAGAACTCATATCTGTTACCTTCCCTTTTTATCCGATATTCTCGCCAATAAAAACGACATAGACGCCAAAATACCCATGCAAACACCTGGAAAAAGATCGAGTGGAGGTCTCCTTACTCCCGATGCCCACACATTATCACCAAAGGAGTAAGAATATGAAATAATAGCAGTAATTAAGGCAGATAAGACAAAGAGCGTCTTTGGGTAACGGTCAACGCCATCAATCAACGGTGACGAAATTTTATCGCTATCTCGATCAAATCGGACAAGAATAACTGAGAATGGTGAGGAAACTACCGATATGGCGTAAATCGTATTTCAGTAAAAAGGAAAAAATTCATTTCCGTTATTTTCCAATACCGACTTATATGCAGGCGGATTCATGTAATATTTTGATGTAACAATTTGAACCTCATCCACCCATGCGACGAGATGAGCGGCGATCAATGGCGCCCAGGAAATCAGAACATAAGATGCCAGCGCAGGGAATAAAAAAAGGAAATAGCCAGAGTTATTCGGATTTATTCTTTTTACCCTCCTTGATCCAATAATAAAATATGAACAAAAACCAAACAAACACGTGGAGAGCCCCCATTGAAGTGGTCCGCTTGGAAGGTTCAGATGAACCGGAGTTCAGGAGGATCAAAGAATGGGAAGCAAACGTCCAAAGCAAACAAAAAACAGCTTCATAAACAGTCATCCTGCGCACTTCATCGGATGTCCTGCTGCGCTGCCTTGCGGAGCGGCACTGGATCCGTCGCTTCCGCAACTGCCCGGCGTTCCAAC
>JBCCHW010000108.1:0-11688 GCA_039028555.1 Pseudomonadota bacterium | reverse complement strand
GGGGGGTTGGCAATCGCGCCAAACCCCCTGCCCGTCTGCATATTGCGCAGGCCAAAACGGGGGCAATCCAGGGACATCCACCTTTCATGAAAATCGATCATGCACGCGTTCAAAGGTTTCTGTTTACGCTGTGTCTTTTCATCATCGTTGTCTGGTGGGCCGCAATTTTCGTGTCTCTCAACCGCGATCAGAGTGACCCTATCAAACTCGATTTCATCGCCTTCTGGGCGGCGGCCAAGCTTGCTCTGGCAGGCGAGCCTCTATCGGTATGGAACCCCGGCCTCTTCGAGATCGCCCAGGGGATTCGGAGCGCCGAAAAGGGAACCATGCCGTGGTTCTATCCGCCGACCTTCCAATTGGCCCTGGCGCCGCTGGGATTCTTGCCCCTGACGCTTGCCTATGGGGCTTTTATCGCCCTCTCGCTGGTGTTCTATTTCCGGTTGATCTCAAGAATCATACCTGATTATGCTGGGTATCTCGTCGCGGCGCCCGCAGTCATCCTGTGCTGTTTTCTGGGCAACAATGCGGTGTTCTTTGCGGCCTGCCTTGGCTATGCGCTGCTTCATTTGACCCAGCCGGCGCGGGCGGGATTCTCGATCGCCCTGATGAGCATGAAGCCCACCTTGGGGCCGATGATTCCGATTGCGCTGCTCGCCTCGCGTCGGTGGGGTGTGATCCTGTGGGCCAGTCTCTTTGTGGTGGGGATGGCGGCGGCGGCGACGCTGCTGTTCGGAATCGCCTATTGGACCGCCTTCATCGACGCCTCGCAAACTGCCCTTGGCCGGATCAAACCCGGCTCGCACGAGACCGGGATGATGGTCAGCTGGTTTTCGCTCGCGCGCACCGCCGGCTGGAGCCAAGAGGCGGCCATCGGGCTTCATGGCGCATGGCTGATCGCGATGATCGCTGCGTTGATCTTGCTGTGGGCACGCTCTGCCACCGACTTCAACTGGCAGGCGGCGGCGCTGTTCTTGGCGGTTCCGCTCACCAGCCCCCATGCTTTTCACTACGAGATGACCTACGGGCTGCTCGCGCTTGGCTTTATGCTGCGTGCCGGGATTGGGCCGATCGGCAAGGTCATCGCAGTCACCTTGTGGCTGGGGCCCCTGCCGGGGATCTGGTCCACCACGCTGTTCCCGCTCGTGAGCTTCGCGGCGCCGGTGCTGAGTATCGCCTTTGTTTATGCGGTGGTTCGGGGGCTGCGTGGTTAAGGCTGTACTGATCGCGGGCCCGACGGCCAGCGGGAAATCCGCCATGGCGCTGCGCCTCGCAGAAGAGATTGGCGGCGCCGTGATCAACGCCGACAGCCAGCAGGTCTTTGCCGATTGGCGGGTTCTGACCGCCCGGCCAGGTGCCGACGAAACCGCGCGCGTGCCGCATTTCCTGTATGGTCATCTGCCGATAGATGCCGACTACTCCGTCGGCCACTGGTTGCGCGAAATCGGCACCGTGCTGGATGAATGCACCCGCCGCGGCCTGATTCCCATCATCACCGGGGGCACGGGCCTTTACTTCAAAGCATTGACCGAGGGCATCGCGCCGATCCCGCCAACGCCCGCCGACATCCGCGAACGCGGGCAGGTATTGCTGAAAGACCAAGGTCTGCCCAGCATTGCCACGGCACTTGAACGGCGCGACCCACGTACCGCTGCGGGCATCGATCTGGAAAATCCCATGCGCGTCCTGCGTGCCTGGGAGGTGCTGGAGACCACCGGCAGGGGGATCGCGGACTGGCGCGATCAGACACTGCCACCGCTTTTGCGCCTCGAGGAATGCGACGCGCGGCTGGTGGTTCCTGACCGCGAGACGCTGTATGCCCGCTGCGATGCGCGCTTCGAGCTTATGCTCGCCCAGGGTGCAATCGAAGAGGCAGCCAGAGTGCTGGCCTTGAACCCGGCACCGAACGCGCCCGGGCTGAAAGCCCTTGGTGCCAGTGAACTGCTCGCCCATCTTGCAGGCTCGATCACGCTCGACGAGGCGGGTGCGCGCACAAAAACCGCGACCCGCCGCTATGCCAAACGGCAGCTTACCTGGGGCCGCAACCAAATGAGCCGCTGGCAAACTGTCACCTGAACAACGGCATTTTCGGAAAATTTCACTGCGGCCCCGTTTCGCGCAACTTTTATCCCTGCACGGGGTTGACCCGGCGTGGTTCTATGGTATCACGCGGCGATCGAAGCAAGGAACTGGCACATGAAGACGCTGCTTATCGTAGGAATGGCGCGCTGAGGCGAAAGGGATCCCCTTTTGTCATAAGCGCGCTTTAGCCCCGAACGGGGCTTTTTTTATGCCTGCACCAAACAGCATCGCGCCGAGTGAGGAGACGGATCATGGCAGATGGAGCCGCAGACACCGCACAGACAATGACCGGTGCTGAAATGGTGGTACAGGCGCTGAAGGATCAGGGCGTCGAAGTGGTCTTTGGCTATCCTGGGGGCGCCGTCCTTCCGATCTATGACGAGATCTTCAAACAGAACGAGATTCACCACATCCTGGTTCGCCACGAACAGGGGGCAACCCATATGGCCGAAGGTTATGCCCGCTCGACCGGCAAGCCGGGTGTCGTGCTGGTGACCTCGGGCCCGGGAGCAACCAATGCGGTTACCGGCATGACCGATGCCTTGATGGACTCGATCCCGATGATCGTGCTGACCGGTCAGGTTCCCACATTCATGATCGGGAATGACGCGTTTCAGGAGGCCGATACCGTCGGGATCACCCGCCCCTGCACCAAGCATAACTGGCTGGTGACCGAGACCGACCACCTGGGCGAGACGATTCATCAGGCCTTTCACGTCGCCACAAACGGGCGCCCGGGTCCTGTGCTGGTCGATATTCCCAAAGATGTTCAGTTCGCCTCTGGCACATATACGCCGCCTGCCAAGGCGCGGACCAACCATTACCAACCCCAGAAAACCGGCAACGAGGAGATGGTTCTGGCAGCCGTCGAAATGCTGGAAACCGCCGAGCGGCCCATCCTGTATAGCGGCGGCGGCGTGATCAATTCCGGGCCAGAGGCGAGCCGTCTGTTGCGGGAACTGGCGGCCGAGACGGGCTTTCCGCTGACCTCGACCCTGATGGGCCTGGGTTGTTACCCCGCTTCGGGCCCCGCGTGGCTCGGCATGCTGGGCATGCATGGCACATACGAAGCGAACATGGCCATGCACGGCGCGGACGCCATGTTTTGCATCGGCGCCCGATTTGACGACCGGATCACAGGGCGCATCGACGCCTTCTCACCGGGATCAAGAAAGGTCCATATCGATATCGACCCCTCGTCGATCAACAAGAACGTCCATGTTCAGGTGCCCATCATCGGCGATATCGCCACCGTCCTGCGCCAGATCCTGGACCTGTGGCGCGCCCGCGGCTCGATCACCCAGGCCGAGCGGGTAAATGGCTGGTGGAACCAAATCACCGGATGGCGCGCCGTCAACTGCCTCAGCTACAAGAACTCGGACACGGTCATCAAACCGCAATTCGCGCTGCAACGGCTCGAGGCACTGACGAAAGACGCTGACCGCTATATCACGACCGAGGTTGGCCAGCACCAGATGTGGGCAGCCCAGTATCTGGGCTTTGAAGACCCCAATCGCTGGATGACATCAGGCGGTCTCGGCACGATGGGGTACGGCCTGCCGGCCTCGATCGGCGTGCAGATCGCCCATCCCGACAGTCTGGTCATCAATGTCGCCGGCGAGGCGAGCTGGATGATGGTGATGCAGGAGATGTCGACCGCCGTTCAGTTCAACGCGCCCGTGAAACAGTTCATTCTGAACAACGAGCGCCTCGGGATGGTCCGCCAATGGCAGGAATTGCTGCATGGCGAGCGCTACAGCCACTCGTATTCCGAGGCGCTGCCTGATTTCGTCAAACTGGCGGAGGCCTTTGGCTGCAAGGGCATTCATTGCTCGGAGCCTGGTGAACTCGACGATGCCATTCAGGAAATGCTGGACTATGACGGCCCGGTGATCTTTGACTGCGTTGTCGAGAAACATGCGAATTGCTTCCCAATGATCCCATCTGGCAAGGCGCATAACGAAATGCTGCTCGGCGAGGCTGAAACCCAGGGCGCGATCGGGGATACCGGCGCGGTTCTGGTTTAATGGGAAAGATCGACATGAACCTCTCGCTCAAACCAGGCTCGTCACGCAAGAGCGCCTACAACCTTCGCAATCCTCTGAACGAGGGCGAGGAGCGCCACACGATGTCGGTGCTGGTCGATAATGAACCCGGCGTTCTCGCGCGGGTCATCGGGTTGTTTTCGGGCCGTGGATACAACATCGAAAGCCTTACCGTGGCCGAAACCGACCACAACGGCCACCTCTCTCGCATCACCGTCGTGACGACCGGAACCCCCGCCGTCATCCAGCAAATCCGCCACCAGCTCGAACGGATGGTGCCTGTGCACACCGTGTCGGATCTGACCGTTGAAGTGCATCATGTGGAACGTGAGCTTGCGCTGATTAAAGTCGCCTCTACCGGCGAAAACAGGCTCGAAGCGATGCGGATGGCCGAGATCATGAATGCCCGCGTTGTGGACGTGACGCTAAACAGTTTCATCTTCGAGTTATCGGATGTCCCCGAGCAGATCGACGCCTTTGCCGAGTTGATGCGCCCGCTTGGCCTGGTCGAAATGGCGCGCACGGGTGTTGCCGCGCTCTCTCGCGGGCCCGAGGGCATGCGCTGATGCGCGGGGCGGCTGTAATTCTTGTTGCAGCTGTGCTTGCCGCCTGCCAACAGACCCAAGACGCAGCACCAGATCCGGCGGTAACCACGCCAGAGGCCCCATCAGCAGACGGGTCTGCAGCGCTTTCGCTGCCTCAGCCCCAACCGAATGACGCGCTGACAAATCAGCTGCCGACACCCGACCCCACCCTGGCCTTGCGATCGGACGAACAGCGCATCGCGCTGGCCGCCGCTCAGGCCCCGCTGATCTACATGGCCATCCAGGAAGACGGGACCCGGCCGCTTTCGATCATCTTTGCGATTGATGAGAGCCGCGACGGCACGCCCCAGAATGACCCGGCAATCCGCCTCACGCCCGATGGCGGCGCGTGCAATCCGCAAACAATGCGAAGCTACAGCTTCCCCTCGCCCTTTGGTGACGCGCCGGTTTTTGGGTCCGATCAGGTGCTCCAGGGGGTCAGGGCCGATCAGCTTCCCGCTTTCATGGCGGTCCGGGTCAGTGAAACCATCCTCGACATGGGGCTTGTCGAGACGCTCGAAGAGACGCGCCCGCAAAACATCTGCACCCGCAAAATGTGGGACGCCCAGCTCGCGAACCCGCCTGACCAAGGATAAGGCCTATGAAGATCTCGAAGATCTCGGTCTATCAGGCCGATCTGCCGCTGTCGGAAGGGTTCTACAGCTGGAATACCCAGTCGTTTACCGCCTTCGACACGACCGTTGTCGCGATCGAGACCGATCAAGGCCTGACCGGCTATGGCGAGACCTGCCCGCTTGGCCCCTCCTACCTGCCCGCTTACCCGCAGGGCGCACGCACCGGTATCGCCACCATGGCGCCAGAGCTGATCGGCTGGAATCCGACCGAGCTGGATGTCATCAACGCCCGGATGGATGCGGTGATGAAGGGGCATCCTTATGCGAAATCGGCCATCGACCTCGCCTGTTGGGATCTCCTGGGAAAGGCAACCGGGAGACCGGTTTTCCACCTGCTCGGCGGCCGTGCGCAGGATCGCGTAAAGCTTTTCAAGGTCGTCACCGTCGATGCGCCGGCGAACATGGCCAACCGCCTGCAAGAGTATCAGCAGGCCGGGTTCACCCAGTTCCAGGTGAAGGTCGGCCACGATCCCAGGGCCGATATCGAACGCATGCGGGCCTGCGCCGCCGTGATGCGGCCGGGCGATGTGATGGATGCCGATGCCAATACCGGCTGGCGTCAGCATGACGCGCTGCGCATTGCCAAAGCCATGGAGCGTATCCAGGAAGAACATCCAGAGATCGGTGTCTATCTCGAGCAACCCTGCATCTCGTACGAAGAATGCCTCGCGGTGCGGCTCGCGACGTGTCTGCCGATGGTGCTCGACGAGGTGATGACCGACCCCGATGCGCTCATTCGCGGCGCAACTGATCGGGCAATGGATCTGATCAATCTCAAGATCAACCGCTTCGGCGGCCTCACCCGGGCCCGGCAGATCCGCGACCTGTGCCTTCATTTCGGGATCGTGATGACCATCGAGGACAGCTGGGGCGGCGAGATTGCCACCGCGGCGATCGCGCATCTGGCGGCCAGCACGCCTGCCAGCCATCACTGGCAGTCCTCGGCTTTTCAGGACTATCACGATGTCGCCATCGCGGATGGAGGTGTAACCGTCGAGGGCGGCTGGATGCGGCCGCCGGAGACTCCCGGCCTCGGCATCGAACCTGATTTTGCCGTGCTCGGCGATCCGGTGTTCCAGACCGGCTAGGCCCCGCCCGGCGGGGGCTTGTTTTGCGAGATCCGCTCCTTTAGGCAGGCGCGGATCAAAATCCGACCCGGCACCAAAGCCGGACCACACTGAGAGAGGGACGGCGATGCGCGTCTATTATGATCGCGACTGCGATATCAATCTGATCAAAGACAAGAACGTGGCCGTTGTCGGCTATGGCTCGCAGGGCCATGCCCATGCGCTCAACATGCGCGACAGCGGGGTCAAGAACGTGGCGGCCGCCCTGCGTCCCGGCTCGCCCTCTGCCGCCAAGGCCGAAGCCGAAGGCCTTCAGGTGATGGGCATCGCCGAGGCCGCCGCCTGGGCCGACGTGATCATGATGGCCATGCCTGACGAGCTTCAGGCCGAGACCTATTATGCTCATATCCACGACAATCTAAGCGAGGGCGCCGCGATCGCCTTTGCCCATGGTCTGAACGTCCATTTCGGCCTGATCGAGCCGAAAGCCGGTGTCGATGTCATCATGATGGCGCCGAAGGGCCCCGGCCACACCGTGCGGGGCGAGTTCGCCAAGGGCGGCGGTGTGCCGTGCCTTGTTGCCGTTCATAACGACGCGTCGGGCCGTGCGCTGGAAATCGGTCTGTCCTATTGCTCGGCAATCGGCGGGGGCCGCTCGGGCATCATCGAGACCGACTTCAAGGAAGAATGCGAGACCGACCTCTTTGGCGAACAGGCCGTGCTTTGCGGCGGCCTTGTCGAGTTGATCCGTTGCGGCTTTGAAACCCTGGTCGAGGCCGGCTATGCGCCCGAGATGGCGTATTTCGAATGTCTGCACGAGGTCAAACTGATCGTGGATCTGATTTATGAAGGCGGCATTGCCAACATGAACTACTCGATCTCCAACACCGCCGAGTTCGGCGAGTACCATTCCGGCCCGCAGGTCCTGCCCTATGACGAGACCAAGGCGCGGATGAAGTCGATCCTCAAGGATATCCAGGACGGTCGCTTCACCTCGGAATGGATGCGCGAATACAAGGCCGGGCTGCCGATGTTCAAGGCGATCCGCCGCAACAACGACGGCCACCAGATCGAGGAAGTCGGCGCCAAACTGCGCGGCATGATGCCCTGGATCCAGTCGGGCGCGCTGGTCGACAAGTCGAAGAACTAACCCGAAATCGCGCGCAGACCGGAGCCCGGCATCTTGCCGGGCTTGTTGCTCTGAAGGCATAACAAAGGCACCGATCAATGTTTCGCGCCCTCGTCCTCCTCGCTCTTCTTGCCGGTTGCGGACCACAGGTGTTGAAACCCGGCGATCCACTCTCGGGCACACCGGTCCCGTTCATGGAGCCCTCAGGGCAGATTTTCACGGCCGATCGGCTCCTCGCGATCACCAAAGACAAGACACTCGGTGCGCCGATCCCCCCCAGCGCCCGGGTGGGGCAAAGCGAAGACCGGATCGACCTCGGCTTTGTCCCGCTGGTCGGCGATATCTTTGGGCGCAGAGTTTCCCCCGGCGATGCCAAGCGGGACGGGTTCTTGATCGGGCCGGTCTATCGCGATGGCTCGGCGCTGGTGATGGATCTTGGCGCAACCGAAACGGATATCCTGACCCGGCGGCTGATCATCACGACCCTCGTCCAGCGTGATAAACCGGTGCGTTTCGATCTCGGCACTCCAAGGTACGAGGCGATTCCGGCCGTCAGGCCCGTGGGTGACCCTGTCGGGCGGCTCTATCTGTTGGCAGGACAACTGGTGATCGCCTCGGAAAAGACCGTGCCGTCGCTGCTCGACTATTTCAACATCTCGCCATACGCGAACTGAGGCCCGTGCACGCTGCCTTTGCCGTCGCGCAGAACCAGCGCGGCCTCTTTTCCAATCGACATCAGCGTCCTAACTGAGTAGAACGCCGCGAAATGGTCTAGACGGCCCCGAGGACCCAACAATGCAAAACATCATTCTGATCATCCACCTGATCCTGGCCCTGTGCCTGATTGCTGTCGTTTTGATGCAGCGGTCCGAGGGCGGCGCGCTCGGCATCGGTGGCGGCGGTGGTGGCGGATTGGTCTCCTCACGCGGGGCGGCGACCGCCCTCAGCAAGCTGACCTGGGGGCTGGGCGTTGCGTTTCTGTGCACCTCGATTCTGCTGGCGACGGTCACGGATGGCGGGCGGGGCGGCTCGATCCTCGATCAACTCGGCGGCACCGATGACGGCATTCCGCTGCCGCAGGTCCCGCAACAGGCCTCGGAACCCGCGCCAAGCGTGCCGGACGCAACCCTCCCCAGCACAGCCGACTGACCGGTCAGCCGGGGGGCACAGTGGATCGCCTCAACGCGCTGTTGCACCCGGTCTGGAGGCTCATCAGCCTGCCGGGGCTGCGCTATCTGACCATCGCCCTCGTCGCGGCCATCGTGATCGTCCCGGGCCTGGTCGATCTGCCGGTAACCGACCGGGACGAGGCGCGCTTTGCCCAAGCCTCGAAGCAGATGATCGAGACCGGCGATCTGATCGACATCCGGTTTCAGGATCAGCCCCGGTGGAAAAAACCGATTGGCATTTATTGGTTACAGGCTGCCTCCGCCGAGTTGTTTGGCGGCGCAGAGGCGCCAATCGGCGCCTATCGCCTTCCTTCCGCTCTGACGGCATTTCTGGGCGCGCTGATCATGGTGTGGGCCGCCTGGCCCTTTGTCGGGCGCAAGGGGGCGATCATCGCCAGCCTGATCCTTGCCACGTCCATCCTCTTTGCCGTCGAAGCGCATATTGCCAAGACGGATGGGGCGCTGATGTTTACGGCAATCGTCGTTCTGGGCGCGCTGGGGCGTCTGCTGCTGCCCGAAACACCGGGAAAGCTGCGCACGGCCCTGTTCCTTTGGCTGGCTTTGGCCGCCGCGATCCTTATCAAGGGGCCCATCGTTCCGCTCGTCGCGCTATTGGCGGTAACGGGCCTGGCCCTGCTGACCCGGCACTGGCCGCCTCTCGACAATCTGCGGGCGTTTTGGGGCGTGCCGCTGATGCTGGTTCTGATCGCGCCCTGGCTGATCGCGATCTGGATTGTCACCGGCGGCGCGTTTTTTACCGAGAGCATTGGCAACGACCTGCTCGGCAAGGTTGCCGAGGGCAAGGAAAAGCATTGGGGCCCGCCGGGGCTTTATGCCCTGCTCTTCTGGGTGACCTTCTGGCCCTGGGCATCATTCCTGCCGCTCGCCCTGCCCTGGTTGTGGCGCCAACGCTCTGAGGCATGGCTGGCTTTCCTCGCGGCATGGGTCATCCCGTTCTGGCTGATCCTCGAGGCGGTCCCGACCAAGCTGCCCCACTATGTTTTGCCGCTATACCCAGCCATCGCGATCGCCCTCGCCGCCTGGATGACCAAGGCACCCGAGGGAACCGCCCAGCGTTGGCAGCGCACTCTCAGCGCCGTGCTGATTGGCCTTCCCGGTGCGGCGTTGGCCCTCGCCATCCTGATCGGCCCGTTGGCGTTGGAGGGGCGTTTTGTCTGGCAGGCCATCGCCCTTGGCATCCCGGCGCTGTTCTTCGTCGCGCTGGCCGCACGTGCCGCGACCGACGGGCATCGGTTCAATCAGGCCGCCTGCGGATTGATTGCCGCCTTGCTCCTGTATCCCGGCGCGCTCCAGTTTGGACTGCCCTCACTGACCATCGGATTTCCGTCACCGCGCATCGCCGCGGCCGCCGAACCGTGGCGCAGCTGCGCCGACGGGCCGCTGGTTTCCGCCGGCTATCGCGAGCCGAGCCTTGTCTTTCTGACCGAAACGGGCACCGAACTGGCGTCGCCCGAGATGACCGCTCAGCATCTGCGCAATGGCGACAATCGCGTCTTTGCGATCGAGGATCGCTGGTGGCCGCTCATCGATGCACAGCTTCCCGATGGACGACCGGAGTTGACCGAACGCGCGCGGCTCGAATATTTCAACTACAATCGCGGCAACTACGAGACCGCGCGGATATGGACCAATACCGATCCGCGCTGGGATGCCTGCGAATAACTCCTTGGCCCGTCTTCGGGCTTCGCCTAATCTCCGCGCCCGAGACATCGAGGAGCCGCATGCCCACACCCCGCTTCACAATCATAGCCCCGATGCTCAACGAGGCGGATAATGTGGCTTTGATGGCGCGCGAGATCGCCGAGGCCTGTGCGTGTGTCGGGCCTTTCGAAGCCATTTTCGTCAATGACGGGTCCACCGACAAGACCGCCGAAACCATTGCGGGCCTGCGCGGAGAGTACCCATGGCTGCGCGAAGTTCGCCATGTCGCACCCTGTGGACAGTCGGCCGCCGTGCGGTCGGGCGTGCTGGCGGCACGATCGCCGATCATTTGCACGATCGATGGCGACGGGCAGAACCCGCCCGCCGAGATACCAAAGCTGGTGGCCCCTCTGTTGGACGGGCCCGGCAATCTGGGCCTGGTCGCCGGACAACGGGTGGACCGGCAGGACACCACCTCGAAACGCATGGCCTCCCGCATGGCGAATGCCATCCGGCGCAGATTGCTGAAAGACGAAACCCGGGATACCGGTTGTGGCCTGAAAGCCTTCCCGCGCGAGGTTTTCCTGGCGCTGCCCTTCTTTGACCATATCCACCGCTACCTCCCCGCATTGGTACGGCGCGAAGGCTACGAGATTGCGCTGGTGGATGTGAGCCATCGTGCGCGCGAGGCGGGCACGTCGAAATACACCAACCTGCAGCGGGCCTTTGTCGGCCTTCAGGATCTGTTGGGTGTTTGGTGGCTGCTACGACGCCGGCGCAAGCCGACGGTCTGCCACGAGGATCGGTGATGGCCTGGCTCATGTCCTTTCTCGGCGCCGAAAACAGGGGGGAGCTGATCTGGATCATGGTCGGACTGGGTGGTCAGGTCCTTTTCATGATGCGCTTCATGCTGCAATGGCTGGCGTCCGAGAAGGCGCGCCGCTCTGTAATACCGATTTCCTTCTGGTGGTTCTCGATCGGCGGCGCGGCGATCCTGCTCGCCTACGCGATCCACCGGGCCGATCCGGTCTTTATCCTGGGGCAGTCGCTGGGCTTTTTCATCTATGCGCGAAATCTTTGGTTTATCTATCTCGAACGCAAAGAGGGTGGCTGAAGCTCTGACCGACGACCTGTCAGAACGCCTCGACCGGCTTGAAAGGTACTTTGACCTGGAGCGTCTTGCAGGAACCGATACCGGGCTCGGTGACATTGATGCCTATTATCGTGCGAAACGGTTAGCCTACACGCTGTTTCATTCCCCCGCCAATGTCCTGCATATGGGCATCTAGCGCGATGGCGTCTTTAGCGAGGATGACTT
>JBCCHW010000107.1:0-11752 GCA_039028555.1 Pseudomonadota bacterium | reverse complement strand
CTTTGTCGCGCGGCGGGCGGGAAGGGGCAGGAGCATGTTTTTCACATCCGACAATGCGGCGGGCGCGGCGCCGGAAATCCTGGCAGCGGTTCAGCGGGCGGGGCGCGGATATGCGTGGGCCTATGGCGACGATGAGATCTCGCGCCGGGTCGAGGCACGGGTGCGCGAGGTCTTTGAGGCGCCCGAGGCCCGGGCGTTTTCGGTGGCGACGGGAACGGCGGCGAACTCCCTGGCGCTCGCCTGCCTCTGCCCACCCTGGGGCACGGTTTTTTGTCATGATATCAGCCATATAGAGGTAGATGAGTGCGGCGCGCCGGAGTTCTTCACCGGCGGCGCAAAGCTGACATTGCTGGACGGCGACAACGCCAGGATGCGTGCGGAAACGGTCGCGGCGGCCATCGCTTCGGGCGGTCATGCCAGCGTGCATAATGTGCAGAACGGGGCCGTCTCGATCACCCAGGCGACCGAACTGGGCTCGATCTACACGGTCGACGAGATCCGCCGAATTGCCGCGCCGGCAAAGGCGCGGGGTCTGGGGGTGCATATGGACGGGACGCGGTTTGCCAATGCGCTCGTGCGCAGCGGCGCCAGCCCGGCGGAGATGAGCTGGCGTGCAGGCGTCGACATCCTGTGTCTTGGCGCCACCAAGAACGGCGCCCTGGCGGCGGAGACGGTGATCCTGTTCAACCCTGACATCGCGCGTGAATTCGAGCTGAGGCGGAAGCGGGGCGGGCATCTGTTCTCCAAGATGCGCTTTGTCTCGGCCCAGGCGGATGCCTATCTGACCGACGGCCTGTGGCTGCGCCTTGCGGCCCATGCGAATGCGATGGCTGACCGGCTGGCGGCCGGGATCGCCGCCATAGACGGGGCCGAGGTGACCAATCCGGTCGAGGCGAACATGCTGTTTGTGACCATGCGGCTCGACCAGCACCGCAGGCTGCAATCGGCGGGGGCGCAGTATTATCCGATGAATCCGGCTCAGGACCCCGAGGGGCCCGGCGAGGCGCCCTGGGACGTGCGCCTCGTGCCGTCGTTCCAGACCACCGAGGCGGAGGTCGACCGGTTCCTCGAGGTGATGGCCGGCTGATGTGGGCCTTTACCACAGCGGTTTTCTTTCTGCTGATCACACCGGGGCCGGGGGTTTTGTTAGTGGCGGGCGTCGGCTCGGGCTTTGGCTTCGGCCCGGGGACGCGCTATCTGTGGGGCCTGTGTGCGGGCAACTTTCTGGTCGGGCTCGCGGTGGTGAGCGGGCTTGCAGCGGTGGTGCTGGCCACACCCTGGCTGCGCATGGTTCTGTTGATCGCGTCGGCCGTCTATCTTTGCTGGCTGGCCTGGCGGATCGCGACATCCGGCGGCCGGGTCGCGTTTTCAGCGGCCGAGCGGGCGCCGGGGTTTCGCAACGGGATCACACTCCAGTTCATCAACCCGAAAGCCTATGCGGTGAACGCGGCGCTGTTTTCGGGCTTTGGCTTCATGACCGGCGACCTCGCGCTGGAGATTGTCATCAAGTTCCTGATTTTAAACGCAATCTGGGTGCCGATCCATTTCCTGTGGCTCTGGCTCGGCATCACGCTCAGGCGGCTGGACCTGCCAGCGCGGCACATGCGGGCGATCAACATCTTGATGGCGCTCAGCCTGGTTGGCGTGGTGGGGCTGGCGCTGTTGTCGCTCTGATCGCTCAGGTCTTGGCCTCGAAGCCCAGGGTTGCGGGGTCGAACTCGTAATGGGCCGAGCAGAACTGGCAATCGGCGGTTACCTTGCCGTCTTCGGTGGTCATGTGGCTGATATCCTTGGCGGAATACTGGGCGAGCGCGTTGCGCACCCGATCGGGCGAGCAGGTGCAGCCAAAGACAACGGGCTGGGCGGTGTAGACGCGCGGCGCCTCTTCGTGGAAGAGCCGGGTCAGCAGGCCCTCGATGGCGAGGTGCGGGCCCACCAGTTCGTGCGCATCCACGGTGGCGAGCAGATGGTTGACGCGGTTCCAGTCTTCCTGCCCTGCGCCCATGGCCGCAACGTCATCGGCGGTCATCAGCCCATCGGGTGAGCCCGCCTGGGCCGGGGCGACCGACTCGCCCGCCTGGCCCAGTTGCTGGATCATGATCCCGCCGGCGCGCCAGTGCTGTGGCTGGCCCGGTTCCTGCGCATGGGCGCTGAGCGTCGCAAAGCGGGTCGCGATCTGTTCGGACTGGGCGAAATAGGCCTCGGCGCAGGCGCCCAGCGTGCCGCCGGTCAGCGGTGTGATGCCCTGATAGGGCGAGGTTCCCGGCCCTTGATCGATGGTGACGCCAAAGACGCCCTTTCCCAAAAGTTCGAATGGAGTCAAGCGGCTAGAGACCACATCGCCGGTGTCAAAGCTGGCATAGGCGCGCAGGCGGCCGGGCTCTCCCTCGACCTCGGGGGCAAAGTAATCGGTGGCGATCAGGCGCACCGCGCCCTCACCCCGGACCTGGATCGAAAAGCTCCAGCGCAGCTTCATCGCGGCCCCGATCAGGGCGGTCAGCAGCGCCGCTTCGGCCACCAGCGCGCAGACCGCGGGGGGGTAGCGGTGCTGTGAGAGGATACGGTCGAGCGTCGCATCAAGGCGAACAACACGGCCGCGCATTTGCACGCGGTCGAGCTGAAAAGGGAGGATTGAGTCGTCTCCGGTCATTCCTGTCACATAGCCCTTGAAAGGGTCCCCTGAAAGGGCGCATTGAAGGGCGCGCGGAAATGTTGCGAGGAGGCCCGCATGAAACGGATCGGAGAACCCTGGCGGGCGGGCAAGCCCTATCGTGATCGTCCCGGCGTCTACGGGCTGATTCTGGGCGTCGGCGGGCTGCTCTGTGTCGTGCAGGATGGTGAGTTGCAGCTGCCCGGCGGCGGGATCGACCCTGGCGAAAATCCGTTGCAGGCGCTGCATCGCGAGGTGCGCGAAGAGACCGGCTGGCGCATCGGTGAGCCCAGAAAACTCACGAGTTTTCAACGCTTTGCCTATCTGCCGGACTATGGATTTTGGGCGCGCAAGACCCAGGCTGTCTATCTGGCGCGCGCCATCCGTCCGCTGGGCCCGCCCAGCGAGGCGGGACATACCCCGGTGTGGCTCGCGCCCGGGGACGCGCCTTATGAGCTTGATGTCGCGGGCGACCGCTGGGCCGCTGGGCTCGCGCTGGATCTTGGCCTGATCTAGACGCCGGCCCGCGCCCCGGTTCTGCGCCCCCGTTTTGTGGCCCGGCTCGGGGCCCGGCCGGCGCCCCGGTTCCTCGCCGTGCCGGCCTCTGCCCGCAATCGCGGGCAGAGCGATGTCGCGCGACCGACAAATCGCGATGTGAGATCGCGCGCGTACGATCCGATGCGATTTGGCGCGACCTGCGCGCCAGGTGCCGTTCCGGGCGCCGATTAATGAAGAAAACCTGAACCCGCGGGGCCGGGCGCTCAGAACTCGACTTCGAGCTCGACGATCTCGTCGGGTTCGGCGACCGCGTCGGCGGTCCATTCCTGCATCAGCGGCCAGTCAAAGATGGTCTGGCAGTACTGCTCGAGCAGCGGGTCGAGCGCGACGCTGTAGGTGCGAAACCGGGTGCAGACCGGCGCGTACATCGCGTCGGCCATCGAGACCTCGCCAAACAGATAGGGCCCGCCATAAGTTTCGAGGCATTCGGTCCAGATCGTGCGGATCCGCTCGACATCCGGCCGGGCGCCCGAAAACATCTTAAAGCTTTCGTGCCGGGTCTTGAGGTTCATCGGCAGCGCCGAGCGCAGATTGTAGAACCCGGAATGGATCTCGCCCGAGACCGAGCGGCAATGCGCGCGCGCCACCTTGTCCTTTGGCAACAGCCCGGCCTTTGGCGCCAGCTCGGCCAGATACTCCGCAATCGCCAGCGTGTCCCAGACGGTCACGTCCTTGTAGGTGAGCCGGGGGACCAGCACCGAAGGCGACAGGAGCAACAGCTCCTGGCGGTTTTCTGCTGTTGAGGGGTCGATCAGCTCTTCCTCGAACTCGATGCCCGCCATGCGGCAGAGCAGCCAGCCGCGCAGGGACCATGACGAATAGTTCTTTGACGAAATGGTCAGGGTCGAGACTGCCATGGCTGGGGATCCCCTCGTTGCTGCGCTGCAGCAATAATCTACTCGCATCCCGCCGGGAAATGCACTAGCTTTTTCAACCAAGCCAAGAGCCAGAAAGAATCCAGCTGCATGCTGTACCGTGCCTATCAGTTTCAAGACGACATGATCGCTCCGCACCGGCAGTTTGCCAGGT
This sequence comes from Pseudomonadota bacterium, assembly GCA_039028555.1. GTDB lineage: Bacteria > Pseudomonadota > Alphaproteobacteria > Rhodobacterales > Rhodobacteraceae > Thermohalobaculum. The sequence continues at coordinate 7,515 of JBCCHW010000107.1, read as the reverse complement.
TTGCGCTGACATTTCTCGACACCACGTATTGGGGAGGTTTCGCGCATCCGGCGCAGCAGGCGGCCCGGCAGATGGCGGCGATGTTCGAGATGATTTCGCGCTTTGAGATCAGCCATGAGCGCCCGCCCTTTGGCATCGGTTCGGTCCGGGTCGGCAATCGCGACGTGCCGGTGCGCGAGGAGGTGGCGCTGTCGCTGCCCTTTGGCAATCTGGTGCGCTTTGCCAAGGATATCGACACGACACAGCCGCGGATCCTGTTGGTGGCCCCGCTGTCGGGGCATTTCGCCACCCTGTTGCGCGGGACCATCCAGACGCTGTTGCGCGACCATGATGTCTATGTGACCGACTGGACCAACGCCCGCGACGTGCCGCTGTCGGCCGGCCGGTTCGGGATCGAGGAGTATGTCGAATACCTGATCCGCTTTTTCGAGGAGATCGGCCCGGGTGCGCATATGATGGCGGTGTGCCAGCCCTGCGTTCAGGGACTGGTCGCCGTTGCGGCGATGTCGGAACAGGATCACCCGGCCACCCCGCTGTCGATGACGCTGATGGCCGGGCCCATCGACCCGCGCGAGAGCCCGACCGAGGTGAACGAGCTCGCGGCGGCCAAACATATTTCATGGTTCAAGGGCAATGTGATTGCGCGCATCCCGCCGCGCTATGCCGGGGCGGGGCGCAAGGTATACCCCGGTTTTCTGCAGCTATACGCTTTCATGAGTATGAACATGGACCGCCACCAGAAGGCCCACAGGAAACTCTACGACCATCTCGCCAAGGGCGAGGCGGCGCAGGCGGAAAAGATCAAGAGCTTTTACGACGAATACTTTGCCGTGCTCGACCTGACCGAGGAATTCTATATCGAGACGATCGACCGGATCTTTCAGCGCGCCGAACTGGCGACCGGCGATTTCACCTATCACGGGCAGAAGGTGGACCCCGGCGCCATCCGCAAGACCGCGCTGTTGACGGTGGAAGGCGGGCGCGACGATATCTGTTCGATGGGCCAGACGGCGGCGGCGCACGAGCTGTGCTCGTCGCTGCGCCCGCATCTCAAACGCCACCACCTGCAGGCCAATGTGGGCCATTACGGCGTGTTCAACGGCAAGCGGTGGGAAGCCGAGGTCTATCCCGTCGTGCGCAACACGATCCTGTCGATGGAATAGGGCCGCTGGGTTCGGACCGGTGTGAAGGGGGTCACATTCCGCTGACGACCATCCCGATCACGGCACCGATCACCGCCGCAATCAGCAACAAGAGCAGGTACCGTCGCGCTCTGCTAGAGCCGGCACGCGCGCCCAGGGTTTCGATCCAGTCGCCAAATCTGAAGACCCCTGCGCGGGCAGTCCGTGACCCGCCCGGCAGCATGTCGTTGCGGTCCATCATGCGCTGGTTTTTGTCGATATCGTCCTTGGCGGTGCGGGAGGCTGTGCGGTGACGCTCCTCAATGGTCGGGCCGCCATGGCGCGGTTGTGTCATTCAGGCTTGCCGGGCATCAGGTTCAGGAAATCAAACAGGTTCGGATCGGCGAGGTGGCTGGGGCGCACATTGGTGAGCGCGCGGATCATCACGTCGCTGCGCCCGGGGCTGCATGCCTCCCACCCCGCAATCATCTCCTTGATCTGCTGGCGCTGCAGCTCGTCCTGGCTGCCGCAGAGATCGCAGGGGATGATGGGAAACTGCATGGCGCGGGCGAATTTCGCGCAATCGACCTCTGGCGTGAAGGCAAGCGGGCGCAGCACGGTGAGGTCGCCCTCTTCGTTCACCAGCTTTGGCGGCATCGAGGCGAGCCGCCCGCCATGGAAGAGGTTGAGGAAAAAGGTCTCGAGCAGATCCTCGCGGTGATGGCCGAGCACGACGGCGTGGCAGCCCTCCTCGCGCGCGATACGGTAGAGGTTGCCCCGGCGCAGGCGCGAGCAGAGCGCGCACATCGTGCGCCCGGCGGGAACCTTGTCGATGACGATGGAATAGGTGTCCTGGAACTCGATCCGGTGCGGAATGCCGAGGGTCGCGAGCCACTCCGGCAGGACGGTCGCGGGGAAGTTCGGCTGCCCCTGATCCAGATTGCAGGCGAGCAGGTCGACCGGCAACAGGCCGCGCCAGCGCAGCTCGAGCAGGATGGCGAGCAGGGTATAGCTGTCCTTGCCGCCCGAGAGGCAGACGAGCCAGCGCTGCCCCTCGCGGGCCATGCCATAGCTCTCGATCGCCTCGCGCGCATGGCGGATCAGCCGCTTGCGCAGCTTGCGGAACTCCAGCGCGTCCGGGGCGCCGGCATAGAGCCGCTCGAGAATCTGATCGTCGTCCGTGTCGAACATCGGCTGCTTTTACGCAGGTTGGGCGGGGCCGGGCAAGGTGGTCAATCGCCGTCCTTTGCAGGGGGCACCGGGTCATAGCCGTCGCCGCCACCCGGATGACAGCGCAGGATCCGGCGCAGGGCCAGCCAGCCGCCTTTCAGCGCGCCGTGACGCTCCAGCGCCTCGAGCGCATAGGCCGAGCAGGTCGGCTGGAACCGGCAATGCCGCCCGACCCAGGGCGAGCCGACCAGCCGGTAGAGCCGGATCGGCAGCGAGAGAAGATAGGCAAGCGGGCTCATGACCGCCGGGCCTCGTGCAGGCGCGCCAGCGCCTTGGTCAGATCCCCGACCAGGTCGCCAAAGCCGCGCCCCGCGGTCGCCCCGGCCCGGCCGATCAGCACATAGTCCCAGCCCGCGCGGCCACCCGCCGGGATCACGGCGCGTGCCGCCTCGCGCAGGCGGCGTTTGGCCCGGTTGCGGGCCACCGCGTTGCCGACCTTTTTCGAACAGGTATAGCCGACCCGGGGCGGGGCGGCATCGCCGCGGGCGCGCCCCTGCACGATCATGCCGGGCGCCACCCATTTGCGGGCCCGCGCGCAGGCCAGAAAATCGCGCCGCTGGCGGATCACCTGCGGCGCGGGGCCTGAAACACAAACGCCGGCGCGGGGTGCCCCGTCCGGCGTCATGTCGGTGTCATCGCTCATCTCCGCACCCCTCTTGATGGCGCGGCCAAGGGTCAGGCGCTGAGGCGCTTGCGGCCCTGATTGCGGCGGCGGTTCAGGATCTTGCGGCCGTTCTTGGTCGCCATACGCGCGCGAAAACCGTGGCGGCGTTTGCGAACCAGATTGCTCGGCTGGTATGTGCGTTTCATGTGTCTTGTCCTCGACGCGCCGGTCGCGGCGCATGGCAGGTGAATTACGAGACGCGCCTGATAACGCGCGCGCCCGGGGCTGTCAATTGGAGTCTTGAGGTGCCGGGGCGCGGTTTGCGGTGCCATGGATGCCCGGGCGGCACCCGCTTTCCCATGTCGCCGTCACAGAGTGCGCAGCTCGACCGCTGCACCGCCCGCGCGCCCCGCGGCGGCGGCAAGGCCGGTTGCGGCGTAACGCCCGGATTCCGTCGGAGGAAACTCATGACGGTGGCCGTCGCGGCCATCACGGCGGCGGCAGCCAGCATACCGGCCGCGATATCCTGCCATAACGGTCGAGCGACGGCCCTTGCCGTCTCTTGCATCACCGATTCGAGCGCGCGCCGCAGGAGCTGATCGAGGTGTTGGCCAGTCATCAGCCAAGTATGAAGCGCCACGAGGCGGGATGCGATCCAGTGCCAGTGGCGCGCGACTGTGCCGCCAGTGCACGGCTCACGTGTCGCGCACACGTTAAATTGTTTCAGATAGGGCCCTGGTTTCACCCTTGCGTGAGACCCCCTGTTCCCTCTGCGCGGGTTCGCGATATTCGCGCTATCGTGCCACCAGTGAGAGAGTCGGGACAGATGAGCAAGACCATGGCGCCGGAACACCCCAAATCCGCGACGATGAGGAGGTATCTGCCGATCGCCGCCCTTGGCCTCGCCGCCGTGCTGGCGGTGGTGTATCTGGGCGATTACCTCAGCTTTTCGGCGCTGGAGCAGAACTACCAGCATCTGGCCGCGCTGCGCGACGCCAACTGGGCGCTGACGGCGCTGGTGTTTTCGCTGGTCTATATTGTCGCCGTTGCGGTCTCGATCCCCGGCGCCACCTGGCTGACGCTGATGGCGGGCTTTCTGTTTGGCACCGTTGCCGGGGGCGCGCTGGTGGTGGTGTCGGCCACCATCGGGGCCACGCTGTTGTTTCTGGCCGCAAAAACCTCGTTCGGCGCGTTGCTGCATGAAAAAGCCGGCGCCTGGATCGACCGGATGGAGGCGCAGTTCCGCGAGGGGGAGATCAGCTTTCTGCTGATCATGCGTCTGGTGCCGATCTTTCCGTTTTTTGTCTGCAATCTGGTGCCGGCCTTTCTGGGCGTGCGGCTGTTCAGCTTTGTCTGGACGACGCTGGTGGGGATCATTCCGGGAACGCTGGTCTTTGTCTCGATCGGGGCGGGGCTGGGCGAACAGCTCGCGCGGGGCGAGGCGCCGGATATGGGGGTGATCTTCGAGCCCCATGTGATCGGGCCGCTCCTGGGGCTGGCGCTGTTGGCGGCCCTGCCGGTGATCCTGAAAAAGCTGGGCGTGACCCGTGGCCAGACGGTGGAGCGCGGCGATGAGTGATGTGCTGACGCCCGATCTCTGCATCATCGGCGCGGGCTCGGGCGGCCTGTCGGTCGCCGCGGGCGCGGTGCAGATGGGCGCCAGCGTGGTGCTGGTCGAAGGCGGCAAGATGGGGGGCGACTGCCTGAACTATGGCTGTGTCCCGTCAAAGGCGCTGATCGCCGCGGCGAAAAAGGCGCATGCGCACCGCCATTCCGACGCGTTCGGCATCGCCGGGCACGAACCGCAGGTCGATTACGCCCGGGTCATGGCCCATGTGCATGACGCGATCGCCGGCATCGCCCCCCATGACTCGGTCGAGCGGTTCGAGGGGCTGGGCGTGACCGTGCTCCAGGACTATGGCCGCTTTACCGGCCCGCGCGAGGTTGAGGCGGGGGCGACCCGTATCCGCCCGCGGCGCTTTATCCTCGCGACCGGCTCGTCGCCCGCCGTGCCGCCGATCCCCGGTCTCGACACCGTTCCCTATCTGACCAACGAGACCCTGTGGGCCGAGACCGAACTGCCCGAGACGCTGATCATCATCGGCGGCGGGCCCATCGGGCTGGAAATGGCGCAGGCGCATTGCCGCCTGGGCGCCCGGGTGATCGTGCTCGAAGCCGCCAGGGCGCTGGCCCGCGACGATACCGAGACCGCCGCCATCGCGCTCGACGCCCTGCGCGCCGAGGGGGTCGATCTGCGCGAGGAGACGGCGGCCGAGCGGGTCGAGGGCCAGGCCGGCCAGATCACCGTGCATCTCGCGGGCGGCGGCGCGGTCACCGGCTCGCATCTTTTGGTCGCGGTGGGGCGCAAACCCAATCTCGACCGGCTGGAGCTGGCCGCGGCCGAGGTCGAGACCGACCGCGCGGGCATCAAGGTCGACAAGGCCATGCGCTCGACCTCGAACCGCCATGTCTATGCCATCGGCGATGTGGCGGGCGGGCTGCAGTTTACCCATGTCGCCAACTACCATGCGGGGCTGGTGGTGCGAAACGCGCTGTTCCGCCTGCCGGTCGCGAACCAGACAAATCACATCCCCTGGGTCACCTATACCGACCCCGAGATCGCCCAGATCGGCCTGACCGAGGCCGAGGCGCGCGACGCGGTGGGCGACAAGCTCGAGGTGCATCGCATCCGTTTCGACCAGAACGACCGCGCCCATGCCGAGCGCCGGACCGAGGGGCTGATCAAGGGCATCTTCTGCACCAAGGGCAGGATCCACGGCGTCTCGATCGTCGGCGCCTCGGCGGGTGAGCTGATCGGGCCCTGGGCCCTGGCCATGTCCAAAGGGCTCAAGGTCAAGGACATGGCGGGCATGGTCGCGGCCTATCCGACCCTGGGCGAGGTCAATAAACGCGTCGCGGGGGCCTATTTCGGCAAACGCCTGTTCGAAAGCGCGATGGTCAAGCGGATTGTCGGTTTACTTGCCCGGCTCGGGTAACTGGCATAGAAAAGGCGCCCTGCTATGCCGGTGCGTGGAATGCAATTCTTTAAAGGACTGTCGGGGCGTCTTCTCGTTCTCACTCTGATCGTGGTGATGCTGGTGGAAGTGGCGGTTTTCGTGCCCTCGGTTTCGCGATTCAGGCTCGACTATCTGACCGAGCGGCTGGCGCGGGCCGAGATCGCCTCGCTCACCCTCGACGCCGCGCCCGCAAACGTGATCCCCGAGACGCTGATGCAGGAGCTGTTGGACAGCGCCGAGGTGATCAACATCGTGGTCGAGCGTGACGGCGTGCGCCAGTTCATCCTCAGCCGGCACGAGGTGCCCATGGTCGGCGAGACCTATGACCTGAGCCGCATGCCGTTCTGGACGATGATCTGGGATGCGCTCAGGCGCATGGTCACACCGGTCACCGGCGACGCGATCCGGGTCATCGGCGAGCTGCCCCACGGCGGGGCCGAACTGATCGAGATCACGCTCGACCCGGCGCCGCTGAAAGCCGCGATGATTGATTACGGCTGGCGGATCCTGAAACTCAGCCTGATCATCTCGCTGATCACCGCCTGCGGCGTCTTTGTGCTGATCTCCAAGATGGTGGTCCTGCCGCTGACCCGCCTGACCGAGAGCGTGACGGCGTTTCGCGAAAACCCCGAGGATCCCGCCAACACCATCGTCCCCAGCAGCAAGAGCGGCGAGATCGCCGAGGCCGAGCGCGCCCTGGCCGACATGCAGGAGGATGTGCGCCGGGCGCTGAAGGAACGCGCGCGTCTGGCGGGCCTGGGCGAGGCGGTCGCCAAGATCAGCCACGATCTGCGCAACATCCTGGGCTCGCTGCAACTGACGCTCGACCGGCTCGAACATTCCTCCGACCCGGTGGTGAGCCGCGTGCTGCCCAAGATGATCCGCTCGCTCGACCGGGCGATCAACCTCTGCCAGCGCACGCTCAGCTTTGGCAAGGCCGAGGAGCCGGAGCCCGAGATCCGCGACGTCGCGCTCAAACCCCTGCTCGAGGATGTGGCCGAGGCGCTGGGCCTGACCAATGGCGGCCTGGTCGCGTGCCGCATCGGCATCCGCGCGGACGAGACGGTGCCCGCCGACCCCGAACAGCTTCACCGGGTGCTGACCAACCTGATCCGCAACGCCTCGCAGGCGATCACCGCCCAGGGCAGGCCGGGCGTGATCACGGTCAAGACCGCGCGGCGCGACGAGTTCAGCGCGATCCGGATCATGGATAACGGCCCCGGCATGCCCAAACGGGCGGTCGAGAACATCTTCAAGCCCTTCAAGGGCGGGGCGACACGGGGGGGCTCGGGCCTCGGCCTCGCCATCGCGCAGGAGCTGGTGGCGGCCCATCGCGGCCGGCTGGAACTGGTCTCGACCACCACCGCGGGGACCGAGTTCCAGATCCTGCTCCCGGGGAAATAGGCCGGCGCGGGCGCGGGGAATTACCCCTTGCAATCGCCCAGCGCCCCGTCTAGACAGCGGGCCTCGCACCTGCCGACGCAATGCGATGCGCCCGTAGCTCAGCTGGATAGAGTACTTGACTACGAATCAAGGGGTCGGG
>JBCCHW010000106.1:0-11991 GCA_039028555.1 Pseudomonadota bacterium | reverse complement strand
GTGTTGTGGTCATCGGCGGTGGCGCCGTTGGCGCCTCTTGTCTCTATCACCTGGCACTCAAGGGGTGGACCGATTGCGTTCTGATCGAAAAGAACGAACTGACCAGCGGCGCCACCGCCGATGACCACAACACGCGCTGTCGAGGGGATGTCTGCCATTTGAAGCTCCCTTAGGTTCTAGAACTGGCGGCGCTGCCGCAAAGTTTCTCCGGTTGAGGCATCGCGCCCTCAATAGACCGGCGGGGCGATCACCCAGATCACCACGGTTGGAACGGACCCGGGGTTTCGCCAGCGATAGGGCTCGCCCCGAAAGCGGAAACTGTCACCGGGGCAAAGCGTGAAGCGGCGCGCGCCGATCCACAGATCGAGCGTCCCCTCGACCACATAGCCCGCCTCTTCGGTCGCCCGCCGGGCGGCCTGCGCCAATTCGGCGCCCGGATCAAAAACCGATCGGACAATTTCGAACGAGCCTGAGAGATCAGGCGACAAAAGCTGCTCGACCAACCCTTCCTCGGCGCTGCCAAGCGTCCGGCGATGCGTGTGGCGCACCACATAGCCGCGCTCCTCCTCGGCGCCCTGGGGCTGGCCAAAGAACAGGCTCAGGGGCTGGTCGAGCGCATCTGCCAGACGGCGCAGATCGCCGATGGTCGGCTCTTTCAGATCGCGCTCCACCTCGCTCAGCCAGCCGACCGAGCGTTCGACCCGCTGCGCAAGCTCGCTCAGCGTGAGCCGGCGTGCCTTGCGCAGCGCACGCAGATCGGCACCGACGCCTTCGGCGCGGGTCTTCATCGATTCTGCTGCGTCTCTGGGGGACAAGGTGATTCTCCATAGCCTCGTGAAAAATCTGGCTGAATTTTCACGACCTGTCCAGAGCGAAATCCAGCCCCGCCCAAAACGTGACCGATGGCAGCGTTTCGGGCTGGCCGGAATCCTGCTAGACGGCGGTCAAACAAGGAGACTGCCCGTGACCCCGCCCTGGTTCCGACCGCTGAGCCTGTTCGTGATCTTTAACCTTGTCGCCGTGCCCGTCGCCGGCCGGCTGGCCTGGGACGCGATGCTGCGCGTGACCCAATCTCACGGAACACTGGCGGGCGCGGGGCTCTCGCTGGTGGTCACGGCGGCGATCCTGGCCATCAATGTGCTGATCTTCCGCCGTGCCAAAGCGGCAGGAATGCCGAAGGCAGGTCAGATGGTCCTGTTCCTGATCATCGGGCTGACCTTTGCCACGCCGATCGGCACCGGCAAGTTTTCGCCGGTCAATCTGATCATAGACCTGCTACGCCATTCTTAGTTCAGCAACGCCGAGCCGGCGCGCAAATGCCCGTTCACGATGTCGCGTCGGTTACGCAGGGGCGCATCGGCAAGATCGGTGTATACCGGCGCCGATCGATCGAGCGCCCCGTATCGCGCGAGCAATGCGGTGATGGCAGCCTCGGCCCCCCGGTTTGACCCATCATCGCATTTGACAGCGATCCCCAGACGCTGCGCCGGCAGGATCGCAGCGAAGACGCCTTCAGCGCCGGTTTTCACCACCGCACCGCCTGACAGGCTTCTGATCAACCGGGTACAGGCCCGCTTCTCCCCAGCCACCAGAACCGGATGCGCTGCCATGGCCTCGCGCAGTCGCCGCATGGCGTGAGCACGTGTTGACGTGAACACCTCATCGGGCGCGGCATAGCGGGCAAGGGCCGTGGCAAAGCCCTGCATCGACATCGCATAATTGGGGGCGGAGCACCCGTCGATTGCAAAATCCGACAAATCCTCGCCCGCGAGATCGGCGATCGCCTGTTTGGCCGCGGCCTGAACCGGATGATCGGGCTCGACATATTCCGGCCCGGCCCCCAGCGCCTGACCCAAGGTGAGAAACCCGCAATGCTTGCCCGAGCAATTGTTGTGAGTCTGATCGGCTTTCGCGCCGTGCTCGCGCAAGTTTTGGCGCGCTGCCGCGTCATCCGGAATCTGGGGGCCACAGCGCAGGTCGCCTTCCGCCAGACCCAAATCGGCAAGCCACGCCCGGGCCAGCGTCGTATGAACCTCGGCGCCCTGATGCGAGGCACAGGCGAGCGCCAGATGCGCATCCGTGAGGTGGGCCCGGTCGGCGACGCCGCTTTCCACCAGCGGCAATCCCTGCATCATTTTGCACGATGACCGCGGCAGGATCACCCGCGCGGGGTCACCCCAGGCATCCACGACCTCGCCATCGGGGCGGCATACGACGACGGTGCCGCGATGCACGCTTTCCAGAATGGGGCCGCGCCAGATCTCGGCCAGGATGGTTGTTTCGGTCATATGTTCGCCGTTAGATGTCTGCTGCCGGATTTTCCATCAGATATCGACCAGTTCCAGAGCAAAATCCTGCCCCAGTTCTTCTCGGAGCTTTCCGAATGACAGGCGCAGACGCGACTTGACGGTTCCGAGCGGCACATCAAGCGCGGTTGCAATCTCTGCATGGGTGAGCCCCGAGAAGAACGCGAGGTTGATCACCAACTTTTGATCGGCAGGCAAGGCCTGGATCGCCTCGCGGATCAGCGCATCGCGCCCGATTGCGGCGACATCGGCCTCGGGCGATTCCACAGGATCGCCCTGCAGAATCGGCTCATCGGCCAGCCCCTCTGGTCGCCGGGCGCGGCGCAACAGGTCGATCCGCTTGTTGCGCGCGATGGTGTAGATCCAGGTCGAGGCGCCAGCCTTTGCCGGATCGAACATGGCCGCCTTGCGCCAGATCGTGACCATGACCTCTTGAGCCGCCTCTTCCGCCTCGCCCCAGGACGCGCCGGAACGGATCAGGAAGGCCTTGATACGGCCCGCATAACGGTGAAACAGTTCGGTAAAGGCCGTCCGGTCTTGAACCGAACCGATCAGGCCAATCAGCGCTTCATCGCCCGCGCCGCGCGTATCGGGCGTATCCGGTTCCGGCGATGTTGGCGTCTGTCCCATTATGAAACAGTCCCCAGGTTGTGGCATCCTTCATGACGGATCGCCCTGATATCATCTGCACGCGAGCCGAGGGGCCGCGTCGCCGGGGTAGAATTTGCCTAGCAATTTGCAGTATGCTTTGCTTTACCGGTCGGAACAAACACTGATACGGAAGTTTTTCCCCAAAGGACAATCAAGATCCCGGGGTTCGATCACTCGAGTGAGGCAAAAATGAGCTTTTTTCCAAAGATCGGCGTCGCCCTAATCGCGATGGCGCTTTGCACCGGGACAGCACTTGCCCAGACGCAGGCAAATGTGGGCGTCTTCAAGGACTGGTCGGTCTTTGTCGCCGGTGAGGGCGCGACCAAGAACTGCTGGATCGTTTCACGCCCGACGTCAAAAACAGCGACCCGCGGCGGCAAAAAGGCAAATGTAAAACGCGGTGAGATCTTCCTGATGGTATCGGTTCGGCCGAGCGACGGGGTGACAAACGAGGTCTCATATTTCTCGGGCTATCCGTTCAAGCCGGGTTCCGAGGTGGTCGTCACCGTTGGATCCAACACCATGAAGATGTTCGTGGGTGATGGCGATCTGAGCGAGATCGCCTGGCTTCCATCAGCGGGCGACGACGACCGGGCGGTATCGCGCTTCCGCGCAGGCTCGCGGGCCAAGGTCCAGGGCACGTCGAAACGCGGGACCGTCACAGTGGATACGTTTTCGCTGAACGGCTTTACCGCCGCGATCAAGTCGGCAAAAGAACGCTGCAGCTGACCTGACAAGCCAAGCACGGCAAAACACGCCCGAGCACGGCGACTGGCGGCGCGCCTGATCCTGTGATAGGCCGCGCCGCATGACCGAGTCACCGCTCAAACCTTCAGCGATCCAGCCGGATTTCGCGACCCTGCCCCGTGCAAACACCGGGTCGCGGAGCCTGATTGGCCTCACCCGCGCGGGTATTGCCGATGCGCTGGGCGAGATCGGGGTGCCGGAGAAACAGCGCCGCATGCGTGTCGGACAGCTCTGGCAGTGGATCTACAACAAGGGCGTGGTCGATTTTGACGACATGACGAACCTCTCGAAAGGGTTCCGGGCCGATCTGTCGGCGGGCTTTACGCTGGCGCGTCCGGAGATCGTCACCAAACAAATCTCGACCGATGGCACGCGCAAATATCTGCTGCGCATCGCCGGCGGGCATGAGGTCGAGGCGGTTTACATCCCCGAGGAAGACCGCGGCACGCTGTGCGTTTCCTCGCAGGTCGGCTGCACGCTCACCTGCACCTTCTGCCATACCGGCACTCAAAAACTGGTACGCAACCTGACGGCTGGCGAGATTGTCGGGCAGATTCTCGTGTGCCGGGATGATCTGGGCGAATGGGCCTCGGCCGGAAAGGGGCACGGCGACAGACGGTTGCTCTCGAACATCGTGCTCATGGGGATGGGCGAGCCGCTCTACAACACCGACAATGTGCGCGACGCCATGCAGATCGCGATGGATGGCGAGGGCCTGAGCCTCTCGCGCCGCCGGATCACGCTGTCAACCTCGGGCGTTGTGCCAGAGATCCGCCGCGCAGGCGAGGAAATCGGCACCCTGCTCGCGATCAGCCTGCACGCAACCACAGACGAGTTGCGCGACGTTCTGGTACCGATCAATCGAAAGTATCCGCTGGAGCAGTTGATCGCGGCCTGCCGGGCCTATCCCCGCCTCTCGAACGCCGAGCGCATCACCTTTGAATACGTCATGCTCAAGGACGTGAACGACTCCGATGCCGACGCCAAGCGTCTGGTCAGACTGATCGCGGGCATCCCGGCAAAGATAAATCTCATCCCGTTCAATCCCTGGCCGGGCGCGCCCTATGAACGGTCGGACTGGGCGCGGATCGAGGGATTTGCCGAGATCGTCAACCGGGCGGGCTATGCCTCGCCGGTGCGCACCCCCCGGGGCGAGGACATCCTGGCCGCCTGCGGTCAGCTTAAATCCGCGACCGAACGCGCCCGCAAGTCCCGCGCCGAGATCGCCGCCGAAGCCGGCCTGGGCTGAGCTTTTCACATCTTCTTTCCTCGACCTCGCTGCGCTGCGGTGTATGTTAAGGGTTCGATGATGGCTCCTAATGGGTTGGGCGGTTGATATGAAAGTCACCCTTGCATCGGCTCTATTGTTGGTCCTCGCCGCCTGCGAGGCGGGAACGCCGGAGCCGCAAATTCTGACGGCAGCCACGCTGACCCAGCAGAGTCACCCCCTGGCAGGGCGCGTTTGGGACCGTCGAACTGGTCAGATGATTGCCCCAGAGGGCTTTGAGACCGCCTTGCGCGATGCGGATGTGGTCATCATCGGCGAAGTCCACGACAATCCGCAGCATCATGCCCGGCAGGCCGATCTGGTCGCGATGCTGGAACCTGCCGGGCTCGCCTTCGAAATGGTGCCGAAAGCCTCCGAGGAGGGAATCGACGTCTTCCGCGCCGAAGGGGGCAAACCGGGCGAGATCGGCCCGGCGATCGGCTGGGACCGTCTCGGTTGGCCGGACTGGCGATACTACCGCCCGATTTTTGAGGCCGCGCCCGACGCCTATATTGCAGGCGGCGCGACGACAACGGCGGAACTGCGCACGGCGATCCGATCAGGGGCCGACGCGGGTTTTGGCGAAGGCGCAATCCGTTTTGGCCTGGATCTTGCCCCCGATCAGCCTGTTCAAACCGCCATGGAAGCGGAAATGATCACCTCCCACTGCAACAAGCTGCCTCGGAGCGCGGCGGCGGGCATGGTCGAGGCGCAAAGGCTGCGCGACGCACGCTTTGCCGAGGCGGTGCTCAGGGCCGATGCCGCACAGGCAGGCCGGGTCGTGCTGATCACCGGCAACGGCCATGCGCGCACTGATCGGGGGGTGCCTGCCTATCTGCGCATCGCAGCGCCCGACAAAAAGGTGCTCAGCATCGGCCAGATCGAGGTGTCCAGCGAGGCGAACTCGGCGGCGGACTACATCGCCGGGGATGCCGCTCCTTTCGACTTCATATGGTTCTCGGCAAAGGCCGAAAGACCCGATCCCTGCGCGGCGTTCAACTGAGCCTGTCAGCCTTTTCGCAAAAGAAACACCAGAACATCGCCCGCCTGGTCGCTTTGCGCGACAAGCTCATGCCCCTGTTCGGCGCAGAAATGAGGGATGTCGACCCGGGCGGCAGGGTCAGTCGCGCGCACTTCCAAAAGCTGCCCGCGCGCCAGCGACGACAGGCGTTTGCGCGCCTTTAGCACGGGCAGCGGGCAAAGCAGGCCGGTTGCGTCCAAAACTTCGTCGGGTGTCTCCATGGGAGTGCGATAGCCCGCGCAAAAGCGGCGGGCAAGAGCTTGCGCAAACATATCCGCGCCCCTAACGTCGCGGCCCGATCAGCAGGAAGGACCGAGATGCGAACCGGGATCCTCGCAATTGCTCTTTGCGCGGCCGCCGCCAGCCCACTCGGCGCGGCCGAGATTGCCGCGCCCTATACCATCACGAACGGATCCCGGATTGATGACCCGATTGCCGGGCTGACCGGCGACTGGCAGCGTGGCCGAACGCTGTTTTTTGACCAGAACCTGACGGGATGTTCGGCCTGCCATGGCTCGCCCGGCGGGCCGGGAGCCGAGACCTTTGATGGCAGTGAAGAGGCGCCCAGCCTCGACGGGATTGCCGGGCGCATGAGCGTGGGCGAGATCCGGCTCTGGATCGTCGCACCCGAGACCATCGACCCGAATGCGGCGATGCCGGGCTTTTTCCTCGCCGGTCAACGTACCGAAGCCGGCAGCCCGCTGATCAATGGCCCCTGGCTGAGCGCGCAACAGGTCGAAGATATCGTGGCCTATCTCGCCCGGCAGAAAACGCCGTAAGCCAAGGAACACACCTCATCGGTTCTGACGTCATTGTGACGCGGCGATGCGGTGATGCCCTTTTCCGTCCGGGCAGGAAGCGATATGGACAGATCAACAACATCAGGGTCGGGCGACGATGGTCATCGAAGTTTTCTGGGCGTTCATTGGCGGGCTTTTCAGCTTTCTGAGCCCCTGCGTGCTCCCGCTGGCGCCCCCCTATATCGCCTATATGGCCGGAACCACGCTCGAAAAGATCTCCGGCGAGCGCGAGGAGGTCGATCCCGCACTGCGCCGCCGGGTCTTTATCTCGGCCATCTGTTTCGTGCTGGGGCTGGGCGCCGTGTTCGTCGGACTGGGGCTGGGGGCGGCAAAGGCCGGAAACCTGTTGCTGGCGAACAAGGCGCTGTTCTCGGTGATCGCGGGGTATTTCATCACACTTTTCGGGCTGCATTTCATTGGTTTTCGAAACGCGCTGATCGCGCTGGTGCCAATCGCGATGCTGTTCGGCCTTTGGTCGATCGGCGGGGGCGAGGGATTTATGGATGTGGCCTGGAAGCTTGGCCTGCTCGCCGTGCTTTGCCTCGGCCTATGGCTCATATGGCGGCTGCGCGGGATCGACAAGATCCCGCTCCTGAACCGCGAAGCCCGCTTTGAAGGCCCGGCCGAGGCCGGAAGCTTTGGCGCCAGCTTTCTGATGGGGGTCGCCTTTGCCTTTGGCTGGACCCCGTGTATCGGGCCGTTTCTGGGTGCTGTACTTGCCATCGCCGCGAATGGCAGTGTGGCGCAGGGCGGCGTTCTGCTCTCGTTCTACGCCCTCGGTCTGGGGGTGCCGTTTCTGCTGGCCGCCTGGTATATCGGCCCTTTCCTGAACTGGGCGCGCGGGTTTCGGCGCCATATGGGGCTGGTCGAAATCGCGATGGGCGGCCTGTTGGTTCTGGTCGGCTGCATGATGATCTCGGGCACTCTGGAAAGACTGGCCAATCTGCTGATCGAGACATTCCCCGTTCTCGCACGGATCGGATGATGGGACTTTCACCACGGGTGACGGGTAAGTAACTCTTGTGCGATACTCGACCGATTGGGTAGCCCGGATCGCCAATGAACCTGTCCAGACCGATGACGAAGAGCACAGCGAGTACCGTTGACGCCCCGGTCGCGCGCCGCAAGGTGTTCTATGTCTCGGGCTTTGATCCCCTGGGCCCGCGCCGGTATCGCGAACTGCATCGGGTCGAGGGGCAGCAACAGGCGGCTGTCTCGGGGTATGATTTTCACCTGGAGGCCGTGCCCCACGCGAAGGGTGGCCCCTATCGCTGGCGGACCTTTCTGACCGAGGGAGGCGGCACCACCGAGGCGGAATTCGAGTTTCTGGCCTGGGACGATATCGTGCGTCATTCGATCCGGCCATCGCTCGGATATGTCTATGCCCTGATGTTCCGAACGTTCTGGGTCTATCTCTCGTCAGGTGCCATCGCGGCGATGCTGAAGCTTCGATCCGGCCCGCTGATCGCGGGGCTGATGCCTGCCGCCGTGATGGTTTTCTACCTGCTCTTCGCGCTGCTTGGAGCGACTGCCTTGGGTCTGTTCGTGACAACAGGCCTCGGCGCGCCGGCGGCGGCCGGTTGGGCCGCTGGCCTTCTGGGCGCCTGGGCGATCATGCACGGAACCCGGTTAATCGAAGAGCAGATGATGGTTTATTTCATGGTCAACGATCTCGGCTACAGCGCGGTGGCGGGCGGCGCCTATCCGCCACAGATCGATGCCCGGCTCGATACCTTTGCCCGCGCGATCAAAGAGGCGCGTGACGACCCGGGTTTTGACGAAGTGGTTGTGGTTGGCCATTCGTCTGGCGCGCAACTGGCCGTGACCGCGCTCGCCCGCGCGATGGCGGGCGCAGACCCGCACCGGCGCATCAGCCTGCTGACACTGGGCCAGTCTATCGCGATGCTGAGTTTTCTTCCCGGTGCCTCACAGCTTCGCGCCGATCTCGCACGCGTTGCCGACGATCCAGGGGTTTTTTGGCTCGACGTCACAGCGAAGGGCGATGGCGCCTGTTTTGCACTGACGGATCCGGTCGCCTCGTGCCGCGCGGCGGGGCGGGTCGGGCAAAGCCCGGTCGTGATCTCGGCGGCCTTCTCCCAGACCATGGAGCCCGAGGAAATCCGGCGTTACCGATGGCGCTTCATGCGGTTGCATTTCCAGTATCTCTGTGCCTTTCGCCGGCCCGGTGATTTCGACTATTTCCGCATCACCGGCGGTGCCGAGACCCTGAGACGTCGGTTCGGCGGGCGTCGTTCGTCGCCCTCTATCCTGGCAGAGCCGGTCGCGCCGATCTGTCATCGCGGCTGAGCTGACAGGTTTGGACCAGCGATCCACACCGCCGATCCCACCCAGCCGGCCCGAAGGGCAGTCGTTTCTGCAATCCTGGCGGGCGGCCCGGCGCAACATTTTTGCGGCCTTGCCAAAACGCCTGTATCGCGCCTGGCTCGCCGAGGCAAAGACCCCGTGGTTCAGATCCTATCTGGTCAATCAGCCCGAACTGGTACGGCGAATCCTGATCGAAGAGCCGTCGCAGTTTCCCAAATCTGATCTCCAGGCGCGGGTGCTGGGTGATCTGCTCGGGCGCTCCGTGTTCGTCACGAATGGCGCGGAATGGGAACGCCAACGCCGGCTGATCGACCCGGCCTTTGGCGATGCGCGGCCGCGCAAGCTGTTCGACCCTATGTTGGCGGCGGGTCAAAGCATGATCGACCGCCTCGAGGCGCGCGAAGGCGCCGTCGAAATGGAGTTCGAAACCTCCCATGCCGCCGCTGACGTGATCTTTCGGACCCTGTTCTCCGCCCCGATCGAGGATTCGGTGGCCGGGGAAGTGTTCGACGCCTTTCGCACATATCAACTCGCAGCACCGATGCTGACACCCGCCGATATCCTGCGGCTGCCCGGATGGGTAGCCCGGTTCAGCCGTCGCCGTCGGCACCAGCGCAAACAGGCGGATCGGATCCGCACCTTGCTCGCCCGGCTTGTAACGGCGCGCGCCGTCGAGATTGCGGCTGGAACGGCGCCGGACGATCTCGCCACCGCATTGATGACCGCCCGGGACCCGGAAACGGGCACCCGCTTTGACGCGGCCGAGATGCTCGATCAGGTCGGGATCTTCTTCCTGGCGGGGCACGAAACCTCGGCATCGGCCCTCGCCTGGGCGCTTTATCTTTTGGCGACACACCCAGAGGTCCGGCACAGGGTCCAGTGCGAAGCGGCAGAGGTCTTCGGCGCGAACCCGGCCTTTTCCGACCTGCGGCGCCTGGCGTTCACCCGCGATGTTCTGCGCGAGACGCTGCGGCTTTATCCTCCCGTTCCGATGATGATCCGCGAGGCCGCCCGGGCCACAGAAATGCGCGGCAAGTCCGTCGCGCCCGGCGCACCTGTCATTCTAAGCCCCTGGCATCTTGGCCGCCACGAGCGGTTGTGGGACCAGCCGCATGTCTTTGATCCCGACCGCTGGCAAAGGCCCGAGACCAAGGAGCCGGGCCGTACGGCCTACCTTCCCTTCTCGGCGGGCCCGCGTGTCTGCCCGGGCGCGGGCTTTGCGATGCAAGAGGGTGTAATCCTGCTGGGACTGCTGATGAGCCGCTTTGACGTCAGCCCCGTTGCCGGAAAGACGCCACAACCGATGATGCATCTGACCGTGCGTTCGGAAAACGGGATCTGGCTCAACATCAAAAAGAGGCGCGCTTAACCCTTTGGCGCCCGCGTCTCCAGCACCCATTCCAACACAAACAGACGTATCGCGCTGGCGAGCGACGCGGGCGGCACCCGGCGCTCGTCCAACTCGGCCGCCAGCGCATTGACCGAAACGCCGCGCGCCTCGGCGATCTGGCAAAAGATCGCCCAGAACGGCTCCTCGAGGCTGACGGATGTCCGGTGACCGCGCAAGGTCAGCGATCTCTTGATCGGCCTCGGAAAGCTCATTTCCCGGCCTCGAGCACGCCGGAGGCAAAAAAGACCCCGGTCGAGACGATCAGGATCCCTGCGACCTTGACCCCGGTGATCGGCTCGCCAAGCAATGCCACGCTGGCGACCATCACGACGATTGGGGTGAGGGCCGTAAACGCCGCCGTACGCGACGCTCCCAACAACCGCACCGCCAGGCCAAAGGTGACCAGCGCGCCAGCACCGGCCAGCACCCCCTGGATCAGGGTGATCACGCCGATCTGGGCCCAACTGGCATCGCCGGTCGAGACCCCGATGACCATTGCGACAGGAATGACAAGCAATACGGACCAGCCAATCGAAAGCGCAGCGCCGTCAAGCGCCGACATTCCCGACATCCGAAAGGCAACCGTGTAGAACGCCCATCCGAAGATTGCCGTAATGATCAGCAGATGCCCGCGCCAGGCGCCCGCCTCACTTGCCATCACCACCTCCCAAAGACCGATCATCAGGCCACCCGTCAAGATCAGCGCAAAGCCGATAACGCGCAGGCGCGTAAAGCGCTCTCCCAAAACGGCAAAGCTCACAAGAGCGACAATCAAGGGCAGAGAGCCCGGCGCCAACACCCCGACATCCGAAGCATGAGCATAAGAGATGCCGAGCGAAATCAGATAGTAGAACGGCACGCCCGATCCCAGGATGATCAGCAGAACCTGCCACAGCGGTACGCCCTTGGGCAGCAGCCCCGTGCGCCAGATCACCGGCGCCAGAACCACCGCCGCGGGCAAGAAACGCATCAGCAGCATGGCGCCCTGACTGTATTGGGTGGTAATCGCAAATCTGAGGCTGACCAGGAACCCTGCCCAGATCACAACCGTTGCCAAGGCCGCAGCGATTCCGGTGGCCGGCATCCCTTAACCGGAACAGCTTGCGCCGCCCAGGACGCAAAACTTGGCACAGTGGGGATGGTTGAGCCAAACCGGCTTTGCCGCTTGCTCCAGCGTCCGGCCCATCTCGAATTGCCGGTCATAGGCGAGCAGGGTGCAGGAAAGCACAACCGGATGCGCCGCCCCACGGCGCTTGACGATCATTCGAGAGGAGGCGCACATCACGTCATCAGGGCGCTTGCTCAGAATGCCCCAGCACGCCGTCGTGATCTCGGGCACTTCGCGGCTCTCATCCATCTCCGGGAACAGGACACAGCGCGAGGCATCGTCTGCGGGAATGTCAAATCCCTCCGCCTCGAACAATGCCCGAAAACCACGGCGAACTTCGGCCTCGCATTCGCCCCACTTCGTTCGCGCGGCGACG
>JBCCHW010000105.1:0-12043 GCA_039028555.1 Pseudomonadota bacterium | reverse complement strand
CGGTCCGTGTGCCGCGAGAGATCGTGAAGGCACTGGCGAGCGGAAAGACGACCCGCTCCACCTCCCGCGTCAGCCCCATGCAACGCCCTCCCAGCGGGGCGCCAGCCGGCCATCTGGGCCGCAGGCACAGCTGTGGGCGCAGCCCATTGGCGCGTCAGCGCATGGCCGGCCGCCCGCCACCTTCCGCAGGGCTCCGGTCCGTCTCACAGCGCGTCGACCAGCCGGTCGGCCCCGTGGCGGAACGGATCGACACAGGGCAGCCCGATCCGCTTCTCGGTCTCGGCCAGATAGGCGCTGGCCTCCGCGTCCGAAAGCGCGGCGGTGTTGATCGAACAGCCGATCACCCGGGCCTCCGGGTTCACCCGGCGCGCCAGCGGCAGGGCGGTTTCGCGCAGCTCTTCCAGCGAGGGGACGTCGTAATGCGGCAGCCCGCGCATATAGGTGCGCGTCGGCTCGTGGCAGAGGACCAGCACATCCGCCTGCCCGCCATGCACCAGCGCCATGGTCACCCCGGAATAGGACGGGTGGAAGAGCGAGCCCTGCCCCTCGATCAGGTCCCAGTGATCCTCGGCGTTGGGCGGCGTCAGGTCCTCGACCGCGCCGGCCATGAAATCGGCGATCACCGCATCCAGCGGCACGCCCGAGCCGGTGACCAGAATGCCGGTCTGCCCGGTGGCGCGGAAATCGGCATTCATGCCGCGCGCGCGCATCGTCTTTTCCATCGCCAGCGCGGTATACATCTTGCCGCAGGAGCAGTCGGTGCCCACGGCCAGCACCCGCTTGCCGGCGCGTTTCTTGCCATCGCCGATCGGGTATTGCACGGTCGGGATGCGCACATCGTGCAGCGTCTTGCCGGTGCGCCTGGCCGCCTCGACCAGATCGTCCTGCTGGTTCAAGAGCGTGTGGAGCCCGGCGGCGATGTCCATGCCCGCCTCCATCGCCTCGATCAGCACGGCCTTCCATTCGGGCGAGATCACGCCGCCCCGGTTCGCCACCCCGATCACCAGCGTCTTGGCCCCGGCGGCCGCGGCCTCGGCGATTGTCATGTCCGTCAGGCCCATATCGGCGTTGCAGCCGGGCAAGCGAAGCTGGCCGACGCTGATGCCGGGGCGCCAGTCTTTCACGCCCTGCGCAACCTTTGCGGCCAGGGCATCAGGGGCATCGCCCAGGAACAGGAGATAGGGGTGTTCAAGCGCCATGGGTCGCCCTCCGAATACTGAATATCTGCGCCATCCCTGTCATATCGCCCGGGCGCCCGATGGGGCCAGATGACCCGAAAGAGATGCGCCAGCGCAGGCGCCCATGGATGAAAACGCCCCGGTGACTTTTCACCGAACGCGCAGCGGTGACAAGAGACAATTCGCAGCCGCAGCAATGTTGCCGGCCCCGTCCCCTATCCGGTTTCGGGCTGCCAGCGCGCCAGGCGGGCCGCAATGGCCGAGACGGTGAAATAAAGCGCGACCGCCAGACAGGCCAGCACGATCACCGCGGCAAACATCAGATCGGTCTTTGCCCGGCCATTGGCGAGCAGCATCAGATAGCCAAGCCCGCGCGAGGCCCCCACCCATTCGCCGATCACCGCGCCGATGGGCGCATAGACCGCTGCGAGCTTCAGCCCCGAGCCCAGGGCAGGCAGCGCCGCCGGCGCCCGGATCAGCCACAGCCTGCGCAGGCGCGTGGCCCCCATCACCCGCGCCATATCCAGCAGGTTGCGGTCGGTCCGCCGCAGCCCGTCGAAAAAGGCGACCGTGACGGGGAAATAGATGATCAGCGTGGTCATCACGATCTTTGACCAAATGCCATAGCCGAACCAGAGCGTCAGCAAGGGTGCGAGCGCAAAGACCGGGATCGCCTGGCTGATCACCATCACCGGCTGCCCCTGCCGCCGCAGCCACGGCCAGGCGACAAAGCCAAAGGCGGTGAGCATGCCGAACCCGACGCCCAACAGGATGCCGAGCACGATCTCCAACAACGTTGTCACGCTGTGCTCGGCCAACAGGGCGCGGCTGGCCCACAGGGTCTCGGCCACGCGCGCAGGACTCGGCAGGATGAAGTTGGGCAGCGGCACACCGCCAAAGGGCACGCGGATATAGATCGCGAGATACCAGAGCGCGACAACCCCCAGAAACGACAGCGCGACCTGCCCCACACGGCTCAGACCCGTGCGGCCCAGCCCGCTGTTGCTCAGCCCGCTGTTGCCCAGCTGCCCGTTGCCCAGCTGCCCGTTGCCCAGTCGCCCGTTACCCAGTCGCCCGTTACGCACGCCACCCTCGCTCACGCCACCCTCGCTCATGCCGCGCGCACCTGGTCGAACAGCGCGACCTGGGCTGCCAGTGTTTCAGCCGCCGCATGGTCGCGGATCGGGGCGCCTTCGGGCCGCATCGAGTGGGTCAGGCCCGCCGGGCCCAGCACATGCACCTGATGCGCCAGCCGCGCCGCCTCGCCCGGGTCATGGGTGACCAACAGCACCGTGCGCCCGGCCAGCAACTCGAACGCCAGCTCCTGACACTGCGCGCGGGTGGCGGCATCAAGGGCCGAGAAGGGTTCATCCAACAGCGCGATGGGCCGGTCCTCCATCAGCGTCCGGGCGAGAGCCGCGCGCTGGCGCATGCCCCCTGAGAGCTCGGCGGGGCGTTTGCCCTCGTGCCCGGCCAGGCCGACCCGCGCGATCAGGTCGCGCGCCCGGTCGAAATCGGGCGCCTCGCCGCGCAGCCTCTGGCCCAGCACCACATTGCCGGTCACGTCCAGCCAGGGGGCCAGCATGTCGCTTTGCGCCATATAGGCCGCCTGCCCCGCGGCCGAGCTTAGCGCCCCGTGGAACACCCCGCCGGTCTCGAGCCCCGCAAACAGGCGCAGGATGGTCGACTTGCCACAGCCCGAGGCGCCGAGCAGGCAGGTCCACTCCCCCGGCGCGAGGCTGAGCTCGATCGGGGCAAACAGCAGCTTGCCGCCAATCTCGAAATGACCGGAAAGGGCCGGGCCGCCGGTCATTGCGCCGCCCCGGTCCCTTCCCAGCGCCCGTCCAGCCCCATCTGCCAGAAATCGACCTCCAACCGGGTCGCCATCGCAAAGCGTTTGTGCAACGCCTGCCAGCGCGGCAGCCTGTGCGGTTCCCCGCCCAACCGATCAGCCACCGCCCGGTCGATCATCGCCGCGACATTGCGGCAATGGGCCTGATAGTCCTCGCCCGCATAGGTGTCGATCCACTCGCGATAGGGGGTGTCGGGTGCAGCCTCGCGCGCCAGCCGCGTGCCGATTTCCGCATAGCCAAAGACGCACGGGGCGAGCGCTGCCATCAGGTCGAGGAAGTCGCCCGAAACGCCCGCGTCGATGACGTAACGGGTATAGGCGAGGTTGGCATCCGCCTCGGTCGCGGCAAAAAGCTCGGCCTCGGCAATCCCCTCACGCGCGCAGATGCCTACATGCAGGCGCATCTCGTCATGGGCCAGCGCATTGACGATCGCGGCACAGACCGCCATCTCGTGATGCGAGTCCGATTTGACCACGCCCAGCGCCCAGGCGCGCGAGAAATGGATCAGGAACACGTAATCCTGCACCAGATAATGCAGGAACGACGCCTTTGGCAGGCTGCCGTCTCCCAGCCGCTCGACAAAGGGATGGTGCATATAGGCCTGCCACATCGGCGCGGCGCTGCGCCATTCGGCGATGACGGGAGAGCCCCAATCGGTGTTTGCGGTCTGTTTCATCTGCGCCCCGGTCACTTGGAGATATCCACGGCGAGCTTGTCGACCGGATAGACGTCGTCGATCAGGCCCCGCTGCTTGAGGAACGCCTCGAACCGGATATAGCGGCCATGGTCGAGTGCGGCGGGGCGCAGGGCAAAGCGGGGCATCGTGTCTTTCCAGGCGAGCGCGTTCAGCTCGTCCTGCAATTCCGCCGAGGTGCCCGAAAAGATCTTCCAGCTTTCATCGGGATTGTTGACGATGAACTGGGTCGCAAGCTCGGTCGCCTCGAGGAACCGGCGGATCATGTCTGTATCCATCCGCTCCGGGTTGGCGACATAGATGAGCTCATCATAGCTCGGCACGCCTTCTTCCTCGACATAAAAGCACCTGCCCGGCACATCGTCGATTTTCATCTGGTTCAGCTCGAAATTGCGATAGGCGCCGATCACCGCATCGACCTGCCCCGACATCAGCGAGGGCGACAGCGACCAGTTCACATTGACCAGTTCCACATCGCTGACGGTCAGCCCGTATTTGCCCAGAATGGCGCCCAGCACCGCCTCTTCGACCCCGGCGACGGAAAAGCCGACCTTTTTGCCCTTCAGATCGGCGGGCGACTTGATCGGCCCGTCGGCCAGCACCAAGAGGCAGTTGAGCGGGGTCGCCACCAGCGTGCCGACCCGGATCAGCGGCAGCCCCTGATGCACCTGCAGATGCAGCTGGGGCTGGTACGAGACGGCCATCTCGGCCGCGCCCGCGGCGACCAGCTTTGGCGGGTCCGAGGGGTCGGCGGGCGGCACGATCTCGACCTCCAGGCCCTGATCGGCGAAATAGCCCTTTTCCTGCGCCACAATGATGGGGCCGTGATCGGGGTTGATGAACCAATCGAGAATCAGGGTCATCTTGTCCGCCGCCATGGCGGGCGTTGCCAACAGCATCAGGGTCAGGGTGAGTAGCCGGGTCATCATAGCCTCCACATATGGGGCGGAGGGTGCGTCAACGGTTCCGGGGAAACGCCAGACTCCCTCCGCCGGTTCTAACCGGATCAGGTTCGAAGGGTTCGTCTCAGCCCATCCGGGCGCCCCTGTCTGCCGATCCCTCTAGCATCCGCTGGCGGGGTTGTCATGGAAAAGTTGCGCGGAACCGCGCCGCTCCGCTAGCCTCGGTTGGTGCGCCGCTTTCTGATCCACAGCATTGCCATTCTGGTGCTGACGCTGCTGACGCAGATCGGCGGGCTCGCCTATCTGGTGGCACTGCGCTTGCGCCGCGCATGGCTCGCAGCACCGGTCCTCTATGTCCTCTTCAGCCTTGCCTGCACCCAGATCGCCCCGTCCTTTGGCCGTGTGCCGCTCCCCTGCCTGCCCGGCGGGGCACTACAGATGCAATCGATGGTCTACTGTGCCATGAACCGGCACTATGTGGTCCCGGAGCTGGCCGAGACCCTCGACGCTCACGCCGATGCGGTCGCGCGCCGCTATCCCGGCGCGGATGCGTTTCGCGCTCGACTGGCTGAACCGCGACCCGCGTGTCGGCAAGGTTCTGTTGGAACCGCACCTCAAGGCGCAGTTCGCCCCGGGCGCGGGCAAGATCCGGTTCCAGGGATGCCATGCCGCGCGGCATGACGATCACATTCACCTTCAGCTCTGACGGCAAAGATCGCGCCCGATCGCGGTTGCGCGATCTCGAATCGCGATTTGTCGGGGCAGGTGCGATCTTTTGCGACGCGATCTTTGTCGCGGGGGATCGGGGCGCCTCTAGCGGTCGGCCAGCGCCTCGGTCAGCACCGATTCGACGACGTCCATATCCGCCTCGCGGGTCAGAAAGCTGTCGCCGATTGCACGCGCCAGGACAAAGGCGAGCTGCCCCTGGCGGACCTTTTTGTCCTGCCCCATCAGCGTGATCAGACCGGCGGCATCGGGCAACGCGCCGGGGATGTCCGTCAGGCGGCGCTTCATCCCCATCTCGGCCATATGGGCATGGACCCGGCTCGGCGCCTCCTGTGCACACAGGCCCATCCGCGCCGAGACGTCAAAGGCGAGACCACAGCCGATGGCGACGCCCTCGCCATGCAGCAGACGGTCGGAATACCCCGTCGCCGCCTCGAGCGCATGGCCAAAGGTGTGACCGAGATTGAGGAGCGCGCGGTCGCCCCGCTCCTTCTCGTCACGCGCCACGATGTCGGCCTTCATGGCACAGGCCCGGCGCACCGCCTCGGCCCGGGCCGCGCGGTCGCCATCGCGCATCGCGGGCGCGTGCCGCTCGAGCCAGGCAAAGAAATCGGCATCCCCCAGCAGGCCGTACTTCATCACCTCGCCATAGCCGGAGAGGAACTCACGCCCCGTCAGAGTCTCGAGCACCGCGATATCCGCAAGGACAAGTTTTGGTTGATGAAACGCTCCTACCAGGTTCTTTCCATGAAGAGAATTGACGCCAGTCTTTCCCCCGACCGCGCTGTCGACCTGCGCCAATAGGGTCGTCGGGATCTGGATAAAGTCGACCCCCCGGCGCAGCACCGCGGCGGCAAACCCGGCAAGATCGCCGATCACGCCGCCGCCGAGCGCGATGATCAGATCGTCCCGCTCGACCTTCAGCGCCAGCAAGCGCTCGACCGTTTGGGTGAGATTGGCCATGGATTTGGTCGCCTCGCCGGGGGGCAGCACAATCGCCTCCGCCTCGATCCCCTGGGTGGCGAGACCGGCCCGGAGTGCATCGAGATGCAGGCCCGCCACCGTCTCGTCGGTGACGATCACGGTCGAGGGGCGCGGCAGGAACGGGCGGATCAGCCCGCCGGCGCCCGCTATCAGCCCCTCGCCGATCACGATGTCATAGGCCCGGGCGCCCAGGCCCACATTCAGCACATGGTGGCCCATCAGGTAACTGCCCCAATTCCCTGTAATTCTTCGATAATTCTCTCTGCCATCTCTTCATGCGTCTGGTTCATGAAACTCTCGACATGCAGATCCGCCAGGCCATAGACCGGATAGCGCTGATCGATCAGGTCGCGCAGGATATCGCGCGGGTTGCCCTGGTTCAGCAAGGGGCGGTGGGTGCGCCCCTCGGTCCGGCTGACCAGCACGTCGAGATCCGCCTTGAGCCAGACCGAGGCCGCCCGTTCGGCAATGGCCGCCCGGGTCTCTGCCTGCATGAAGGCGCCGCCCCCGGTGGCAAGCACGCCGGCCTCTTCCTCGAGCAGCCGCGCGATGACCCGGCGTTCGAGGCGGCGGAACTCCGCTTCGCCGAACTGGTCAAAGATTTCCGGGATGGTCATTTTCGAGACGGCCGCGATCTCGTGATCCGAGTCCCGGAATGGGGCATCCATCATGGCTGCGAGCCGGGTGCCGACCGAGCTTTTGCCCGCCCCCATCAGCCCGATCAGCACCACGGGCCGGGTCAGGGCGGGCCTTTGCGCCTTGGCCATGGTTTCAGCCGCCATCTGTCCTCCTCATCCCGAGCAAGAGATTGCGCTCGCCCCGGCGACAGGGTAAAGTCGCGCCAGAGGCAGATCCGCATTGAACACCGGCTTCTTAGACCAGTGCGCGGGTTCAGGAAAGACGAACGTGAACGGGCAACACAGGGGCGACGGGTGCGCACTCTTGGCAAGATCCTGAAATTCCTGATTCTGATGGCAATCCTGGGCATCATCGGCCTGGGGGGCTTTTCGCTGGTCTCCGAACTGCGCGCGCCGCAGCAGGAGGTGATCGTCGAGATCCCCGTGCCAGCGGGGCAATGACCTGCGCCGCCGCCATCGCGGGCACGGCCACACGATGATCGACCCCAACCGTCACTGGATCGCCACCTTTCTCGACGCCCAGCAGGCGGAACGGGGTGCCGCCGGCAACACGGTGGCCGCCTATACGCGCGATCTGACCGATTTCACCGGCTGGATCCAGCCCACAGGCCTGGCCGAGGCGGACCGAGACCTGATCGAGCAATACCTGGAACACATTGAAACCCAAGGATATTCCGTCAGCACACGGGCGCGGCGCCTGTCGGCCATTCGGCAGTTCTATCGATATGCCCATGCCGAGGGGCTGCGCGGCGACAACCCGGCAGCGCGGATCACCGGCCCGCAGAAACCACGCACCCTGCCCGGCACGCTGAGCGAGGAGGCCGTCACCCGCCTGCTCGACACCGCCCGCCAACAAGCTGCGCAGAACGCCCGCGGGCTGCGGATGCACTGCCTGATGGAGCTATTATACGCGACCGGCCTGCGCGTCACCGAACTGGTGAGCCTGCCCGTCGCCGCGTTGCGGGGCGACCCGCGCATGATCCTGATCCGCGGCAAGGGCGGGCGCGAGCGGCTGGTGCCGCTGTCGGGCCCGGCGCGCGACGCGGTGCAGGCCTGGCTGAAGGTGCGCGACGCGGCCGACACCGGGCGCCGGCAGGGTGGCGAGCGCCCCTCGCCCTGGCTCTTCCCCTCGCGCGGGAAGGCCGGGCATCTCACCCGCGTGTCGTTCTGGGGCGCGCTGAAATCCCTCGCCGTCACGGCGGGCATCGACCCCGCCGGCCTCTCGCCCCACACCCTGCGCCACGCCTTTGCCACCCATCTGCTGGCGCATGGCGCGGATCTGCGGGTCATCCAGCAACTGCTCGGCCATGCCGATATCGCGACGACCGAGATCTATACGCATGTCCTGGACGCGCGCATGCGCCAACTGGTTCTGGAAAACCACCCCCTGGCCAAGTAGAATGGGCCACAGGCGCGGTGAGTACGCGCGCCGGGGGAGCATCTGGGAAACGTCACGCCTTGCTGGACTATTTTTTGCCGCTCACGCGCTATCCCTAAACGGGAAGCGCTGTCGACTGCCCGGTTTGCGGATCGGATGACCACGAAAAGATTTTCGGCTGGGACCGGAAACTCAAGCGTCTCGACACCCATATCTGCAACGATTGCGGCCTGCTGTTTCACAACCCGATGCCAACGGACGAGGAACTGGCCCGCTACTATGCGACTGTCTATCGGGCCGAGTATCAGTTCCTGCGCCGCCGCCCCTCGGACAGCCATCAACGGCGCAAAAGCGAACAGGCAAAGGAACGGGTCGCGACGCTGGGCAAATTCGTGGATCTGTCGGCTCCTCTGCGGATCCTCGAGATCGGCTGCGGCTCGGGCGAGATGGTCCGGGCGCTGGCTGCCATGGGCCATGAGGCGCATGGCATCGAGCCGAACGTGGATTTCGCCACCCATGCCGCCCGTGACCTGCCCGCGAACGCACAGATTCACACCGGCGGATGGGAGGCCGGGCTGTTCCCCGCGCATCATTTCGACGTGATCATCTGCTTGCATGTGATCGAGCATCTCAACCGCCCGCTCGACGCGATCAGGCAGATCCGCGCCTGGCTCGGCCCCGGCGGCACCGTGATGCTCGAAGTCCCGGACATGCGCGGCTACAAGACCAAGGGGTTCGACCGGTTCCATTTCGCCCATACGCTGGGGTTCAACCGCGAATGTCTGCATCTCGCGCTCGAGAAATGCGACCTGTACCCGATCAAATTCTGCCCCACGACCCTGATGATCGCCGCCGCCCTTGGCGACCGACGCGCCCAGAAATGGCCGCTGGAGCTGCGCGCCACGGCGCAGGAGATTCGCGACAGCTACCAACGCGGCTCTGGTAGCCTCGACCACCTCAAACGCCACCTGGGGCGCCTGTGGCGCACCATCGGGCACGAGATGGGCCGGCGGAAATAGCCAATACCGGCCCCGGCGCGGGCTCTGCGACCATAACCGGGCGCCCGGCGCGGCGCCACCATCTTGCCCAAAGCCGCGCCGATGCCCATAACAGGGCGAACGACCAGCGAATTCCGAGGAAACACAGATGGATCCGTCCTTTTGGTGGACATGTTTGATTATCATCGGGCTGATGGGCCTCTCTGCCTTCTTTTCCGGCAGCGAGACCGCCCTGACGGCCACCAACCGCGCCGCCATGCACCACCTGGCGGCAAAGGGGCAAAGGGGCGCGAAAATCGCGCTGATGCTGACCGATGACAACGAGCGTCTGATCGGCTCGATCCTGCTGGGCAACAACCTGGTGAACATCCTCGCGGCAGCACTCGCGACCTCGATCTTCACCCAGGCCTTTGGCGAGGCGGGCGTCGCCTGGGCGACACTGGTCATGACCGTGCTGGTGCTGGTTTTTGCCGAGGTGGCGCCAAAGACCTATGCGATCACCAATTCCGAGGTGGCCGCCGTGCGCGTTGCACGCCCCATCGCCTTTCTGGTGCGGGTCCTCTCGCCCATTGTTGGCGCCATCCGCTGGTTTGTGCGCGTGGCCTTCAAGATCATCGGGGTCGAGACGGACCCGAGCGCCCATGTGCTGGCGCCCGCCGAACAGATCCGCGGCGCGATCGATCTGCACCACTCCGAAGGCGGCGTGGACAAGGTCGACCGCGACCGCCTGCTCGCCGCGCTCGACCTCAAGGACCGCGAGGTGGCCGAGGTGATGCACCACCGGCGCGATATCGAATCGATCTCGATCGACGAGCCGCCCGAGCAGATCGTGCGCGAATGCCTCGCCTCGCCCTTCACCCGCCTGCCGCTGTGGCGCGGCGAGCAGGAGAACATCGTCGGTGTTCTGCATGCGAAAGACCTGCTCAGGGCCCTGAACCGGCAATTGAGCAGCGTCGACAATCTGGAAGAGGCGCTCAGCCGGGTCGACATCGCGGCGGTCGCGATGAAGCCCTGGTTCGTGCCCGACACACGGCCCCTCGACGACCAGTTGCGCGCGTTTCTCAAGCGCCACCAGCATTTCGCCCTGGTGGTCGACGAATACGGCACGCTTCAGGGCCTGATCACGCTGGAGGACATTCTGGAGGAGATTGTGGGCGACATCGCCGACGAGCACGACATCGCGGCCGAGGGGATCATCCGCGAGGGCGACGGCAGCCTGATCGTGCCGGGCGCCACCACCATCCGCGACCTGAACCGGGCCTGCGACTGGGACCTCCCCGATGACGAGGCGAACACCATCGCGGGCCTGATGATCCACGAAGCACAGACGATCCCGACCGAGGGCCAGATCTTTGCCTTTCACGGCATGCGCTTCGAGGTGCTGGAACGGACACGCCACCAGATCACCAAGATCCGGCTCATGGAACTGAACCGCACGCCCTGATCAAGCCCGGCATCCCCGTTACGGGCCCGTCACGGCCCCGCCACGGCACAGTCGCCGGCAAAGTCACGGGCCCCGTCAGGGCACAATCGCCGGCCTCGATACCAGCCCCCCGCCCCATCGGGGCGGGCGCTTCTGGGCGGCGCGGCGCGCTTAGCTGAAGTGGCGGTCGTAGACCAGGCGCGGCAGGTCGCTGCGCGACAGACCCTTGTCCGACAGCTGCTTGTCGGTTTGTGCCTCCAGCCGACGGTAATCCTCTGTCGCCGCAATGGCATTGGGCAGCGCGGCGACGATGCTTATCACCGCGTCGACGAGATTGGAAAACCCGCTTGTGTGATCATGTGTGAGAACTGCCATATCGGCCTCCATTCACTTATGCGTTGATCTGAATCTGGTATACCAGCAGATATATTGCAACGCACAAATGTTAAAAGCCGGTTTGCACCAGGCGCATTCCTCCCTTAAGGCATTGGTATTTCTGCTGTGAATTTAGGCACATGATAGCCTTTTTGCACTGCATCACGCCCGGCGATCCGCACATACCAATCTCGCACATGCGAAAATTCGTTCAGGTCGATCTCCTGCCACTCGAATCGCGAAATCCAGGGCCAGCACGCCATATCGGCGATCGAGTAACTGCCGGTGATGAAATCACGCCCCTCCAGCCGTTCGTTCAGCACGCGGTAAAGCCGCTTGGTCTCCTTGGCATAGCGGTCCTCGGCATAGGGCGCCTTGCCCTTGTTGAAATGCACAAAGTGATGCGTCTGCCCCGCCATCGGGCCCAGCCCCCCCATCTGCCACATCAGCCACTCGATGCATTTCCAGCGGTCGTCGCCCGCGCCCAGGAACTTGCCGTGCTTCTCGGCGAGATAGAGCATGATCGCGCCGGTCTCCATCATCTTCATGCCGGTCTCATGATCATGGATCGCCGGGATCTTGTTGTTGGGCGAAATCTCCAGGAAATGCGGCTGGAACTGCTCGTCCTTGCCGATATTGATGGCATGGGCGGTATAGGGCGCGCCCAGCTCCTCCAACAGGATCGACACCTTGCGCCCGTTCGGCGTGGTCCATGTGTACAGATCAATCATCTCTCTTCTCCTCTTCAGCGCGACCGAGCCGCGCGCGGGTGGGTGGGCAGGTGCATCGTCTCGGCCCGGGCAACAGATACAGGGGAGCGCGCGGCGGCGCTATACATGCTGGCCGCCATTGATCTCGATCTCGGTGCCGGTGACATAGCTCGCGCCCGGCCCG
>JBCCHW010000104.1:0-12122 GCA_039028555.1 Pseudomonadota bacterium | reverse complement strand
TCGCCCCAAATAGTGATGTTGGAGGCAGGGATGATATGTTGGTGTTAGTTTGGAGCGCGGTGTAGCTTTCATATTTGGTCGTTACTCTGTGTTTGTGGACGGGAAGTGGTACCGTGCCACACAGTTTGCAGTTTATGTGTGATGTAGACTACCTATCGGCTCACCTTGGCAACAAGGTAGGAGCAGGAGTTCTACATGTACAGTTAATTGCCATGGTTTTCTTGGGGTTAACTTCTACGCGTGCTGGGATGATGGCCGCGAGCAAGTGCGTGCGCAGATCGCAGTGACTGCAACATGTCACTCATGAGTTTATCCTGGCGGCACCGGTCGGACATTTAATAATGACGGACAGCCACGCCAACCCCACCCCTAGCCCCGTATCGGAGAATGCCATGTGCCCGGCTATCGTTTTGGGAGACTACGACCTCTCGCCCCTGCACCTCGAACAGATCGGCGCGGGGCATCCGGTCGCCGCTGCCGAAAGCGGGCTGGCACGTATGCAAGCGGGGGCCGCGATCCTGGACCGCGAAGTGGCGGCAGACCGGCCCATCTATGGCGTGACGACCGGGCTGGGGCCGCAGGTCGTCGACCGGCTCGACCAGACGGCGCGCCAGGCCTTTTCCGCCGCCACGATCCGCGGGCGCGCCCATGCGGTGGGGGCCCCGCTGGACGTTGATGTGGTGCGTGCGGCCATGGCGGTGCGGGCGCACACCCTGATGAGCGGGGCAACGGGCACGCGCCCGGGCCTTGCCCGGCACATCGTCGCCTGTCTCAATGCCGGCCTGACCCCCCTGGTGCGCGAGAGCGCGTCGATCGGGGCGGCGGACCTGTTGTGGGGCGGGATGATCGGGCTCGGCCTGATTGGCGAGGGAGAGGTCCACGGCCCCGACGGGCCCCGCCCTGCCGGTGACGCCTTTGCCGAGGCGGGCATCGAGCCGTGGGCGCTCGCCCCGCGTGAGGGCCTGGCACTTGCCTCGCATTCGGCAACCATGGCGGCGCTGGCCGCGGTGGGGTTCGCGCGGCTCGACGCGGCGTTGCAGGCGGCACAGGCGGCGGCGGCCCTCTCGCTCGAAGGGTTCCGCGCCAATCTCTCGCCCATCGACGCGGATATCCTGGCGCTCAGCCCGAAACCGGGTCAGGCCCGCGCGGCGGCGGGTCTGCACTTCTGGCTGGAAGGCTCGGGTCTGCATCAGCCGGGGGCCGCCCGGCGCCTGCAGGACCCGCTGAGCCTGCGCAACATCGTGCAGGTGCAGGGTGCGGGTTTCGCCACGCTTGAGTTCCTGGAGGCGGCGGTGCTGCCCGAGATCAACCACCCAACCGACAATCCCGTGGTGCTGATCGAGCGCGGCGACGTCCTCTCGGGCGGCAGCTATCTCTCGCCGCAACTCGCCATTGCGCTGCAGGCAACCAACGACGCCACAAGGCATCTTGCGGCGCAAATGTCAGCGCGGATTGCCAAGCTGCTGGCGAACCGGTTCTCGGACCTGCCCCCCGGGCTGACCCATCAGGGTGCCGGCGGCGCGGGCTATGGCGCCATGATGAAGGTGGTCGAGACGCTTTATGCCGAGATTGCCCATCTCGCCCAGCAGGCGCCTGTCTATCCCAGCCCCTCGGCGGACGGGCTGGAGGATACGATCACCCATGGCGCGATTCCGGCCAAGGCGCTGATCGCGATCACGGCCAAGCTGCATTATCTGATCGCGATCGAGATGATGATCGCGACCCAAGCGGTGGAGCTGCGCGAGGTGGCCCCCGCGCCGCGTCTGGGCGAGATCATGCGCAAGGTCCGCGACACGGCCCCACCGCTGAGCGTCGAACGCTCGTTGAGTGCCGAGGTCGAGGCGCTGGCGGCCCGCATCGGGGCGCGCGACTTTACGCGCCCCGCCGGCGATCAGGCATAGCGGAGCCGCTGATTGAGCCCCATCTTTCGGGCCTTTTCCAGCATGAAGGCACCCAGCGCGATGTCCGAGGTCGCAAGGCCCCGGTGCCAGAACAGGATCGTTTCCTCGGCGCTTTCGCGGCCCGGCTTCAGCCCCGCCGCAATCTCGCCGATCTCGGCATGAAAGCTCTCCTCGGTGATCATGCCAGCATCGATCTGAGCCCTGAGCGCGCCCAGCCGGCCGGCCCGCATCTGGCCGAGATCGTCCATGACAAACTTGTCGAACCGGTCGGTGAAGTTCAGCGGCAGCGTGCTCATCGTGCCATAGGGCACGACCAGCGCGCCCTTGCGCACCCAATCGGGATTGAAAAGCGGCGTCGGCTGGGTCAGGCGCGAGGCCTCGACCATGATATCGGCGCCGTTGAGGCAGCTTTCCCAGTCCTCGGTCGCGATCACCTGTTTGCCGAGATCCGCGCTCAGCCGCTCGGCAAAGCTGTTGCGGCTCTCAGGCCGCCGTGAATGCACGCGGATTTCGTCGAAATCAAACAGATGGTCGAGCAGGCGGACATTCCAATAGCTCGACCCGCGCGCACCGATATTGCCCAGGATGCGGGGATTCTGCGGCGCCAGCCGCCTGGCCCCCAGCGCCGTCACCGCGCCGGTGCGCATGTCAGTGATACCAGCGGCGTCGATCACCGCCCGGGGCGTGCCCGTGCGCGGGCAAAAGAGATTGATCAGCCCCATCTCGGAGGGCAGGCCCTGTTCGTAATTCAGGTAAAAGTCCCCCACCACCTTGATCCCGGCCACGTCCAGCGGCGCGACATAGCCGCGGAGCACGTTGAAATGCCCGTGACCGTCGGGGTCGGGTTTCAGGTGCATGCGCGGTTCGATCACCGTCTCGCCCCGTCCTGCGGCAACAAGGCCCTGATCGACGGCTTCCAGAATCTCGGCATCGGTCAGGGCAAGGGCGGCGATCTCGGGCCCACCCAGATAGTCAATTTCAATCATGTTTCCCTCATGGCAGTTCCCATCCATGGCAAAGCGACCGGATTGATGGAGGCAGGTCTGCAATCGCTAATCAATCGAAAAACAGCCGCACGCGTTAATACCCCGGTGACCGATGTGACGTTAACTGTAACCAGGCCCCCGCCGCGGAGGAGGCAAACAGGTCATCGACCACCCGGCATGGCGAAAAACTGTCCCTCCACCCCATATTGAGCTATGACCGCCAGGGCCGCGAGGCCCGGCAGCACCGTAACCCGTTAAGAAGCAGAGTTGAATCGTGCTGAGATTTTTCGGAAACCGCCGCGCCACCAAGTTCGAAGCGCCCATCGGCGTGGCGCGCCGCACCTATGCCGTGGGCGATGTCCACGGCCGTATCGACCTGTTGACCCAACTGATCGCCGAGATCGAGCGTGACGCCAGAACGGCGCAGGAGACGCCCGAGCTGATCTTTATGGGTGACTATATCGACCGGGGCGAGGAAAGCGGCGCGGTGATCGACTTTCTGGTCGCAATGGCGGCGCGAGACGATTTCGACACGGTCTTTCTGATGGGCAATCACGAGCGGATGATGCTCGATTTCCTGCTGGTGCCCGAAATGGGGGCCCGCTGGCTGCGCTATGGCGGGCTGCAAACGCTGATGAGCTATGGCCTCTCGACCCAGGGTTCGGTCAACGAGGCCGGGGTGCTGGAAAAGATCCAGGCCAATCTGTTGCAAAAGCTGGGGCCGCGCCGCGAATTCATCGAGCAGATGACGCTATCGCATATCAGCGGCAACGTGCTGTTTGTCCATGCCGCCGCCAATCCGGGCCGCCCCCCCGACTCGCAAAGCGACGAGTGTCTGTTATGGGGCCATCCCAGGTTCTTCGATCAGACCCGCCAAGACGGCGTGTGGGTCGTGCATGGTCACACGGTGGTGACCGAGCCCAGCGCCGAACAGGGCCGCATCGCGGTGGATACCGGCGCCTACTTCTCCAACCGGCTGACGGCCGCGCGCCTTGACGCCGGTCAGGTGTCGTTTTTGGCCGCCAGCACCCCGGGTGCCGGGTGACAGGGCGCCGCTGCGCGCCTGGTTTCCGCGCGTGGTCGCGCCATCGGTCGCGGTCAACGGGCCGTGATCTGGCGTTATCGCGATGCACGATCACTGTTGCCTGCGCGCGGCGCGGGGCGGCTGGTCTGCCATGGCTGCGGGGCGCCGGTTAGAGCGGATCGAGCCTGCGCCGCCGGCGCTGCGGCGTGGCGGCGTCGCGGAGTTCGACGGCCTTGTCGGCCTGCCGGATCGGACCCGGCCCCGTTGCGGGGCCCGTCAGGCGTCGGTCAGTTCGGCCAGTTTCAGCCGCTGAATCTTGCCAGAGGGGCCTTTGGGCAGTTCGTCCAACACATGAATCATGTCGGGGCATTTGAAACTGCCGAGGCGATCCTCGCAGATCCGAACCAGCTCGTCAGTGGTCACCGTGGCCCCGTCCGCAAGGCGCACCGCCGCCTCGACCCGTTCACCATAGCGGGTGCAGGGGCGGGCAAAGGCCGCCGCCTCGACAACCTGCTTGTGTGAATAGAGGACTTCATCGATTTCGCGCGGCGCGATGTTTTCGCCGCCCTTGATGATCAGTTCCTTTAGCCGCCCGGTGACAAAGACATAGCCATCGGCATCCTGCCTGCCGAGATCGCCGGTGCGCAGCCATCCGTCGGGGGTGAAGGTCTCGGCCGTCGCCTCGGGATTCTTGAGGTATTCGCGCATCACATTGGGGCCGCTCACCGCGATCTCGCCTGTTTCACCCAGGGCGAGCGGGCTCAGATCCGGGCCGATGATCGCAACCTGGTTGCCAAAGGCAATGCCGGGCGAGCCGATCTTGCGCAGGCCCGGCGGCAGCGGGTTCGAGAGGATCTGCGCCGCCGTTTCCGTCAGCCCCATCGTCTCGACGATCGG
Source organism: Pseudomonadota bacterium (assembly GCA_039028555.1). Classification (GTDB taxonomy): domain Bacteria; phylum Pseudomonadota; class Alphaproteobacteria; order Rhodobacterales; family Rhodobacteraceae; genus Thermohalobaculum. The sequence continues at coordinate 7,314 of JBCCHW010000104.1, read as the reverse complement.
AATCTCGAACCGGTTCTCAAAGGCCCGCTGGACCTCGACCGCCAGCGCCGAGGAGGCCGAGCGTGCAAACCGGACCCGGGCGCGCGTCTCGGCACTGGGGCCGTTCTCGCCATGCAGCAGATGCGAGATGATGGTCGGCACGGCCGAAAACCATGTCGCCTGCATCGCCGCCATCTGGTCCCAGAACCGGCTGGCCGAGAACCGGCTGCACATGGCAACCGAGCCACCGGAGACGAGCGGTGCGATCACGGTCACGCAGAGCCCGTTGATGTGATAGACCGGCAGGATGCACAGCGCGCGGTCGCTGGCGCTCAGGTCATGGGCCAGCGTGGTGGTCCAGCCCCCGGCAAGCAGGCTCGCCTGGCTGTGCACCACTCCCTTTGGCCGCCCGGTGGTGCCGGATGTGTACATCAGCAACGCGTCGTCGCCGGGCGAGATATCATGCAGCGCTCCGGCCCGGGATCCGACCGGCCAAGAGACCCGCCCGTCCACCGGCAGCGCGACGATTGCCGCCAGTCCCGCCTGATCGAACAGCGGGCGCTGTGCCGCCCCGACAAAGGCAAATCTTGCTTGTGAATGGTCAAGCGCATAGGCGATCGCGTCGGCGCCGGCCACCAGATTGATCGCGGTCACGCGAAACCCGCCATAGAGCCCGCCCATCAGGCACAACACCGCCTCGCGGCCATTGGGCAGCATCTGAGCGATGCTCTCACCCGGTTGCAGGCCAAGCCCGGTGAGCCGCGCGGCGATGTCGGCAGCCAGGTCGCGCAGCTCTGCCCAGGTCAGCCGGTCACCGGTTTCGGCGAAAAGATAACAGATGCGGTCGCCCTGATGGGCGGCGTGATGGTCGAGCCAGTCGCGGACCGTACCCGCAGGCGGCGCCAGAGGGTCGATCCTCACTTGCCCGCCTCGGCCCAGTAATCGGCAAAGATATCCGCGACTGCGGGCTCGCGGGGCGGGATCTCTCGCACAATCCTGGTTGTCTGAACAAAATGGCGCCAGTTGAGATTGTCGTCGATCGAGTTCCCGCCCCACGAGCCGCAGCCCATCGACAGCGAAAACGGCATCCCGTTGTTGAATGCGCCGCCGGTGGCGAAACAATGCGCCTGATTGACGATGACGCGACAGGTCGGCAAATCACGTCCCAGGCCCATCGCCCGCGCGTCGTCGCGCGAGTGCAGGCCGATCGAATGGCCCGCCCCCTGATGCGCCAGAATGCGGCCCGCGGTCTTGACCGCGACGGCAAAGTCGCTGGCACGGTATAGCTCGAGGACGAGCGAGAGTTTCTCGCCCGAAAGCGGATGTCCCGGCCCGATCCCGCTGGTCTCCACCGCAACAAACCGGCTGTCTTGGGGGACTTTGCCGGCAAGGCCGAGTGCGTCGATCAGCCTGTCGGCGTCCTGGGCCATGGCGCCGCGGCTGAGTTTCCCCTCGGGCCAGAGGTGGGCGACGACTCCCGCCTCATCAGTGACCAGCGCGCCTCCGTGTTTTGCCATTTCGGCGACAAAGGCATCATAGACGGCATCCACGACGATCACCGAGTTCTCGGAGGAGCAGGAGGTGGCGTTGTCAAAGGTCTTGGAGGCCGCGATCTTGGCCGCCGCCGCGGCAAGATCCGCCGTCTCGTCGACGATCACGGTCACATTGCCCGCGCCCACACCGATGGCAGGCGTGCCCGAGGAATAGGCCCGGCGCACATTGTCCTGGCTGCCGGTCACGATCACAAGATCGGCAATCTCGAGCAGGCGCTGGGTTTTCACCTTGCTGCCCGGCGCCGGGATCATCTGCACCAGGTCGGGGTCTGCGCCGATCTTGGCGAACTCTGCATGGATGAAGCCAAGCAGCATCTCGCAGGCCGGCACCCCCTTGGGCGACGGAGACAGCACGATGGCGTTCCCGCCCTTGAGCGCATTGATGATGTTGTTCGCAGGTGTTGCGGCCGGATTGGTCGAGGGCACCACGGCGCCGATCACCCCGATGGGGCGCACGATCTCGGTGATGCCGGTTTCCGGGTCATCCTTGATGACGCCGTGGGTCTGCGCCTTGGCGATATCGCGCATCAGGCCCAGGGTCTTGCGGTGGTTCTTGATGATCTTGTCCGGCACATTGCCCAGGCCGGTGGTCTTGACGGCGAGTTCTGCCAGTTGCCGGTTGCGCTCCGGCTCCATGATCGCCCAGCCGGCAGCCTGTGCCGCACGGTCATACCGCGCCTGATTGGCCCCCGCCTCGAATGCCGCCTGTGCGGCGCGGGCGCGGGCGACCACTTCCTCGACCAGAAGGGCTTCGTCTGACACGGTCATGGCACACTCCTATGCGTGGATGGCGGGAGCTTGGCCCCCGCCATGGTTTGTGCTCAGAGCCCGGCGAGGAGCTCTTCGAGGGTCTTCTGGCGGTCCTGCCACATCTCGATCACCTCATCGCGGGTCATGATCTTCATCGGCGAGCCGCCCGCCTTCATGCGCTTGGCCACGCGCGCGTTCTCGAACATCTCGGGCACTTTGAGCGCGAGCATGTCGATCACTTCCGGCGGCGTGCCCTTGGGCACCATGATGCCGCGGAAATTGACCGAGGCATTGTCCACATCCAGACCCTGTTCCTTCATGGTCGGCACATCGGGCAGAAAGTCGGACCGTTCGAGATCGGCGACACCGAGGATCTTCACATTGCCGGCCTCACGGGCCCGGAACGCGTCGGAGAGGTTGTTGACACCCCCCATCACATCGCCTGCGATCACCGCCTTCATGGCAGCCGCGCCGCCCCCCTTGGTCGGGACATAGGCCATCTTGACGCCTGCCGCCTTTTCGATCTGTAGCGCGGCAATGTGGTGGCCCACAAACAGCCCCGCACCCGAAAAGGTGAGCTTGCCCGGGTTCTCCTTGGCATAGGCGATCACGTCCGCCATCGAGTTGAAGGGGCTGTCCGCGGCAACCACAAAGACCGCCGGGTCCGCCCCCCAGTTCGCGATGGGCTCAAAGCTGTCGATCGAATACTCCACCCCGCCCTTGATCGACTGGGCGATGAAATGGGGCACGTTGTAGGCGCCCAGCGTATAGCCATCGTCATCGGCCTGGGTCGCGAACCAGTTCCAGCCCACGCGCCCCCCGGCGCCGGGCCGGTTGATGATCGCGATCGGCATGCCGAGCGCATCCTCGTTGCCCGCTGTCATGGTCACGATCCGTGCCTGGAAATCGGTCGCCCCACCGGCGCCATAGGACACCATCAGCATGACCGGACGATCGGGATAGTCCTCGGCAAGTGCCGGACCGGCAAATCCTACCAAGGCGATGGCGAGGGCCGCAATCAGTTTTCTCATTTCTAGTCCTCCCTAGGGTTTGTCTCTGCCGCGTTCCCCGCGGTCAGAAGAAGATCTCTCGCGGTGTGTAGACTTGGAGCAAAAGCGCGAATAGACCGTACATGACGGCCGTGAAACCGGCCGTAATGATCACGCGCCTCACCCAGGTTTTCACCTCGCCATGCGGGGCGGGGTCATAGAGCGAGAGCACGACAAGAAAGGCGATGGCGGTGGCGGTGTAAAAGCCCAGCGCCTTGGCCGCCCAAAAGATGTAGATCAGCGCGACGACCAGCCCGGGCGCGAGGTTCCTTGCCGCATCGAGCGAGATCCCCTCCCCCGTCCGCGACAGGCCCAGAACCGCCTTGCCAAATGTCCAGAGCGCCAGCACCGCGAAAACGGTCGAGATCAGCCGCGGGAACAGGAACGCCTCGGACGGCTCTTGCGTATAGCTGATCCAACAGACCGAGACGCCGACCAGCGCGATCGCGCCCGAGGGCAGGATATGCTGAAGGCGGTTCATGCCACGGCTCCCTTTGCCACCCGGCGGCTGCGCAGTTCCATCACCACCGAGTAGCCGATCGAGAGGATCACCAGCGCGATCAACAGCATGTTGAGCCCGCCGCCAAAGAAATAGGCGGCCGGCCCGTCACCTGCATTGGCAATCATCGAGCCTTGGATGAAATTCGCCTCGGCAATCGGGCCTAGGATCAGACCCAGCACCAGCGGTGCCGCCGAGTATCCCCAGCGCTCGAGGAAATACATCATCACGCCCAGCGCGCCCATCACATAGACATCACCCATCGAGTTCTGGATCGAGTAGGAACCGAAAACAGCCAGGCCCAGCACCACGGCCGCCATGACCGACTGCGGGACCTGCGCGACCCTGGCCGCAAAGCCCGCCACATAGAGGCCAAAGGCGAGCATGAGAACCTGACCGATCAGCATCGAGTTGATGAATGTCCAGGCCACCCGCGGGTGATTGTCGAAAAGATCGGTGCCCGGGAAAATGCCGTGAATCAGCAGCCCGCCCAGCAATACGGCCGCCGTCGGGCTGCCCGGGATCGACAGCGTCAACAGCGGCACCAGCGAGGGGCCCACCATGGCGTTATTGGCGCTCTCCGCGGCGATCACGCCCTCGGAATGGCCGGTGCCGAATTTCTCGGATTCCGAGGAAAACTTCTTGGCCTGGTCATAGGCGACGAGCCCGGCGATCTGCCCGCCGATCCCCGGGATCAGCCCGACGATCGAGCCGGTCAGCGTGCCGATGCTGAGCGCGCGCGGGTGCCGGGCAACCTCGGAGACGGCCTCGCCCAGCGGGCTTTTCTGGACCTTGATCACTTCCATGTCGACCGAGCGCCGCCCCTTGGCGAACATGCTCAGCACCTGCGGGATCGCAAAGAGGCCGATCAGCGCCGCGATGATGTTCACACCGCCGCCCAAAGCGGGATGAAAGATGAACCGCTGCGTGCCCAGAATATCGTCAAACCCGATGGTCGCGAGCCACAGCCCGATACAGCCCGACAACAGCCCCTTGACCACCGATTTGGAATCGAGCGAGCCGATCACCGTCACGCCCAGGATCGCCAGCCAGAACAGATGCGCCGGCCCAAAGGCAAGCGCCCACTGCGCCAGCACCGGCGTCAGGAAGATCAACAGCAGAACGCCCAGAATTCCGCCCACCGCCGAGGCAAGGAACGAGATCTGCAGCGCCTTTGCCCCTTGCCCCTTCTTGGCCATGGTATGCCCGTCGAGCGTGGTCGCGATATTCGCGGGCGCGCCCGGAATCTTCAGCAGGATAGCGCTCACCGCGCCGCCCGCAACGGTCGAGGTATAGGCAGCCCCCAGCAGAATAAGCCCCTGCGCGGGCTGCAAGTGAAAGGTGAACGGGATCAGCAGGGCGACCGCCATGGTGGGCGAGAGCCCCGGCGTCGCCCCGAGGATCAACCCGCCAATCGTCCCCCCGAGCAGCAGGAGAAAGGAGACGGGATGAAACACGTCGCCAAAGTAGTTAAGGAATTCCAAGCGCCAACTCCCGCATTGCCTCAGCCTCTGCCGGGCCGGTTGACAAATCAGCCTAGGGAATGAAAATTGTTTTGCAAATGTTTTCATTTTTCGCGCGGACAGTCGTGGTTTTCGATGAAAAAGCAACAAGATAAGGCTGATATCATCTCTGTCGCACGGCAGGCGAAAGTCTCGCCGTCAACGGTTTCGCGATCGTACAATCACCCGGAACTGGTCAAGCCCGCGACTCGGAAAAAGATCGAAAAAGCGATCCAGGATCTCGGCTATGTCCGCAACCGCGCGGCCCAGACGATGCATGGCAAACGCAGCGCGACGATCGGGCTTGTGGTGCCCACGGTAAACAACGCGATCTTTTCCGAAGTGATCCAGTCGTTTTCCGAAGCGGTGGACAAGGCGGGCTTTACCCTGCTGATTGCAACCCATGGCTTTGACCTTGCACAAGAGTACGCCCTTGCACGCAAATTCATGGAGCATCGGGTCGACGGGGTCGCGCTGACCGGGCTCGATCATCTGGATGCCACCTATAACCTGATCGCCCAGCAACAGGTGCCCGCAATCCAGATCTGGAGCTATGCCAGCGACGCCCGTCTGCCCTGTATCGGTGCCGATAACCGCGAGGCGGGCCGCGTTGCCGTCCGGCATCTGCTCGCGCTCGGGCATCGAGACATCGCCCTGATCTTTCCACCTCTCGAGGGCAATGACCGCGCCCGGCTGCGCCTTGAGGGGGCCGAGGAGGAGCTGGCCGGCGCGGGTGTGACGCGCATCGCGCGATGGCAGGAACAGGCGCCCTACAGCGTCGGCCAGGCCAAGGACGCGGCCGAGCGCCTGCTCGCGACGCCGCCTCTGCCCTCGGCCATCCTGTGCGCCAATGATGTGATCGCGCAAGGCGCGATCTATGCGGCGGCAAAGCTGGGCCTGAGGGTGCCCGAGGATCTCTCGGTCATGGGGATCGGTGATTTTCCGGGCTTTGCGGAAATGGAGCCTGCGCTCTCGACCGTTCGCATCCCCGCCCGGCGGATCGGCGAAAAGGCGGGAGAAGCGCTCTCGGCCGCCATAACCGGCGCGACACCGGGCGGGCTTGCCCGGGCGCGCGTTCCGGTCACGCTGATGCCGCGCGGGACCACCCGGCCAGCCACCGGCCAGAGCAGGACCGGATCTGATTGACCCAATCAGATCCGAGCGTTTTGCTCCGATGTTTGAATCTGGACCAACATTCCTGTCCAACATCGGTCGGCTTGAACCGGTTCTGGTCTAGGCAGCCGCCCCCGTCCCCCGGATCTGGGTCAGCGTGCGCCGCGGCGTGATCGCCTCGACCGGGATCATCAATTCGATCAAGGCGCCGCTGGGCGAGGCGAGCGCGCGGGCGAAAGCATCGGCAAACTGCGCCGTTTCAGTGACCCGCTCGGCATGCATGCCATAGGCCTCGCCAAGCTTCACAAAGTCGGGGTTCACGATCTCGGTGCCGCTGATCCGTTCGGGAAAATCGCGCTCCTGATGCATCCGGATGGTGCCGTAAGACCCGTTGTTCAACAACAGCACGATGGGTTGTGCACCCGCCTGCAATGCGCTGCCGAGTTCCTGGCAGGTCATCTGGAAATCGCCATCCCCTGCGAAACACAGTGCCACACGGTCCGGATAGGCGACCTTCGCCGCGAAAGCCGCCGGGATACCCGCGCCCATCGCACCCGATTGGGGGCCGAGCATCCTGTGGTCCGGCCCGTATTTAAACAGCCGCCCCGGCCAGATCGCGAAATTGCCCGCCCCATTGGTCAGGATTGCATCGCTGGGCAGAACCTCGCGCACATGCGCCATCACCTCCCCCATATCCACGTCGCCGGGCTGGGCCGGCAGATCGAAACCGGCGTCATAGGTCGCGCGCAGTTCGGCCAGCCGTGCGCGCCGCGCATTGCTTTCGGGGCCAGGCTCGGCGCTCAGTGCGGTTGCAAAGGCATTCGGGCCGGCATGGATCGCAAGCGCGGGCTGATACACCTTGCCCAACT
>JBCCHW010000103.1:0-12334 GCA_039028555.1 Pseudomonadota bacterium | reverse complement strand
GCTCGGGCAATATCGGGGCGACCAATGTTCTCAGAACGGGGAACAAGACAGCGGCTGGGCTCACCACGCTGTTCGACGCGCTCAAGGGCCTGATCCCGGTGCTGATCTTTCTGAACTGGGGCGACCTGGCGGGTCAGGCCGCGGCCCTGGGCGCGGTGATCGGGCATTGCTTTCCGGTCTGGCTGAAGTTTCGCGGCGGCAAGGCGGTGGCGACGTTCATCGGCGTCACCTACGGGCTGTTCTGGCCGGCGGGGATCGTGGTCTGCGCTGTCTGGCTGGCGGCGGCCGCGATCAGCCGGATATCGTCGGTCGCCGGGTTGGCGGCGACGCTCTCCGCGCCGATTGCCATGCTGTTGTTCGACCGGTGGGAAGCGGTGCTGACCGCGATCCTGCTGACCCTGATCGTCTGGGTTCGCCATCATAGCAACATCGCCCGCCTGTTTGCCGGTACCGAGCCCCGGATCGGCGCGAGGAAGTAAACGTCTCGGCTCGCATCGAAAACAGCAGTAACCGATTCAAAACCGGAACCTATTCGCCCGCGCCGGAACCTTCCGCGCCCTTTGGCACAGCAGCAAGGGCAAGACGTTGGTGCAACGGGCCGAGGCGTTTCTGGCCGTCGTTCTGGTGACCGCCTGGCCTGTTGTTCTGCCGATGAGTCTGTATGTCGTGGCGACACCTTCGAAACATTCGCGTGAAGAGCGTCTGGAATGCATGATCATCCTGGAAAGCCTGGTCTATGCGCTGATCGCGCTCGGGATCAGCTATGCGGTCCTGTTGACCGTCTAGCTGACCCTGCGGTCGGCGCATTAACGCCCGCTTAACCACGAATCGGGCCTTCTCGAGCCAGCTTGAGGAGATCCGATGACGCTTGCCCTGGATATCGACCACGCCGCCCACACCGCGCCGCTCGGCCTGGCAGAGCGGCTGGACCATCTGCGCCTGGCGCGCTCGCAGAATGTCGGCCCGCGCAGTTATGCGAGCCTGATCCGACGTTTCGGCAGCGCCCGCCGTGCGCTCGAGGTGTTGCCCGAACTGGCGGTGCGTGGCGGCAAGCGGGACTATGTGCCCTGCCCGATCGACAAGGCCGAGGCGGAGCTTGAAGCCGGAGCGGCGGCGGGCGCCGAACTGTTGGTGATCGGAGAGGATGCCTATCCCCCCCTGCTCGCCGCGCTCGACAACCCGCCGCCCGTGCTGTGGCTGCGTGGGCAGGCGCCGGTGCTGCACCGCGAGGCCATCGCTGTGGTGGGCGCGCGCAACGCCTCGGCCCTCGGGCTGCGCACCGCCCGGCAGATTGTTGCCGATCTGGGTGCGCGGGGATTGGTGGTGGTATCCGGCCTTGCCCGCGGGATCGACACCGCAGCCCACGAGGCGGCGCTCGCAACCGGGACCATCGCGGTTCTCGCGGGCGGGATCGACCGGATCTACCCGGAGGAAAACGGCGCGCTGGCCGAGCAGATTGCCCAAACCGGTGCGCTGCTTTCGGAATGCCCCGTCGGGGTCGAGCCAACCGCACGGCATTTTCCCAAACGCAACCGGCTGATCGCGGGCCTTGGCCGTGGCGTCCTGCTGGTCGAGGCGGCGGTGCGCTCGGGCTCGCTGATCACGGCACGCAACGCGTTGGAGCAGGGGCGCGACGTCATGGCCTGCCCGGGCTCGCCGCAGGATCCCCGCGCCGGGGGGTGCAACGCCCTGATTCGCGACGGCGCCGCGCTGATCCGCCATTCCGAGGATGTGGCCGAGGTGCTGGCAAGCCCGCGCCTCACGGGCCTGGCCGAACCGGGGGTCGGATTTCTCTTTGATGCCGATGATTATGGCGATGCAACCCTGCGCGACGATTATGATGCGCTGACCGATTTCGACGAAGGGGGCGCGGCCCAGGACCGGGCCCTCTCGGACCAGGTTCTGTCGCTGCTCGGGCCCAATCCGGTGGATCTCGACGAAGTCGCCCGCCAATGCGGTACGACCTCGACCGAGCTGTCGCTGGTCATTCTGGAACTGGATCTTGCCGGCCGGATCGAGATCTTGCCGGGCTCGCAGATCATGCGCGCCGAGCCGGAGGCCTGAACGGCAGGTACCGAGGCAGAAGCGCACAGTTTCTTTGCTTTACCCATGGTCGCGGTTGACAGGATAGCCGGGCCGACCCATCTTCGCTCGCCACGATTATCCAAGGGTAGAGGAGCGCCGAATGGCCGTTGTTGTCGTTGAATCTCCGGCAAAAGCAAAAACCATCAATCGCTACCTCGGCAATGATTACACGGTACTCGCCTCGTATGGACATGTCCGCGACCTGCCTTCCAAGAACGGCTCGGTCGACCCAGACAACGGGTTCGAGATGGTCTGGGAGGTCGACAGCAAGGCGCAAAGCCATATCCGCGCCATCGCCGAAGCGCTGAAGGAAGACGACCGCCTGATTCTCGCCACCGACCCGGATCGTGAGGGCGAGGCGATCTCGTGGCACCTGCTCGAAGCCCTGCGCAAACGCCGCGCGGTCAAAAAGGCCACCCCGGTCGAGCGGGTCGTCTTTAACGCCATCACCAAGACCGCCGTCAGCACCGCGATGGAAAACCCGCGCGAGATCGACATGGAACTGGTGGATGCCTATCTGGCGCGCCGGGCGCTGGATTATCTGGTGGGCTTCAACCTCTCGCCAGTGCTGTGGCGCAAACTGCCCGGCGCCAAATCGGCAGGCCGGGTGCAATCGGTCGCGCTGCGCCTGATTGTCGAGCGGGAAATGGAGATCGAGGCATTTCGCCCGCGTGAATACTGGAGCGTTAAGGCGCTGCTCAAGACGCCGCGCGGCGATACCTTCGAGGCGCGGCTGACAACGCTGAAGGGCGAGAAACTCGACCGTTACGACATCGCCGACGCCGCCGCCGCCGATCAGGCCGTTGCCGCCATCCAGGCCGCTGCCCTCGCCGTTCAATCGGTCGAGGCAAAGCCGACCACCCGCAACCCCTCCCCCCCCTTCATGACCTCGACGCTGCAGCAGGAGGCCTCGCGCAAGCTGGGCATGGGGGCGCAGGAATGCATGCGTACCGCCCAGCGCCTCTATGAGGCCGGGCACATCACCTATATGCGGACCGACGGGATCGACATGGCACCCGAGGCGGTGATGTCCGCGCGCGACGCCATCGCGGACCGCTATGGCGATCAGTACCTGCCGAAATCGCCGCGCATGTACAAGAACAAGGCTAAGAACGCGCAGGAGGCCCATGAATGCATCCGCCCCAGCCGGATGAACGTGGCCCCCGATCAACTCGCCGTGGAGCTGGCGCAAAAACGCCTCTACGAGCTGATCTGGAAACGCGCGATCGCGAGCCAGATGGAGGCGGCAAAGTTCCAGCGCACCACTGTCGAGATCGCCGACACGGCCGCGACGGTGGGTCTGCGCGCCACCGGCCAGGTCCTGACCTTTGACGGGTTCCTCAAGGTCTATGAGGAAGGGCGCGACGAGAAACCCGATGCGGTCATCGATGACGACGACCGCCGCCTGCCCGAGAACCGCGAACGCGACGCGCTGACCCAGGAATCGGTCACGCCCGAGCAGCATTTCACCCAGCCCCCGCCGCGCTATACCGAGGCGACGCTGGTCAAACGGATGGAGGAGCTCGGCATCGGGCGCCCCTCGACCTATGCCTCGATCATCAACACGATCGAAACCCGGGAATATGTGCGCAAGGACAAGAACCGGCTGATCCCCGAAGACAAGGGCCGCCTGGTCATCGCCTTCCTCAGCAACTATTTCAGCCGCTATGTGCAGTACGACTTTACCGCAGGCATGGAGGAACAGCTCGACGATATCTCCGGCGGCCGGATCGACTGGCAGGACGTGTTGTCGAACTTCTGGAAAGACTTCTCGGATGCCCTTGAACAGACAGCCGATTTACGCATCGGCGAAGTGCTGGAAAAGATCAACGAGGTGCTGGCGCCGCATCTGTTCCCGGACCCCGGCGATGGCAGCGACCCGCGGCTGTGTCCGTCCTGCAAGGTGGGGCGCCTCTCGATGCGCACGGCGCGTTCGGGCGGGGCTTTCATCGGCTGCTCGAACTATCCCGAGTGCCGCTATACCCGCCCCCTTGGCGGCAGCGAGGAGGAGGGCGAGCTCTCGGGCGATGGCAAGCTCCTGGGCGCGAACGACGACGGAGTGCCGGTGACCCTGCGCACCGGGCGTTTCGGGCCTTATGTGCAGCTGGGCGATCAGGACCCGGAGAGCAAGGAGAAACCCAAACGCTCCTCGCTACCCAAGGGGACCGAGGTGGCCGATGTCGATCTGGACATGGCGCTGGGTCTGCTCTCGCTGCCGCGTCCCGTTGGACCCCATCCCGACGATGGCGCGTTGATCGAAGCCGGCATTGGCCGGTTCGGGCCGTATGTCAAACACGGCAAGACCTTTGCGAGTCTTGAAAAGGGCGACGAGGTGCTGACCGTCGGCATGAACCGGGCCGTCGAACTGATCGCCAAGAAACTCGCGCGCGGGCCGGGCCGGGGGGCGGCGCAAAAACCGCTGCGCGAACTGGGCGAGCACCCCGATGGCGGCGCCGTCAACGTGATGGACGGACGCTATGGCCCCTATGTGAAATGGGAAAAGATCAACGCGACCCTGCCCAAGGAGCAGGACCCGCAGAAGATCACGCTCGAAGAGGCGCTGGCCCTGGTCGCGGCCAAGGCGGCGACCAAGAAACCGCGGAAAACCGCGGCCAAAAAGACCGCCAAGAAGCCGGCAAAGAAAAAGACGCCCCCCAAGGCCGCGCCAAAGACCGGGACAGACGCGTAACCCCTGCCCCGGCGCGCAATCTCGTGCTAAGGCCGGGCAATGGCTGATCTCCCCTCAAAAGACGCGATTCTGGACTGGCTGCGCGAAAACCCGCGCGCGACCGGCAAGCGCGAGATTGCGCGGGCCTTCCAGATCAAGGGCGCGGACCGGATCGAACTGAAACGCATCCTCCGCGAGATGCAGGATGAGGGGCTGATCTCGAAACGCCAAAAACGCCTGCGCCCGCCGGGCGAATTGCCGCCCGTGACGCTGTTGACCGCGCTGGCGCCCGACGACGATGGCGACATCTTTGCGGCACCTGTCGAGTGGGACGGCGAGACCGAACCGCCCCGCATCCTGTTCATGCCTAAACGGGGCGACCCGGCGCTGGGCGCCGGCGACCGTTTCCTCGCGCGATTGCGGCCCGTCGAGGGGGAATTCGCGCTGAACTACGAGGCCCGGCTGATCAAGAAACTGGGACAGGCGGCCCCGTCGATCCTCGGCATCTTTCAAAGCGGGCGGGACGGCGACCGGATCCGGCCTGTCTCGAAAAAGGCGGACCGGGAGTGGCTGGTGCCCCAGGGTGCGTCGGCGGGGGCCCGGGACGGCGAACTGGTGCAGGCCGAGCGCCTGCCCGGCCCCCGGATGGGCCTGCCGCGCGCCAAGGTGGCCCAGCGTCTGGGCGACCCCGGCGCGCCCGGCCAGGTCTCGCTGATCGCGATCCACGAGCACGAGATCCCGGATACCTTTCCCGAGACCGCCCTCGCCGAGGCAGCGGCGGCGGCGCCCGCGACCCCCGCCGGGCGCGAGGATCTGCGCGACCTGCCGCTCTTGACCATCGACCCGCCCGATGCGCGCGACCATGACGATGCGGTCTCGGCCCATCCCGATGACGATCCGAAAAATCCCGGTGGCCACGTGGTTTGGGTCGCGATCGCCGATGTGGCGCATTACGTGCGGCCGGGCTCCGCGCTCGACCGCGAGGCGCGCAAACGGGGCAACTCGACCTATTTTCCCGACGGGGTGAGCCCGATGCTGCCCGAGGCGCTTTCGGCTGATCTCTGCTCGTTGCATCACGGCGTCGACCGGCCCTGCATCGCCATGCGTCTGGTGCTGGATGCACGGGGCGAGAAGATCGGCCAGCGGGTCACGCGCGGGCTGATGCGCTCGATGGCCTCGCTCAGCTATGCGCAGGCGCAGGAGATCGAGGATGGGCATCTGAGCCTCGATCCTGCAACCGATGAGGCGATCAGGCAGCTCTTCACCGCCTATCGCGCGGCGGCAGAGGCACGCGACCGGCGCCAGCCGCTGGATCTGGACCTGCCCGAGCGCCGCGTCGAGATCGATGACGATGGCGAGGTCACTCAGATCCGCCTGCGCGAGCGGTTCGACGCGCACCGTCTGATCGAGGAATTCATGGTCCTCGCCAATGTCGCGGCGGCCGAGATCCTCGAAACCGGCCACCGCCCCTGCCTCTACCGCGTGCACGAGGAGCCAAACGCCGAGAAACTTGATGCCCTGCGCGAAACGGTCGAGGCATTGGGCATGCGTCTGGCCAAGGGACAGGCGGTGCGGACAAGCCAGTTGAACGACCTCTTGCGCGGCGCGCGCGAGACCGAGGCGGTGGAACTGGTAAACATGCAGGTGCTGCGCGCGCAGACACAGGCCTATTATGCGCCTGATAATCTGGGGCATTTCGGCCTGAACCTGGCGCGCTATGCGCATTTCACCTCGCCCATCCGGCGCTATGCCGATCTGATCGTGCACCGCGCGCTGATGAAGGAGCTGAGCCCTGACGAGATAGAGGATCTCGCCGCCACGGCCCAGCATATCAGCACGACCGAGCGACGCTCGATGGATGCCGAGCGCGACACGGTCGACCGCTATGTGGCGCATTACCTCTCGGGCCGCGAAGGGTCCGAATTTGCCGGGCGCGTCTCGGGCATCGCCAAGTTTGGACTGTTTGTGAAGCTGGACGAAACCGGGGCCGACGGTCTGATCCCGATTTCGTCCCTGGGGCGCGAATATTATCACTTTGACGCGGAGGCGATGACCCTGACGGGCGAGCGTTCCGGCGCCGTTCTGGCGATGGGCATGCGGGTCGTGGTGCGCCTCGCGGAAGCCGTGCCGGTGACGGGGGGCCTGATCTTCGAGCTGATCTCGGCCGAAGGGACGCGTCAGGCCAGATCCGGGCGCCGCCGCGCCGGTGGGCGCGGCAAACCCGGCGGGTCGCGCCTCGCCCGGGCCAAGGCCAAGCGACGCGCGCGCCGCGGCTGACCCTAGCTCCCGCGGATCTTCACCAGCGCCAGTCCCGCCAGCATCAGGGCCAGCGACAGCCAGACCCAGTGGGCATGCACCTCGCCCAGAAAGATCATGCCGAGGAAGACGCCCGACAGGGTGACGATATAGCCGATCTGCGCGGAAAAGATCGGCCCCGCCTGCCCGATCAGCCAGACAAGGCCGAAATAGGCCAGCACATGCAGGACCGAGGTGATCACGATCGCCCGCTCGGCCGGGCCAAAAGGCGTCAGATCAACCCAGTCGCCCTTCAGCGCCACCGCGGGCAGCATCAGAACGATCGCGCCCAGTGTCAGCCCGGCCATGGTTTGCAGGGCCGTACATTCGCGCGGCTGATACTTGGCGATCACGACATTCTCGGCCGCATAGGCAAGGGCGCTCATCAAAGGCAGGATGGCCCAGAACCACTGGCCCTTTGCCGGCAGGCTCGCCTCGGGCACCAGAATGAGGAGAACCGCGACGCATCCCAGCACCAGACCCAGAACGCGGCGCCAACTGGCGCGGTCCACCCCCGCCAGAACCGCCAGCACAAGCGTCATCATCGGCACCACCGCAATCAAAATCGACGCGACCCCGACCGGCAGATGCCGGATCGCGGTGTAGGAGAGGCTGTGCGGCAAAGCCGTGCCCAGCAAGCCGAGCACCAGGTAAAAGCCCAGATGCCGGCGCCGCAGCGGCAGGCGCTGGCCGCTGATCACGAGCATTCCCCACAGCAAAAAACCGCCGATGACCGCCTGCCACAGCACGATTCCGATGGCGGGATGCCCGGTAGCGACCGAAAGCTTTGAGAAAAGCTGCGTCGCGCCCCACGCTGTGCCGGACCCGAAAAGGACGGCCCAAAGAACAAATGGATTGCGGCCAGGCGGCCTTGGAAGATGTTGGTCGGTCATGTGGAAGCTCCGGTGATTTGGCAATCCAGGCCCTGAAACCTGTGCCGGAGGTGGAGAGGTCGTATCGGTTCAGAAAAACGGCGTCAACCATGTGCGCGGTTACTGACCGTCGCGCCTGACCGCCTCCTCGGTTTCCGAGCGGACATTGCCCGCGACACCGTCCACATCGGTGTCCACCTCATCGAGATGCCTGTACATCACATAAGCATCGACATAACCCAGCCGCGGATGCGCGAACGCGCCGGGAAGCCGGCCCACGATCTCGAACCCGTGCCGCTGCCACAGATCCACCGCACGCTGGTTGCTCGCGACGACAAAGTTGAACTGCATCGCGCGGAACCCCGCCGCGCGGGCGCTTTCCAGCGCGTGAGAGAGCATGCCCCGCGCCACGCCGCGCCCGCCCGCCGCCTGCGCCGTGGCAAAGCCGCAATTGCAGACATGGGCGCCGCCGCCGCGCTGATTGGGATGCAGCAGATAAGTGCCCAGAACGGCGCCGTCCTCGGCCACAAAGACGTCGTTACCCGGTGCACGCCAATAGGCGAGCGCCTCGGCGCGCGGGATGTCGCGCCCGATCGCATAGGTCTCCCCCGCCCGAAAAATCGGCTCGAGGATCGCCCATATCGCGTCATCATCGGCGTCGGTGGCGGGTCGGATTGCCAGGCTCATCGCGGTTTTCGCAATCCTGCTTCGGTGATCACGGCGTTCAGCTGCTGATCTGTGGGGTCGCGAGGGATTTGCCCGACCAGTTGAGCCTCATAGGCATAGCCGACAGCACGGGTCGGCCGCTTTGCCCTCAACTCCTCCAGCGAGCGGTCATAGAAACCGCCGCCATAGCCGAGCCGCCAGCATCCCGCGTCGAACGCGACCAGCGGCGCGATCAACAGATCGGGCTCGACCCAGCGCAGATCGGCGGGCACTTCGGCGCCAAACGGCCCATGGGTCATGGCCTCGCCCGGCGCCCATTCGGCGAATTTCAGTGCCAGTCCCGCTCCCTGGATCACCGGCACGCAAAGCCGGTGGCCAGCGGCGAACAACGCCTCCATCAGCGGGGTCGGGTCGATCTCGGTCCGGATCGGGCGATAGGCCGAGATGACCGCCGCCCCGGTGTGAAAGCGGCTTGCCAGAAAGTGATCCCGCGCGGCCTGCGCCGCGTCACCCGCCGCCCCATGGGCCGCCTTGCGCGCGGCAAAGGCGGTTTTTCTCAGCGCGGCTTTTTGGTCGGTGATCTGCATGTCCGCCGGTTACCGGCTCGATCGGCTCCATGCAAGGGAAAGCGCGCCACCCGATTGCCGCATCGAGCTTACCCCTCTCATTCCTGGCCCACCGCCGCCTGCCTGCGCTTCTCGCTAAAGGATCCGATCCATCGGAACACAACGTAGAAGACCGGTGTCAGGATCAGCCCGAACAGCGTCACGCCCAGCATGCCAAAGAAGACAGCCGTCCCCAGCGCCTGCCGCATCTCGGACCCTGCGCCGGTTGCGATCATCAGCGGCACGACGCCCAGGATGAAGGCAAAGGATGTCATCAGGATCGGGCGAAGCCGCAGCCGCGCCGCCTCGATCGCCGCCTCGACCCGCGACTGGCCGGCATCTTCGAGTTGTTTTGCGAACTCGACGATCAGAATCGCGTTCTTTGCCGCCAGTCCGACCAGAACGACAAGGCCGATCTGGGTGAGGATGTTGTTATCCATCCCCCGCCATTGGACGCCGGAGATCGCCGCCAGCAGGCACATCGGCACGATGCAGATCACCGCCATGGGCAGCAGCAGGCTTTCATACTGTGCGGCCAACACGAGAAAGACGAAAATCACCGCCAGGGCAAAGACATAGATCGCCGTGTTCCCGGCCAGCTTTTCCTGCAGCGCCAGCTCGGTCCACTCGAACCCGAAGCCGTTGGGAAGCTGATCATCCAGCAGCGCCTCCATCTTGGCAATTGCTTCGCCTGTTGAAACGCCCGGCATGGTCGAGCCCTGCAGCGATGCCGCAGGATAGAGGTTGTACCGCGCCACCCGGTAAGGCCCGGTGGTGTCGACAAACGTCGCGACCGAGCCGATCGGCATCATGTCGCCGGTATCGGTGCGGGCCCGCAGGTTCTGGATATCGCGCACCGCGTTGCGATAGGGGCCATCGGCCTGGGCGGTCACGCGGAAGGTGCGCCCCAGAAAGTTGAAGTCGTTCACAAAGGCCGAGCCGAGATACACCTCGAGCGCTTCGAATATCCGGTCCGGCGTGACACCCAGCTGTTCCGCCTTTACCCGGTCGATATCGACAAAGATCCGCGGCGTTGCCGTGTTGAAGAGCGTGAAGACCCGGGCCAACCCCTCGGTCTGGTTGGCACCCGCAGCGATCAGCTGTGTCGCGTCTTCGAGCGCGCGCGGCCCCCGGCCCCGGCGGTCCTGGATGTACATCTTCCAGCCGCCCGCGGTCCCGATCCCGCGCACCGGCGGTGGCGCGACGACAAAGATCACTGCCTCCTTGATCTGGAACAGGCTGCCTTGCACCTCTTGCAGGATCTGCTGTTGGGTGATGCCCTGCTCGGCCAGATGCTCGAAATCCTTGAAGGTGAAAAAGATCGCGCCGCCATTGGGCGCATTGGTAAAGGTGGCCGCGTCCAGCCCGGCAAAGCCCACGCTGTGTGCAACGGCGGGGTGCTCGCGAATGACCTTTGCCGCCTTGCGCACCACGGCGTCGGTCCGGTCGAGCGAGGCGCCGGGGGGAAGCTGGATGACGGTGATCAGATACCCCTGATTCTGATCGGGGATAAAGCCGGTCGGCGTATTCTGGAACTGCACGCCGGTGGCCCAAATCATGACCCCATAGGCCAACAGGACCAGTGCCGTCACCGCCAGGGTCCGCCGGATCAGCCAGGCATAGGCGCCGTTCATCCGATCAAACGCCCAATTGAACGCCTGCCCCAGCAACGTCAGCGGATAACAGACGACGGCCAGAACCCGCCCGACCACCCCACGCGGCTCGACCCCATAGGGTTTGAGCAATGCCGCCGACATGGCGGGCGAGAGCGTGACCGAGACAAGGGTCGAAATCGCGGTCGCAACCGCGATGGTCAGGGCGAACTGGCGAAAGAACTGCCCGGTGATCCCCTCGAGAAAGCTCGCCGGAATGAAAACCGCCATCATTACAAGGCTGGTGGCGATCAGCGCGCCAAAGACCTCATCCATCGTCTTGCGCGCGGCATTGCGGGGCGAGAAGCCCTGGCGCAGATACCGCTCGACATTCTCGACCACGACGATGGCGTCATCGACCACGATCCCGATTGCGAGGACAAGCCCGAACAAGGTCAGGTTGTTCAGCGAGAACCCGAGCACCGACATCACGGCGAATGTCCCGATCAACGAGACGGGAATGGCGATCACCGGGATCAGCGAGGCCCGGAAACTCTGCAAAAAGACAATGATCACAAGGACGACCAGAACCGCCGCCTCGATCAGTGTCCGATAGACAGCGATCACCGATTTCTCGATATATTGTGTGGGGTTATAGATCACATCATAGGCGACGCCACGCGGGAAGTCGCGCGACAGTTCCTCCATCACGCCGAGCACCTCGTCGGCGGTCGAGAGCGCGTTGGAGCCCGGGCGCTGGAAAATCAGGATCGGCAGCGCGGGCCTGCCGTCGAGATACCCGATGGTCGAGTAATCCTGTGCCCCAAGCTCGACCCGCCCGATATCGCGCACCCGCACCTGGCCGCCATCGGCCGTGGTCTTGACGATGATGTTCTCGAAATCAGCCGGATCGACGAGGCGCCCCTGCAACTGGACCGAGAGCTGAAAGTCGGCCGCCGTCGGCACCGGCGGCTGGTTGAGCACGCCGGAGGCCACCTGGATATTGTTGTTCTGCAAGGCCGCGATCACCTCACCGGCCGTCATCCCGAACGCGGAGACGCGGTTGGGGTCGAGCCAGACCCGCATCGAATAGGCCCGCTCGGCAAACAGGCGCGCCTGTCCGACCCCGTCGATCCGCGCCAGCCGGTCGACGACCTGGGTGCGGGCATAGTTCGAGACATAGAGCTGGTCGCGCGACCCGTCGTCGGAGAACATATGGATGACCATCATCAGGTCGGGCGAGGATTTCTGGGTGTTGATCCCCAGGCGGCGCACCGGCTCGGGCAGCCGCGCCTCGGCGATCGAGACGCGGTTTTGCACCAGCACCTGCGCCTCGTCGAGATCGGTGCCCAGCTTGAAGACCACGTTGATCGACAGCTGGCCATCACCCGTGGACTGGCTGACGATGTAAAGCATGCCCTCGACGCCGTTGATCTCCTGCTCGATCGGGGTCGCGACCGTGTCGGCCACGGTCTCCGCCGAGGCGCCGGGATAGGTCGCGGTGATCTGGATCGTCGGCGGGGCGATCTGGGGATACTGGGCGACCGGCAG
>JBCCHW010000102.1:0-12423 GCA_039028555.1 Pseudomonadota bacterium | reverse complement strand
TCCGCTCTAGCACATCAGATAATCTCAAAGCGCGGTTGATCCCATCGAGACAAACTTCTCGCGCCGGGCGTGTTTCAGCGCCTGACCACTCATGGCACCCAGTTCCTGCAGCATGTCGGTGATCGCGATCCGCACGCGGTCGATGGTTAGTTCGGGATCACGTTGGGCACCGCCAAGCGGTTCGTCGACCACGCGGTCAATGACGCCGAGCGCCAGCAGATCTTGCGCTGTGAGGCGCAGGGACGCGGCCGCTTCCTGCATCTTTTCCGCATTTTTCCATAGGATCGACGCGCACCCCTCGGGCGAGATGACCGAGTAAATGGAATGCTCGAGCATCATCACCCGGTTCGCGGTAGCAAAGGCCACGGCGCCGCCCGAGCCGCCCTCGCCGATCACCGCCGAGATTATCGGGACCTGGAGGGACAGGCAGGTCTGTGTCGAACGGGCGATGGCTTCGGACTGGCCCCGCTCTTCCGCGCCCTTGCCGGGATAGGCGCCGGGCGTGTCGATCAGAGTTATCACCGGCAGGCCGTACCGGTCCGCCAACGTCATCAGACGAACCGCCTTTCGGTAGCCTTCGGGCCGCGCCATGCCGAAATTCCGTTCTAGCCGGGTTTTCGTGTTGTGACCCTTCTCGTGGCCGATCACGACGATGGGCTGGTCGTCGAACCGGGCAAGACCGCCCATCACAGCATGATCTTCGGCAAAGTTCCGGTCGCCGAACAGCGGTGTGTACTCGGTGAACAGGGCTTCGATATAGTCCTTGGCGTGGGGTCGGTCGGGATGCCGGGCGACCTGGCATTTTTGCCATGGGGTCAGACCCTTGTAAAGCTCGGTCAGCATTTCGCCCGCGCGCTCGTCGAGTTTGTCCGCCTCGGCATCGACATTCAGGTTCGGGTCCTGGCTGGCCATTGCGCGCAGTTCGGTCGCCTTGCCCTGAAGCTCTGCCAGACCTTTCTCGAAGTCGAGGTAATTCCGCATCCATATCCTCCTGATCGGGCGGGATGTAGGACGCAATCGCGTGAATTGCAATCGGGAGAACGAGGTCGAGGCCCGACGCGATGCAGATCCGCGCCGGGTCAGATCACGCAGATCAACCGGCGGCGAGTTCCGCCTGGCGCACAATCACCTCGGCCTGGCGGATCGAAGCGAGGTCGATCAGCTTGCCATCAAGGGTGACGGCGCCGGCGCCCTCCTTTTCGGCCTGGGCCATTGCCTCGATGATCCGTTTGGCCTGTGCCACTGCTTCTGCAGTTGGCGTGAAAACATCGTTGGCCAATGCGATCTGTTTGGGATGGATTGCCCATTTGCCGACCATCCCGCAGGTCGCCGCGCGGCGGGCCTGGGCCAGAAACCCTTCGTCATCGGAGAAATCGCCAAACGGCCCGTCGACGGGCAAAAGACCATGGGTCCGGCAGGCAGAGACGATGGCCACGGTCGGCATATGCCAGGGATCACCCCAATGGATCGCGCGCGGGCCGTCGTCGTCGCGCGAATTCTCGATCATGTAGTAATCACCTTGCGTTCCACCGATGCCGGTCGTCGCCATCCCCATCGACGCGGCATAGTCGGCCGCGCCCAGGCTCATGGCTTGCATCCGCGGGCTGGAGGCCGCAATTTCCTCAACGTGAGCAAGACCGGCTGCGGTTTCGATGATCACTTCGAAACCGATCCGCTTTTTTCGTCCCTTGGCCAATTCGATGGCTGTGACCAGAGCATCGACGGCATAGATATCCTTGGCGTTTCCCGCCTTTGGGATCATGATGAGATCAATACGCTCGCCGGCGTTTTCCAAAAGCTCCACCACATCGCGGTACCAATACTCGGTATCGAGACCGTTGATCCGCACGCTTAGGGTCTTGTTTCCCCAATCCACATCATTGATCGCTTCGATAATGTTCTTGCGGGCCTGTGGTTTGTCCGGTGGCGCGACCGCGTCCTCGAGATCCAGATTGATCACGTCGGCCTTGCTCGCCGCCATCTTCTCGAACAGCGCCGGGCGCGAACCGGGGCCGAACAACTGGCAGCGATTGGAACGAGCTGGGGCGGGCGGTTGAAGCGTGAAGCTCATGGGGCAGATTCTCCGGGAGATGACGCAATGCGGCGTAATAATCTTGCGCCGTTTCCTAGTCTGCGCGCAAGGATCCGTCAATCACCTGGCAAGGTTGCAAATCGCCTCACCATCACCTCGCTAACCGATCTTGAAATCAGCCAAAACGGGGCAATGGTCGGATGGTTTTTCCTCCCCCCGCCATTCTTTTAGGACCCGGCTTGATCCCGGCACGGCTTCGATATCGCGTGACCAGATATGGTCAAGCCGCCGGCCTTTGTCGGCCGCCGCCCAGTCCTTGGCTCGGTATGACCACCAGGAATAGAGCTTTTCAGGCGCAGGGATGTCCGTGCGGGTCACGTCGCGCCATCCGCCCGCCGCCATGGCGCCGTTCAGCGCATCGACCTCGACGGGGGTATGGCTGACCACCTTGAGCAATTGTTTGTGGGACCAGACGTCTTCCTCGAGCGGGGCGATGTTGAGATCACCAACCAGGATACCGGGATGACGCTCACGTGCCCCCCAATCGGTCATCTCGGCGACAAAATCGAGTTTGTGGCCAAATTTCGGGTTCTTTACGCGGTCCGGCTCATCGCCGCCTGCCGGGACGTAAAAGTTGTGGAGCACAGCCCCGCCAGGCAGATGGGCGGCCACATGGCGGGCATCGCCCTTGGCGCACCAATCGATATGCCCGGCATCTTCAACCGGAACGCGGCTGATGATGGCAACGCCGTTATATCCTTTCTCGCCACGCGCGATCAGATGGGGGTACCCGGCGTCGACCAACATCTCTGCCGGGATCTTCTCGACCGGCGATTTGGTTTCCTGCAGACACAAGATATCGGGCCCCACATCGCGCAGGAACCGGGTCACGAGGTCGATTCTCAGACGCACGGAGTTGATGTTCCAGGTCGCGATTGTCAGAGCCATGGGGAATCCTTGGTTGGCAGGGAGTCGAGCAGGAAACAGAAGATGAACATTTACCCGGTCAACCGCAACACAAAATAAAGCGCCCGGTGCGGGGAAACACCGGGCGCTGGTCCGAACGGGACCCTGCGATGGATCGGCTAGAGGGGGGAGTACCGACCCATCAGGCAACAGCAGGTTGGGGGGGAGCCGTTGCCGTAAACAAAGAGTTAGGTCTGCCAATCAGAGCCTTCAAGGGGTGCGACGTCACAAACCCAACCGGTAGCCTCCCGTTTCCGTGAGCAGAATCCGTGCGTTTGACGGATCAGGTTCGACTTTCTGGCGCAGGCGGTAGATATGTGTTTCCAGGGTATGGGTCGTGACGCCCGCGTTGTATCCCCAGACCTCGCGCAGCAGGACATCGCGTTCAACCGTGCGGCCATCGGCGCGATAGAGGAATTTGAGGATGTTGGTTTCCTTTTCCGTCAATCGGATACGTCGGTCGTTCGTATCGGTCAGCATCTTCGCCCCGGGGCGGAAGCTGTACTCCCCGATCTGGAAAACAGCATCCTCCGATTGCTCGTGCTGGCGCAGCTGCGCGCGGATGCGGGCCAAGAGAACCGGGAACTTGAACGGTTTGTGCACATAGTCGTTCGCACCGGAATCGAGCCCGAGGATCGCATCGGAATCGCTCACATGGCCGGTAAGCATGATCACGGGGCACTTGACTCCCTGTTTGCGCATCAGGCGGCAAACCTCGCGCCCATCCATATCGGGCAACCCGACATCCAGGATGATCAGGTCGTGCATCTCGTTTTTTGAGCGTTCGATCCCGTCATGCCCGCTGGTTGCTTCGAAAACGTCGAACTCGTCGATCATGACGATTTGATCGGCCAAGGCCTCGCGCAGATCCTCATCATCGTCAATCAGGAGAATTTTCTTGGAAACGGTCATCAGAACGCTCCGTCCTTTGTTGTCTATACCTGTTACGAGCACTAGGTGGGGGGTTGTCCGCCCACCGCCAGCTTTTTGACAATCTTTCACTCAACCGTGTAGATCTGCTGGCGAATGTTTCAAGCGCGGGCTTTCGTGGGGGGCGTCGGTCGGCCTATAACCCGGATGATTTAGCAAGCGGAGCAGGAAATGCCCCTCATACTATCCCCGGAAGAGCGTGTATCGCGGGCACGCGCGGATCTCAGGATTGGCGCGCCTATCGCACTTGTCTCCGGCGCGGGAGGCGCATTGGTGGTGGCCGCCGAGATGGTGGGCGACGGCCGTTTGGCCGAACTTCGCGAACTCGGACCCGCGGATCTGGATCTGGTCATCTCCGACCGGCGGGCCGAAACGTTGAAAGCGCGCGCCTATGATGGCCGCCTGGCGCGGATCATTCTGGGTGCACAGGATGACGCCCGGTTTGTTCAGGCCACTGCGGATCCGTCCGAAGATCTCGCGACGCCGATGAAGGGGCCGTATCGTACCCGCCGCGAAGGCCCATCGGATCTGCATGCGCTGGCATTGCTGCTGGCCAAGCAAGCACGCCTTTTACCGGCTGCGGTTGTTGCAGTCTGGCACGACGCGACCAAGGTCGAAGCGATCGCACAGGCGGCCGGTCTGTCGATCATCTCTGAAATCATGGTGCATAGGGCTGCGGATTCGGCAATCCGCATGACCCTGGTTTCGGGCGCGCGCGTGCCCACCAGATTTGCCAAAGCAGGCAAATGTCATGTCTTCCGGCCCGATGACGGCGGCGAAGAGCATTATGCGATCGAGGTCGGGCATCCCGCCCGGTCGGATCCGGTTTTGTCACGGCTGCATTCGGCCTGTTTCACGGGCGATGTGGTGGGGTCGCTGAAATGCGATTGCGGGCCTCAGCTTGCCGCCGCGATGTTTCAGATTGCGGAGCAAGGCCACGGCGTCCTTTTGTACATGAACCAGGAGGGGAGAGGCATTGGTCTGGCCAACAAGATGCGCGCCTATGCCCTCCAGGATCAGGGTTTTGATACGGTCGAAGCCAATCACCGCTTGGGTTTTGAGGATGACGAGCGGGATTTTCGCCTGGGTGCCGAGATCCTCAAGGCCATGGGCTTCTCCGCCGTTCGGTTGATGACCAACAACCCGAACAAAGTGGCGATGATGGAGAGTTCGGGTGTGCGGGTGGCCGAACGTGTTCCGCTGAGAGTGGGCGAAACCGACGAAAACCGGGCATATCTGGCAACCAAGGCGGAGAAGAGCGGGCATCTTTTGTGACCCGGGCCGCCACAGTCGATGATTTGCGGATCGGGCCCTGGGGCGCGCGCTTTATGGGCCGTGGCTTTGCCTGCTCACACGGGCGCAAAGGGATCGGCGCGACCAAGCAGGAGGGCGACTGGATTACGCCGGAGGGGCGCTATCGGTTGCTCTGGGTGTACTATCGGGCCGACAGACGCGCGTTGCCGCACACCGCTGTGCCGGTTCGGCCCCTTGGCCCGCAACAAGGCTGGTCCGAGGCGCCGGAAGACCCCGCCTATAATGCACCAGTCTGTCATCCCCATGACTTTCCGGCGGACCGGATGGCGCGGGGGGACTGTTTGTATGACCTCTGCGTGGTCACAGATCAGAACATCGCGCGCACGCCAGGCAAGGGGAGCGCGATCTTCGTGCATGTCTGGCGCAAACCGCGCCACCCCACAGCCGGGTGCGTCGCGTTTCGGGCGCGTGATCTTGACTGGATTTTGAAACGCTGGAAGCCTTGGTCACGGCTCGTCATCACTGCCCGTGGCGGCCTGTGAGGCGTCAGTACCCGCAGACTGCGTCGTCGATGTAGAACAGATCTCCACCCAGTGAGACATTTGCCCGTGTGTCGCTGAGCGCGATCGTCGTCGTGAGGCCCTGATTGTCAACGACCACCCATTGGCGCAGTTCCAGAGGATTGTCCGCGAAAACCATGGTGATGGAGCCCTGTTCCGGCGCGCCGGGATCTACCGCCTCGACCCGGAGTTGCCCCGCGGAGCGCTCGATCGAGCGAACAGCGCCCTCCTTGCGCAGATCGACCCGCTCGCGCAGCAACAGGCTCAGCGGGGTCTCGCTAAGCGGAAACCTGTCGAAGGTTCGCACCTGTGGGTCACAGACACCAACCCAAACCCCATCGACGATGATCAAGGCCGGGTTGGGCGGCTCGTACTGGAACCGCATCCGCCCGGGACGGCGGAGATAGAAGGTTCCTTCGCTCAGATCCCCATCGGGTCCGACCTGGACAAAGTTTCCTTCGAGCGTGCTGATCCCGTTCAGATAGTTCGAAATGCGCAGCAGATCTCCCTGGTTCACGCCCTGAGCAGGGGCGATGACCGGGCCAAACAGCAAAAGGGCAACGGCGAGGCGCGCAACGGTGCGATGGGCGAGGCGTCTGATCATGGGTCCTGTTAACCGGCGGTCGCTGGGTTGTCACGCCGCAGGGGCGGCATGGGCTTTCACGAGGTGGTTTAGACGACCCGGCGCGCCATAGGAACAAATGTTTGTATCGGGCTCAGCGTTCCTCAATCATGATCTCCCGCTTGCCCACCGCATTCGCGGAGGAGACGACGCCCTGATCCTCCATCTGCTCCACCAATCTGGCGGCCTTGTTGTAACCGATGCCGAGCTTGCGCTGGATATAGGATGTCGAGCACTTCCTGTCACGGGCCACAATCGCAACCGCCCGGTCATAGAGCTCGTCAGCACTGTCCGTCGGGCTGGCGAGGCCTAGTTTCTCGTCAACCAGCGCCTGGGTTTCGTCGTCGCCCCCTTCTGTCACCGCGCCCACATAGTCGGGCTGGCCCAGCGCCTTGAGGTGACGCACGACTTCTTCGACCTCTTCGTCGCTTACAAAGGGGCCATGCACGCGGCGGATCCTACCGCCACCTGCCATATAGAGCATATCCCCCTGTCCCAGCAGCTGTTCTGCACCCTGCTCGCCCAGGATAGTCCGGCTGTCGATCTTCGAGGTCACCTGGAACGAGATCCGGGTCGGGAAGTTCGCCTTGATCGTCCCGGTGATCACATCGACCGAGGGGCGCTGGGTGGCCATGATCAGGTGGATTCCCGACGCGCGGGCCATCTGAGCCAGGCGTTGAATGCAGGCCTCGATCTCCTTGCCCGCCACCATCATCAGATCGGCCATTTCATCGACGATGACGACGATATAGGGCATTTCTTCGGGCTCGAAAGTCTCGGTCTCGTAGATCGGCTCGCCAGTCGCCTCGTCGAAACCCGTCTGAACGGTTCGGGAGAATTCTTCGTTGCGCGAGAGTGCGTCGCGCACCCGGGCATTATAGCCATCGATGTTGCGGACGCCCATTTTGGACATTTTCTTGTAGCGTTCCTCCATCTCGGCCACGACCCACTTCAACGCAACCAGCGCCTTTTTCGGGTCCGTCACCACCGGGGCGAGCAGATGGGGGATGTTATCGTAGACGCTCAGTTCGAGCATTTTCGGGTCGATCATGATGACCCGGCATTCCTTTGGGCTGAGCCGATAAAGGAGCGAGAGGATCATCGTATTGATCGCAACCGATTTTCCCGAACCGGTCGTCCCTGCGATCAGGAGATGCGGCATCTTCGCAAGATTTGCGACAACCGGTACCCCTTCGATATCCTTGCCGAGCGACAACGCCAGCGGATAGGTGCTGTCACCATAGGATGAATGCTCCAGCGTCTCGCGCAACAATACCTTTTCGCGATCGGCATTGGGCAGCTCGATCCCAATCACCGAGCGTCCGGGCATCGTCGAGACCCGGGCCGCCAGCGCGGACATCGAGCGTGCGATGTCGTCGGAAAGTCCGATGACGCGGCTGGCCTTCAGTCCCGGTGCTGGTTCAAGCTCGTAAAGGGTCACGACCGGCCCCGGTTTGACGGCCACGATCTCACCGCGGACGCCATAGTCTTCGAGCACGGTCTCTAGCATCCTGGCGTTGTCCTCGAGCGCGGCATCGGACATCTGGGCGCGCTGAATAGGGATGTCGCGAGCCAGGATATCAAGTGGTGGTGCATCGTAGTGCGGTTTATCTTCGAGGCCGTCCAGCGCCAGCATTGGTTCCTGTTCCCGGCGCGCGCGACGGCTCTTTGCCGCTGTTTTTGCACGTGGAACATGGTTTACCGTGCTGCCCGGAACCATTTCTTCGCGCGGTGCTGGCGTCTGCGGGGCCGCGACCATGGTCGGCTCGGCCTCTTCGGGAGAATAGAGCGCGCGTATTGCCCGGGTGAGCGTACGGTCGCCTGCACCCTTATCGATCGCTCCGGTTTCATTGGTCTCTACATCGCTGGCGAGCGTCGATTCGAAGGTCGTCTCCGGGGTTTCCCGTTCGCTCGACAGCCCGGGAACCGCAGGCGTCCCGACTGAAGGCATCCGGTCGCGCCACGAGCCTGTCGGCTCTGCCGGGCCCAGTTTCTCCTCACGGCTTTGGGCGCGCCTTTCCTGAATTTTCATGAAAACATCAACGGCGGCCTTTCGGACTGTGGACATGACAAGACCCGTGATCGTGCCGATCAACGCCATTCCCGACCCGACGACCTGAAACAGCGACGTTGAAAGCCAATGCCACAGCCAGCGAAGCTCCGGCGGTGTTGTCCCAGCGGCCGCCAAGAAGGCCGCGAGGGCAAGACCACCCAAGCCCAGCGACATCGCCATCAGCGCCTGCCCATCGGGCAGCGGCACCACGTTCAGCAGATAGCCGGCAATCCGGTCTCCCAGTACGCCGCCCAAACCAACATCCAGCCCCCACTCCGGCCCGGGGACATGGGTCGAGGCAAAGATTGCAGTCACGATGACGGCAATCGGGATCAGCGGAAGACGCCCCCAGACACGCACCACCCCGACATGCGAAAGGCAGCGAAAGCCCCAAACGCCGATCAGAGCGGTCAGGCACCAACCCGCGACACCGACGAACTGCAAGAGGCCGTCGGCGATGATGGCACCGGGCAGCCCCAGCAGGTTGCGCGGTGCCTGGTCTGTCGCACGGAGCAGGCTGGGATCGCCGGCATCATAGGTCCAAAGCGAAACAGCGAGTGCACCACAAAGCAGAACAAGGCCGATCCCCCAAAGCTCGGCCAGGCGTCGCTGCATCGCAATCGACGTGTGCCGATCCACAAAGGGTAATCCCCCATTCTCGCCCGTCAGTAAGGCCATGTCAGTTCCCCGCTCTTTCCACCATCCCCGCCTGCAGCACGTCCCGCACCTGTTCGAGGCCGCGCCTCACATCCGCGGCGGGCGCCACCAGTGCCAGACGGATGTATCCCACCCCCGGGTTTCCGCCGCCGAGCGCTGGATCCACCTCGCGCGACAGATACCGGCCGGGCAGCACCTTCACGGCGGTGCGTCGCCATAGTTCTTTTGTAACCGCTTCATCGTCACCGACCCGGAGCCACAAAAAGAAGCCGGCCTCTGGCGACGTGTACCCCTCGAGATTTCTCAGGATTTTGTCGGCCAGCTCGAATTTTTCGCGATAGAGCGCCCTGTTGGCCGCGACATGCGCTTCATCGCGCCAGACGGCGGCAGCGGCATGCTGCGCAGGGATCGGCATCGGGGCGCCGGAATAGGAACGCAGCTGAAGCATCTTTGCCCGGTTGCGGGCACCCGTCACCGCGAAGCCAGAGCGCAGGCCAGCGAGATTTGACCGCTTGGACAAGGAATGAAACGCGACCAGACGCTCGGGATCGGTCCGCTCGGCAGACGCCACCTGAAGGGCGCCTGTAGGCGCTTCGTGGCGCCAGATTTCCGAATAGCATTCGTCGGCAAAGACCTTGAAGTCATGCCGCTCCGCAAGCTCTAGCAGGGTCTTCCAATACGCATGATCAGCCACAGACCCCTGAGGGTTGGCGGGTGCGCAGATATAGGCGACCGCCGCGCGGTCGAGGAGATCCTCTGGCAGCGATGCAAAATCAGGCAAATGACCGGATTCAGCCGTGGCAGGCAGATATACTGGCTCTGCACCTGCAGTCAGGGCAGCAACCGCATAACATTGGTAGAACGGGTTGGGCAGCAGAACGGCCGGGCGCTTGCCGTTCTTGGTTTCCGGGCTCAGCGCAATACAGGAGGCGAAGAGCCCCTCTCTGGTGCCATTCAACGGCAGGATCTGTGTTTCGGGGTCCCGATACGCCTCCGCCGCGTCATACCGCCGGGCGAGCCAATCAGAAATCGCGGCGCGCAGATCCGGAATACCTTCATTGGGCGGATACTTCGACAGGGTCGCGCTGTGCTCCAGCATGATGGGACCCACGAAATCGGGTACCGGGTGCTGGGGCTCTCCGATTGACATCGGAACCTCGGGCCCGCCCGGAGCGATACCGTCGAGCAGCCGCCGCAAACGCGGAAAGGCATACTCCGGCAGATCGGCGTACCGTCTGGGATAGTCCATCACTCGTCCTCAATGCGCGGGCCTCTGTGGACCCTTTCACACGAGAATACCGATCGAACCCCTTAAGGTCCAGTGACCGGGTGGAAGTTTCCTGAGATTGCAAGGTGGTGTGGCATTCATAACCAGCGAAAATCGCGCCACAATTCAAAACGCGCCAGCCAGGCTTGCCCGGCCGGCCGGCTGCGTTTGGCGCTAACCCATGCGGTTGGTCGGATTACCGATGATATCCATGAACTCCTTGCGGGTTCTGGGATCGGTGCGGAAAATTCCGAGCATGGTAGATGTGACCATCGAGACGCCGTGCTTGTGGATCCCGCGGGTTGACATGCAGTGGTGCTCGCCTTCCATGACCACAGCCACCCCGGCCGGCTGCAGCACGGTCATCAGGGCATTGGCGATCTGCGCCGTCATTTTTTCCTGAACTTGCAGGCGCTTCGAATAGGCTTCGACCAGTCTGGCGAGTTTTGAAATCCCGACAACCCGCGATGTCGGCACATACCCCACATGGGCGCGCCCGATGATGGGCGCCATGTGATGTTCGCAAAAGCTCTCGAACCGAATATCGCGGAGCACGACCATCTCGTCGTATCCTTCGACCTCTTCGAAGGTCCTTTCGAGGATTCCGCCCGCATCAATGTTGTACCCCTTGAACCATTCGGCATAGGCGCGCACGACCCGTCCCGGCGTATCGCGCAGACCCTCCCGGCTCGGATCGTCGCCGGCCCAGCGCAGCAGTGTGCGCACCGCCTCCTCGGCCTCCGCCTGGGTTGGCCTCTCGACTAGAGATGCGGAGCGCATTGGCGCGAGATCACTCTCTGGCCTGTTCATCGTCACCCTTTCAGCGAGCGATTATCGATCGCTCGCGGCCCGGCTGTTTCCGTGTTTCGGCGGATTGCCAAAATCTGTTTGTACTTTCCGCCTACAGCCAGACCCAAATCGTTTCAACCTGAATCAGGTTGGAAAAAAATCTGGTCCAGAGTCAAATGCTTGAGCAAATTCCCGGGATCTGACTGGTTCAGCCAGATCCGTTGTCGCTCCAGGTCGGCGATTATGCGACGGCCAGTGCCGTTGAAAGATCCGAAATCAGATCGTTCGGACATTCGAGCCCGACGGACAGGCGCACAAGGCCAGGTGTGATCCCGAGGCGCGCGCGCGCGTCTTCAGCCAACCGCTGATGAGTGGTTGTCGACGGATGGGTGATCAGGCTCTTGGCGTCCCCCAGATTGTTCGAGATCTTGATGAGGCTTAGGGCATTGAGCACGCGAAAAGCGCCCTCCTGACCCCCGGGGACTTCAAACGCGACCATCTGGCCGGGCCGCTCCATCTGAACGGCGGCGAGGTTGTGCTGGGGATGGGAGGGGAGACCCGGGTAGAGAACCTTGTCGAGCCGGCTCTCCAGCCACGACGCGATGGCCTCGGCACCATCGGTCTGGGCCGCACAGCGAATCGGCAGGGTTTCGAGCCCCTTGACCATCACCCAGGCGTTAAAGGGGCTGAGAGCCGGGCCGATATGCTTGATGAACCCCTCCAACTCATCGCGAATGAAGGCCTTTGACCCGAGGATCACGCCGCCCAGACATCGTCCCTGACCGTCGATATGCTTGGTGGCCGAGTAAATGACGACATCCGCGCCAAGCTCTAGCGGGCGCTGGAACATCGGTGTGGCGAAAACATTGTCGACCACCAGCCGGGCGCCTGCCGAGTGGACGACTTTGGCGACAGAGCCGATGTCGATGATCTCGAGCGTAGGGTTCGACGGGCTTTCCAGAAAGGCGATCTTGGTTTGCGGACGCATGGCGTCGCGCCACTGGTCAAGATTGGTGCCGTCTACCAGCGTCACGTCGATTCCGAAGCGCGGGCAGAGTGTTTCAACGATGTAGAGGCAAGAGCCGAACAGCGCCCGTGCGGCCACCACATGGTCACCCGCACGCAGCTGGCACATCAACGCGCCGTGAACCGCCGCCATACCGGATGCGGTTGCGAAGGCATCTTCGGCCCCCTCGAGCGCCGCGATACGTTCCTCGAACATCCGCACTGTCGGGTTGCCGTAGCGGGCATAGACATACCCGTCGTCTTCGCCCTTGAAGCGCGCCTCGGCCG
>JBCCHW010000101.1:0-12452 GCA_039028555.1 Pseudomonadota bacterium | reverse complement strand
TGTTGTCCGAAAGATAACATTTTAAGTTGGCTACAAGCTTGTGATTTTGTTTATTTATCAGGGCTTGCCAAGTTTATTCGAATCGGGGGTGCAACCGCTTGTTCAAAGACGATCAAATGCTGCCAATGCTGACCGGTGTTGTCATCATGCTGGCGATCGGTCTTTTTGCACAGCGCTCAGAGACGATCATGTCCTGGCTGGGCGAAGGTGAGACCCGCTCTGACGCGCCGCAGATCGTGATGACCACCGATTCCGTGGTGGTCTCGCGGGGCGGCTTTACCCGGCTGGACGTTCTGGCAAATGATGCCAATCTGGCCCCGGGCGATGCGCAGGATCTGCTGATCGTGCGCGCGCCCGAATGCGGGGATGCCTTTGTTCAGGACGGCGCGGTGCAATACCGGCCCGCGTCCACATGCCGGACCTTTGACACCTTTACCTATCGTGTGGCCGGCGCGCCCGAGGACCAGATCGGTTCGGTGCATGTCAACATCGTCTCGCCCGAGGACATCATGGCGGCCAAGATGCGCGCTGATGAGGACCGGGGCCAGACCGAGGATACACGCACGACCGGGACCGGGGCAGACCCGGCAGCAGGCGGGATTGCCGAGGCCGAGACTGCCGAGCCCGCCACACCCGCGCAGCCCCCGGCACAACCGCTGGCCGAGCAGGCCGCCCTGGCGGATCAGACCGCTTTGGCAGATCGGGGCAGCCTGCCTGACGACGCGATGGCGCCCATGGTCGAGGAAGCGGACGGCCCGATCGGAGCCGGCAAACCGCTATCGAGCACGCTGGCATCGGGCGAAACAACGCCGCAAGACGCCCCCTCGGGCGGCGTGACATCGGGCGAGTTGACATCGGGCGAGTTGACCGTGGCAATCGCGGTCCCCGATGTTGCGGTGCCCGAAAGCGCCGTGATCGATGACAGCCCGGCCCCGGCGATCCGCTCAGAGGCCCCCATCGTGCACGTGTCACGGGCGCCTGGGGCGCTTCAGACGGCGATGGCCGATCCCGCCCCCGCGCCCGAGCTTTTCACGGTGCCCGAGGCCGTGGCTGAAATCGATCTCGGCTTGCCGGAACTGACCGAATTCAACCCCGAGGCGACATTGCCCCGGGCAGAGCTGTTGCAAGAACCGGTCGTGACCCTTGCCGCGATCACGGCGGATCCCTCGCTCCAACGCGACCATCTCGCGGCGCTGGGGCGCGGCCGCTCGGCCTTTGGCGCGGTGCCGTCGGGTCCGGTCAACCGCCTGATTGCCCCGAACCGGGCAACCGAACTCGCCGCGCTGGCCGATCCCGCTGTCGAGGCCGCTACGCCGCCCGCCAACCCGCAGAACCTCACAACGCTGCCCGCGCTCGATGTGCCGACCAGCGGGCTCGCGCCACTGGCCAGGCCCGACAAACCGGTCATCTCTTTGCCGGTGATTGCGGCGCTGCCCGATCCCGTTGCCGCCTGCACCACGCCGCCCTCGGTCAGCTTTGACACCCGGCCGGCGGCACAGACCGGGATTGCGCTGCGCGCGCCCTGCCATCCCGGCGGCGTGGCGGAGCTGAGCTACAACAACCTGCGCTTTGCCATCCCGCTGGATGGCGAGGGGCGCGGCACGTTCACGGCGCTGGGCTTCGAGCCCTCGACGCCGGCGACCATCCGGCTGGACGACGGCGCGGAGATGTCGTTCGATCTTGCTTTCAAGGGGGTCGACCAGGTGATGCGCGTTGCGCTGGCATGGGATCTGCCGGTACAGATCTCGCTGCATGCGCTGGAATTCGGCGCCGACTGGGGCAGCGAGGGCGATATCTGGAACGCCAACCCGAAAAGCTACGGCGAGATCCGCCCGACCGGCGGGGGCTATCTGACCACCTATCTGCCCGAGCAGGGCGCCGGCCAGCCGGTCGAGATTTATACCCATCTGATGCGCCGTAACGGGCGCAAGGGTGTGGTAGAGTTGAAAGTCGAGTATACAAGCCGTGAACGAGAACGGCTGGCGGGAACCTGCGGCCCGGGCGACATGGCCCGCCCGTCTATCAGAATTCTGCGGTCAGAGGGGGGCATGCTGGGCCGCCCCTTCGCAGGGCGTCTGCCTAGCGTAGCGTGTGATGAGTCTGGAGCCGGCGGAAACACGCTGGCGGCTAATTCGGTCGGAACGCTGGTCGTCACGCCATAGTGGCGTGACACCGGCGTCGACCCACTAGGGGGGCAATTTATGCGCTTTACACCCATCATCCTGTGCCTGATGAGCACCTTGATCGGCGCCACATCTGCGGTCGCACAGGAAAACAAGACCGTGATCCTGCGCTCGCTGGACGGGTTCACCCAGCTTCGGGGCGAAATCCTGTCGTTCGACGGCAAGACATTTTCCATCGAGACGGGCCTGGGCATCATCAATGTCAACGCGCTGCAGGTGGAATGCGAGGGCGAGGCCTGTCCGCAGAACCTGTTGTTCGGGGCGGAGTTCGGCGTCTATGGCTCGAACACCATCGGCGCCACGCTGATGCCCGCGCTGATCCAGGGCTATGCCGACAAGATGGAGGCCTCGCTGCAACGCGATCTCTCCTCTGTAGACAACGAAGAGACGCTGCGCATCATCCACCAGAACGGCAAGGAGATGGCCGCCATCGACCTGCGCGCCCATGGGTCGGGCACCGCATCAAGCGGGCTGGCCGATGGCGAGGCGACCATCGGCATGGCCTCGCGCCGCCTGAAAGACAGCGAGGCCGCATCGCTGCGCGCCTCGGGCGTGAACGAGCTGCGCGATACGCAGAACGAGCACATCCTTGCGCTTGACGGGCTGATCATCATCACCAACCCGGACAACCCGCTGAACTCGATCGAGCTGGACGAGCTGCCGTATGTCTTCTCCGGCGAGGTGACCAACTGGTCCGAGCTTGGCGGCCCGGATCAGGAGATCGTGCTGTTCGCGCGCGACAACAAATCGGGCACCTTCGACACCTTTGACACGCTGGTGATGGACCCCGCCGCCGAGGCGATCAGCCCGGACGCGCGGCGATTTGAGTCGAATGCCGAGCTGTCGGACGCGGTCTCGCGCACGCCCGGCGCGCTCGGCTTTACCGGCGCCGCGTTTGCCCGCGCGGCCAAGGTGCTGAACCTGCGCCAGGGCTGCGGCATCATCTCGGAGCCCAACACCTTTTCGATGAAGACCGAGGAGTATCCGCTGTCGCGGCGCCTGTTCCTTTATGACCTGCCGGGCGACGCGCCGGCGCATTCGCGCCAGTTGCTCGATTACGCGCTCAGCGATGACGCCCAGGGCATCGTCGAGGAATCGGGCTTTGTGAGCCTCGACGAAGAGCGTGTGGCGCTCGCCAATCAGGGCCAGCGGCTGGTGCATGCCATCGTCGGCGAGAGCGAGTTTTCGCTGAACGACATGCGCGCCATGCTGACCGAGCTGAAAGATGCCGAGCGCCTGTCGATCACCTTCCGCTTCAACCAGGGGACCAATCTCGATGCCCGCTCGGTCCGCGATGCGGAACGTCTGGCCCAGGCGATCGCGGCGGGCGCGTATCCCGGCAAGGAGGTGCTGCTGGTCGGCTTTACCGACTCGATCGGTCAGGCGGATCTGAACCGCTCGCTGTCGCTGCGCCGGGCCAACGAGGTCTATCAGAACCTCGCCAACGCACTCGGCCCCGCCGTGCTGGGCCAGCTGCCGGTCACGACACTGGGCTTTGGCGAGATTGCCCCGGTCGGGTGCAACACCACCTTTTCGGGGCGCGAGAACAACCGCCGGGTCGAAGTCTGGCTGAGCGATCTGAACACCTGATCCGCGCAGGCGGCGCGGGTCTCACCGACTTGCGCCGCGCGGGACGATCTGCAACTCTGCGACGGCCCGGCGCTGATGCGCCGGGCCGTTTCAGCTTCAGAGGATCCGATCCATGACCCAAGATGTCGTCATTCTCGATGGCGCCCGCACGGCCATTGGCACCTTTGGCGGTGCCTTTGCCGGTGTCGCCCCCAGCATGACCGCGGCCCATGTGGCGCGCGCCGCACTCGAGCGCTCAGGGGTCGAGGCCGGGCAGATCGGCCATGTGGTGCTGGGCCATGTGATCAACACCGAGCCGCGCGACGCCTATCTCAGCCGGGTGGCGGCGATCGATGCGGGCGTGCCCGACACGACACCGGCAATGAATGTGAACCGGCTCTGCGGCTCGGGCGCCCAGGCGATCGTCTCGGCCGCGCAATCGGTGATGCTGGGGGATGCCGATTTCGCCCTCGCCGGCGGGGCCGAGCACATGAGCCGCGCGCCCCACGGCTTCCAGAATGCGCGCTTTGGCCAGAAGATGGGCGATGTGGCGATGCTCGACTTCATGATCGGCGCGCTCAACTGCCCCTTTGGCACCGGGCATATGGGCGTGACGGCCGAGAATGTGGCCGCCGAGCACGAGATCAGCCGCGCGGCGCAGGACGCCTTTGCCGCCGAAAGCCAGAAACGCGCCGCCCGCGCGATCGAGGAAGGCCGCTTTGCCGACCAGATCGCCCCCTTCACCATTCAGACGCGCAAGGGCGATATCGTGGTGGATACGGACGAGCATCCGAAACCGGAAACCACGGCCGACTCGCTCGCCGGATTGCGCCCGGTGTTCAAAAAGGACGGCACCGTGACCGCCGGCAACGCCTCGGGCATCAATGACGGCGCCGCGGCGCTGGTGCTCGCCTCGGCGGACGCGGCCGAAGCTGCGGGGCTGAAACCGCGCGCGCGCCTGCTCGGCTATGCCCATGCCGGCGTGCGCCCCGAAGTCATGGGGATCGGCCCGATCCCCGCGGTGACCAAACTGATGGAGCAAACCGGCCTCGGCGCGGAGGATTTCGATGTGATCGAGTCGAACGAAGCCTTTGCCGCGCAGGCCTGCGCGGTGACCAAAGCGCTGGGCCTCGACCCGGAAAAGGTCAACCCCAAT
Organism: Pseudomonadota bacterium; assembly: GCA_039028555.1. Lineage (GTDB taxonomy): Bacteria > Pseudomonadota > Alphaproteobacteria > Rhodobacterales > Rhodobacteraceae > Thermohalobaculum. Next base: position 7,544 of record JBCCHW010000101.1, on the reverse strand, counting down.
GGCGGCGCCATCGCGCTTGGCCATCCGGTGGGGGCGACCGGGGCGATCATCGCCCTCAAATGCCTGGCCGAGCTCGACCGGATCGGCGGCTCGAAGGGCCTCGTCACCATGTGCATCGGCGGCGGCCAGGGCATCGCCCTCGCCGTGGAGCGGATCCAATGAGCGGGCTGATCGTGGGCGGCACGGTGCGGTTTGCGCCAGGCGAGATCGAGCGGCTGGCGCCGCATATGAACGCCGTGATCGCGGGCACGCGGAAAGAGGCGGGCTGCCTGCACTATTCCTATTCGCGCCTGCTCGAGGATCCGGACGTGATCGTGATCTTCGAACGCTGGGAAAGCGGCGCGGCCCTCAGCGCCCATTTCAAGACCGCCCATATGGCCGCCTGGTACGACCAGCTCTCAAGCGCAAAGGTGCTGAGCCGCGACATCAACGTCTACCCCTTCGAAGTGGCCCGCCCGACCAGCGACTACCGCGAAGCCTAGGCCCAAGCGCGTCAAAGCGGCCCCAGGCGCGTACCGCGCCAGGCCCGGGCCCGCCCGGGCCGGATTTCTGCCGAAATCCGGGGGCCGCCGGCACCCGGCCCGACGGGTGCACAATGAACGAGCGCATGGTCATTCCTCCGACAGCCCGGATCCGGACCCTGTCCGCCGAGGCGCTGTCGCGCAGCGACGGCGATCCGGCCTGGACAGCATGGGCGCATGCGCGCTTTGCGCGCATTCCGTTTGGCTCGATCCGCCGCGGGTTCAGGGGCCGAAGCTCGAGCGCATCTGGATGCCCCAGCGCCCGTTCTGCCGGGTCAGGGTATAGAGCGAGTCATAGCTGCCGATCTCGGATCCATCGCTGCGATAGCGGATATAGCTGACCATGAAATGCGCCTTCACGGCCGAGCACTGGACCATGCGCCGTTCGGTCCAGGCACTCCGCAGCCAGTCGTCCCGGGCTTTCAGCCGCTCGAACAAGTCCATCGGGTTCTGCCCCGCCTCCGGGTAGATCGTCAGCTTGCCCTCGGCATGGCGTATATGCGGGAAGTGCATGGTTGCGTCCATGCCTGCCGCGTCATGGCGGTTCAGCGCCGCCATGAACCCGGTCAGCACGGCCATACAAGCCTGCTGCACGCCGGTGTCCTCCTTGGTCATTCCCGCCTCTCTCAGCTGCCCGCAAATCGTGCCGACATGTCTTCGCGCGCCTCGTCGGTGATCTTGTCGAAGAGGTTCTCGGGCACCGTGAAGGCCTGGCCGGGTGCGAGCGCGGTGAAGGCCGCTTCCTTGTCCTCCGGCCAGTTCCCGGCATCGCCCCTGACGCCGAGCGCCGTGAGGATCCTGTCGGACGCATCCGGGATGAACGGCCGCGACAGCACCCCGTAGAGCCGGGCGAGGTTGAGCGCAAAGCGGATCGTCGCCGCCGCCGCCTCGGGGTCTGTCTTGAAGACCGCCCAGGGGGCGGCTTCCTGCAGATACTCGTTCCCGGCCACCCAGATGGCGCGCAGTTCCGCCGCTGCCTTGCGGATCTCGACCGTTTCCCAATGGCGCTCGAGCGCGGCCATGCGCGCGGTCAGCTCGGCGATCACCGCCGCCTCGGCTGCCCCATAGGCACCGCCGTCGGGCACCGCCTCGCCGAATTTCGAGCGGCAGAACTTGGTGACCCGGCTGACAAAGTTGCCCAGCACATCGGCGAGGTCCTTGTTGACGCCGGTCTGGAACCCCTCCCAGGTGAAATCGCTGTCCGAGGTTTCCGGCGCGTTGGCCAACAGCCACCAGCGCCAGTAATCGGGCGGCAGGATTTCCAGCGCCTGATCCATGAAGATCCCGCGCCCCTGGCTGGTCGAGAACTTGCCCCCCTCATAGGTCAGCCAGTTCGTCGCCTTGACGAAGTCCACCAGTTTCCACGGCTCGCCCGAGCCCATGATCGTCGCCGGGAAGCTGAGCGTATGGAAAGGCACGTTGTCCTTGCCCATGAACTGGACATAGCGGACATCGCCCGCGCCCTTGTCTTCGCGCCACCAGCGCTCCCACGCGGCATCCGCCAGCCCCGCATCATCGGCCCATTCCGCCGTTGCGGCGATGTATTCGATCGGCGCGTCGAACCAGACGTAAAAGACCTTGCCCTCCATGCCCGGCCAGTCTTCGTCGCCCTTCCTGACCGGGATCCCCCAGTCGAGATCGCGGGTGATGCCCCGGTCCTGCAGGCCGTCGCCGTCGTTCAGCCATTTCTTGGCGATCGAGGTGGTGAGCACGGGCCAGCCCTGTTGCCCGTCGATCCAGGCCTCGATCCGTGCGCGCATCGCCGATTGGCGCAAGTACAAATGCTTGGTCTCGCGCACTTCGAGATCGCTGGAGCCGGAGATGGTCGAGACCGGGTTGATCAGGTCGGTTGGGTCAAGCTGTTTGGTGCAGTTCTCGCACTGGTCGCCGCGCGCGCGCTCGTACCCGCAATTCGGGCAGGTGCCCATGATGTAGCGATCGGGCAGATAGCGGTGATCGGCGTTCGAATAGACCTGTTTCTCCATCACTTCGCGGATCAGGCCGGCCTCGGCCAGTTTGCCAGCGAAATGCTGGGTCAGCGCGTGGTTGCGCGCCGATGACGAGCGCCCGAAGAAGTCAAAGCTGAGGCGAAACCCGTCGGCGAGGTCCTTTTGCACCTGCCAGAGCCGGGCGCAATAGGCATCCACCGGCTCACCCGCAGCAGCAGCGGCAAGCTCGGCAGGGGTGCCATGCTCATCGGTTGCACAGATCAGCATCACCTCGTGGCCGCGGGCACGCATATAGCGCGCATAGGCATCCGAGGGCAGCTGGCTGCCGATCAGATTGCCCAGATGCTTGACGCCATTGATGTACGGTAGGGCCGAGGTGATGAGTATGCGGGCCATTTGGGTCTCCTTCCTGCGCCCGGGTTCTACCCCGCCCCCACCGGGGCGCAACCCCTAAATCGGGCACCGGGGGTGCGAGCCCTGAGGCGGGCACCGGAGCGCAAGCCCTGAATCGGGCACCGGGGCGCAAGCCTTAAGGCGAGCACCGGAGCACCAGCCCTGAGGCGGGCATCGGAGCACAAGCCCTGAGGCGGGCATTAGAGCACAAGCCCTGAATCGGGCCCCGGGGCGCAAGCCCTTAGGCGGGCATCGGAGCACAAGCCCTGAATCGGGCACCGGGGCACCAGCCCTGAGGCGGGCACCGGGGCACAAGCCCTGAGGCGGGCACCGGAGCGCAAGCCCTGAGGCGGGCACTGGCGCTCAGCCCTCGGGCTGCCAGCCGGTCGCCGCCGCCTCCGTGCGGGAAAACGGGGCCGCCTGAAAGGGCGCACTCGCCTCGCAGAACGCCCGATGGGCCTCGAGCCCCGGGCGGCCTGCCGGGTCATAGAGGTGGGGCAGCTTTTCGGCGAGGTACGTGGCCGCGATCGCCACCGCGAGATCGGCCCGCGTCAGGCGATCGTCAAAGAGATAACCGGCCCCGACCCGGGCCTCCACCCAGTCCTGCGCGCCCAGGATCTGAGCCTCTAGCCGCGCGATCCACTCCGGGTCATGCCGCCCCGGCGCCCGGCGGCTGAACTCGATCCCGCGCTCATAGGTCTTCTCGGCCAGCCCGATGCCCACCGCCTCGACGGCCAGCATCGCGCCCCGGTCGCGGGCGCAAAGCAGGGGCGCGTCCGCCTCGAGATACTCGATGATCGCCCGGCTGTCGGGCAGGGCGCGCCCGTCGGGCAGGACCATCACCGGCACCTTGCCGAGCGGCGAGACCGCCCGGATCGCGTCGAAATCGGCAAAGGTCGAGAGGACCCGCCGCTCGAAAACGCGCCCATGGGCGTGCAGCGTCACCGCCGCGCGGCGCACGAACGGGCTGTCATATTGCCCGATCAGGACCACTCGGCCAGCACCCGCCAGACCAGCACGATGCCCGAGGCCAGCAACAGCCCCAGCACCACGCGCCGAAAGGTCGCCGGATTGACAACGCCAAAGGCCTTGTTGCCGACCAGCGCCCCCACCACCGCGGCAGGGATCGCGATCATCAGCGCGGTGAACACGTCTTGCGTGACCAGCCCGCTCAGCGCCATCAGGCCACCCGCCAGCGTCAGCAGAACCAGATTATAGGCCTGCAGGATCGCCCGGCTCTCGCGCGGGTTGGCGTCCGAGAGCTGCAGCCACACCATGGGCAGCACGCCCGACAGCCCGGCAATCCCGCCCAGCACACCACCGATCCCGCCGATGCCCGCATCGCGCCAGCGGCTGCGCAGCCAGGCGCCTAACGGCTTGAGCAGGCCGGAGAAACTGGCCGCGCAATACACGATCAGCACCGTGCCCACCACCACGCGCAGCGCCTGGGGCGAGATCACCGCCAGCGCCGCCACCCCGACGGGCACCCCCAGCACCCCGCTCACCAGAAACGGCAGCGCCGGGCGCCAGTCGGCCCACGAGCGCGAGACCGCGATCGTGGTCAGATGCGAGACCACCGAGCCGATCACCACCAGCGGCGGCACCATCGCCGCGGGCAGCACGTGGAAATAGAGCCCCGAGGCCATCAGCGCCGTCCCGAACCCGGCAAACCCCGCCACAAAGGCCGCGAGCCCCGCACCCGCCAGAATGAACAAAACAGTGGTCAGTTCGATCGTCACAACATCTTCCCCAGTGAGAGTTCATAGGGCGCAAAGCCCAATCGTCGATACAGCGCGATGGCCCGCGCGTTGCCCACCACCGCCGCGATCTCGACCCGGCGGATGCCATGGGCGGCAAAGCGCGCCTCCGCCGCAGCGATCAGCGCGGTGGCAATCCCCCGGCCGCGATGGGAGGGGGCGACAAAGATGTCGCTGATCCAGCCGGTCTCGCGGGCCGCCTCGGGCACCAACATGCCGGTGTCGATCTCGACGCCGGCGAGGAGCCAGCCCGCGACATGGCCGCCGCTCTCCGCCACCAGATCAGCGGCGGCCGGGTGTTGCGAGACCCAGTCGAGCAGGTGGTCGTAATGGCCCTGCGCCATCTCCGCGCCCGGGCGGCGGTTGGGCTCGGTCGCGCGCTCCACCTCCTGCAGCGCCGCCATGAAGCCGGTAATCACCGCCCGGTCGGCGGCGACTGCATCGCGGATCACCAGATCACTCATGGGACAGCCCGCGCATCAACCCGGCCAGTGCGGCGGTCTCCATGCCCGGCGTGCCGCCCGCCTCCAGCGCCGCCGCCGCCCCTTGGCGCGCGGCGTCGGGCTGGTTCTGGTTCAGCTTGAACGTGCTCTCGACGCCTGCAATCTCCATCGAGACGGGCAGGATCTGGCGCATCATCTTTGCCATCACCCCATCGCTCATCTTCTCGTGGGTCCAGGGCGGCTTCTCAAGCCTGCCCTCGAACCGGGCCGAGAGCGCCTCGAGATGGCCAAGCAGCCCCGCCTCCGGCGCCAGCGACAGGGCGCCCGTCAGATGCACGGCGACATAGTTCCAGGTCGGCACCTTGTCCTCGACCCCGTACCAGTCGGGCGAGATATACCCGTCGGGGCCCGAGACGATCAGCCGGACATGGCTCGGCCCCTGACGCAGATGCCGCGCCAGCGGGTTCGAGCGCACCAGATGCGCCGCCAGGCGCCGCCCCTCCAGCACAAAGGGCACATGGGCCGCCAGCACGCCCTCAGGCCCCGCCGCCGTCATCACGCCAAAGCCGCGTGCCCGGGCAAAGGCCAGGGCTGTTTCTTCCTCGGTCCGGCGAAAGGCTGGATTGGGATGCATGGCGCGGGGTTCCTTGGTGGCTCCCTGCCCGTCTGCGCCCGGCGACATCCGCCGTCAAGCGCTTTCATGCGGATTTGCGCGCTGCGGGCCTCCGGGCGGCGCGCCCGGCGGGAGGGCCCGGCCCTCCCGGGATCCGTGCCCGCACGGATAGGCCCGCCCGTCTGCCCCCGGGAGGCTCAGATTTCGTCGGCGAAGTGTTTCATTGTCATTAGGATCGGGTTTGGGGCGGCCTGGCCGAGGCCGCAGATCGAGGCGTCGATCATGGCCTCGCACAGCTCGCCCAGCAGGTCCTGGTCCCAGTGATCTTCCTGCATCAGCTTGACCGCCTTCTCGCAGCCCACCCGGCAGGGGGTGCACTGGCCACAGCTTTCATCCTCGAAAAACCGCAGCATGTTCAGCGCCGCTTCCCGCGCGCTGTCCTGATCCGAGAGCACCACCACCGCCGCCGAGCCGATAAAGCTGCCATGGGGCTGCAGCGTGTCGAAATCCAGCGCAATGTCATCCATCGAGGCCGGCAGAATGCCCGACGAAGGCCCGCCCGGCTGATACGCCTTGAAGCGGTGCCCCGGCGCCATCCCGCCGCAGGCCTCGATCACATCGATGATGGTCGAGCCCGCGGGCAGCAGATGCACGCCCGGATTGGCAACCCGGCCCGACACCGAATACGACCGCAGCCCCTTGCGCCCGTTCTTTTCGGTCGCGTTCAGGCAGGACGGCCCCTCGCGGCAGATCTTGGCCACCCAGTAGAGCGTCTCGACATTATGAACCAGCGTCGGGCGGTCGAAGATGCCGACCTGGGCCACATAGGGCGGGCGGTGGCGGGGCATGCCGCGCTTGCCCTCGATCGATTCGATCATCGCGCTTTCTTCGCCGCAGATATAGGCACCCGCCCCGCGGCGCAGGTCGATATAGCCAGGCTCGACGATCCCGGCCGCCTCCAGCGCCGCGATCTCGGTGGCCAGAATATGCAGCACCGCGGGGTATTCGTCGCGCATATAGATAAAGCAGGTCTCGGCCTCGACCGCCCAGGCCGCGATCAGCATCCCCTCGAGGAACAGATGCGGTGTGCGTTCCAGATAATAGCGATCCTTGAAGGTGCCGGGCTCGCCCTCGTCACCGTTGACGGCGAGGTATTTCGTGCCCGCGGCCCCGCGCACGAACGACCATTTGCGCCCCGAGGGGAAGCCCGCCCCGCCCAGCCCGCGCAGGCCCGACTCCAGCACCTCTTCCTGCACCTGATCGGGCGTCCTGGCCCCGCCGCGCAGCGATTTGAGCGCCTCATAGCCGCCCTCGGCCGTGTATCTGGCGAGTGTTTCATAGGCGGGCACATGGGCGTGGGTGTCGTCGGCCACGATCGCCTCGGCCACTTTTTCGGGGGTGGCGAAGTCGATATGATTGTGGCCGAGCTCCAGCGTCGGCGCCGTGTCGCAGCGGCCCATGCAGGGCGCGCGCAGCACGCGCACCTGCCTGCCACCGTTATACTGTTCGACCAGCCTGGCGAGCAGTTCCTGCGCGCCTGCCAGCTCGCAGGAAAGCGAGTCGCAGACCCGGATCGTCAGGGCGGGCGGGCTCTCCTCGCCCTCCTTGACCACGTCGAAATGGGCATAAAAGGTCGCGACCTCGTAGATCTCGGCCTGGGCCATGCGCATCTCCTCGGCCAGCGCGCGCAGATGGTTGGCCGAGAGGCACTTGTAGGCGTCCTGGATCAGATGCAGAAACTCGATCAACAGATCCCGCCGACGCGGCCGGTCGCCCAGCAGCGCGCAAACCTCCGAAAGCGCCTGATCGTCAAACTGACGCCCCTTCGGCGTCTTGCGACCCTTCCCACGACCGGACTTCCAGACGCC
>JBCCHW010000100.1:0-12525 GCA_039028555.1 Pseudomonadota bacterium | reverse complement strand
GGTCGCGCGGGCGGCTTCCTCTTCCGGTGTCGGCAGGCCGGGCGCGCGTGGTTGGCTGGCATCGCGGATCACGGGGGCAACCCGTTGAGAGACACTGGGTGCCGGTGCGGGTTTGGGTGCCTCGACAGGGGCAGCGGGTTGAGAGACTGTCGCTTTGGTAGCCGGCTTCTCGGCTGGTTTTGCCTCTTCGGTGGACCCGCTTCCCGGCACGCTTGTGCCACGATTAGAGAGGCCCAGGCGATGCACCTTGCCAATCACCGCATTGCGCGTGACACCGCCGAGCGACTTGGCGATCTGGCTCGCGCTCATGCCTTCGCCCCAAAGCTCCTTGAGCTTCTCGACGCGTTCATCGGTCCAGGACATGGTCATCTCCTTAAGTTGGCGCTTGCCCGGGGTCATGTCTGTGCCGGGGCAGACGCCTATATCTGAGATTGGGACCCTATTGTAAGCCTTGTCACCTCGGTTACAAGGCATCTGCGTTCGAGATGCGAAGGATAGCGATGTCGCAGCACAAATCCATGGGAGTCCGGCGGTTCGGGCGGGTCAACTGGCTGGGCCTGCGAACGCTCTATCTGCGCGAGATCCAACGGTTCCTCAATGTCGTCACCCAGACCATTTTCGCGCCTGTGGCGACGTCGGTCTTGTTCATGGTGGTTTTCAGTCTGGCTTTTGCGGCCCGTCGCGGGGAACAGGATGGCGTGCCGTTCGAGGTTTTCCTCGCCCCGGGGGTCATGATGATGGCGGTCATTCAGAACGCCTTCGCAAACACCATGTCGAGCCTGATGATCGCGAAGGTTCAGGGTAACATCGTCGACACCCTGATGCCGCCTTTGAGCGCGACTGAACTGTTGATCGGCTATGCAGCAGGAGGTGCCACGCGGGGATTTCTATGCGCGGTTGCGCTGATCCTTTGTGTCTTTCCGTTCTTGGGCATCCTGCCGGCGCACCCGTTTTGGTTGCTCCTCTTCATCCTGCTCGGCAGCTTCATGATGGCTTTTGCCGGCTTGCTGGTTGCCATTTATGCTGAAAAATTCGATCAGACCGCCGCGATCACCAATTTTGTGGTGACGCCGCTCAGTTTCCTGTCGGGGACGTTCTATTCGATCACTGTGCTGCCCCCGGTTTTTCAGGCGGTCAGCTACATCAACCCATTCTTTTATCTGATCGACGGGGGGCGCTATGGCGCCTTGGGGGTTTCCGATGCAAACCCCTGGATCGGCGTCATCTTCGTTCTCGCGGTCAACGCGATACTTGCTGCTTTGTGTTGGCGCTGGCTTGACAGCGGGTACCGATTGAAGAGCTGATCCAGCGCCCGCGCCATCGCCATGGGACATCTGATCTGGCCCTTGCGCTAATTGACATTCGCGGGGCACCTCGTCATACCCGGTTTGCGCCCCGGGGGTTTGGTCCTTTGGGGCGGTTTCTGTTTTTGGAGACCTGCAAGGCAGGACAGTTGAAGGAGACAACACAGTGATCGCGCCCGTTATGCCGACTTATGCACGGGCACCGCTCGAATTCGAGCGGGGCGAAGGATCGTGGCTCACCACCACCGATGGCCGGACCTATCTGGACTTTGGTGCTGGAATTGCCGTAACCGCCCTTGGCCATGCCCATCCGAAGCTTGTTCAGGCTTTGGAAGCGCAGGCGCGACGTCTTTGGCATGTCTCCAACCTCTACGATATCCCCGAACAAAAGGCGCTGGCCGACAAGCTGGTGGCCCTGACCTTTGCCGATACGGTGTTCTTTACCAACTCGGGCACCGAGGCCATGGAGGGTTGTATCAAGACGGCCCGTAAATACTGGTCGCACCAAGGTCAGAACCGGACCGAGATCGTGACCTTCGAGGGGGCTTTCCATGGCCGGTCGCTCGGCGCGATATCGGCGGTGGGGGCCGACAAACTGGTTGCGGGTTTCGGCCCGATGCTGCCCGGGTTTGTGCAACTCCCCTTTGGCGATCTCGAAGCTGTGAAAGCCGCGGTCAGCGCTCGGACCGCCGCCGTGATGGTTGAACCGATTCAGGGCGAGGGCGGAATCCGTCCCGCCTCGGTTCAGTTTCTGCGGGGGTTACGCGAGGTTTGCGACGCGACCGGTGCCTTGCTGATCTTTGATGAGATCCAGGCGGGGATGGGCCGCACCGGGCATTTGTTTGCCCATGAGGCCGCCGGTATCACTCCGGATATCATGGGAATCGCAAAGGGGATCGGTGGGGGCTTTCCACTGGGTGCCTTTCTTGCGACCAAAGACGCCGCAAGCGGCATGGTGGCCGGCACCCATGGGTCCACCTTTGGCGGCAATCCGCTGGCCTGCGCGGTCGGCAAGGCCGTGCTGGATGAGGTTGCGACGCCCGAGTTCCTCGAGGCCGTGCGACAGAAGGGGATTTTTCTGCGCCAGAAACTCGCCGAACTCGCCGATAACCACCCGGAAATCGTCGAGATTCGGGGCGAGGGGCTGATGATTGGCCTGCGCATTGCCGAAGGCGCGTCAAATCTGGCGATCGTCGAGGCCGGGCGCGCGGCTGGCGTGCTGACTGTCCCGGCGGCCGAGAATGTCGTTCGCCTGTTGCCGGCATTGAACATATCCGAGGATGACATGGTAGAGGGTGTGCGCCGTCTCGACCAGGCCATGGCTTCCACGCGAGCTGCAATCGCGTCATGACCCACTTTCTGGATATCGACAAGGTGCCCGCGGCAGAGCTGCGGGCAATCTTGGAGGAGTCGGTTGCCCGCAAAGCGTTGCGCAACGGTCAACCCAAGCTGACACCCGATGCGGATCAGTGCCTGAGCGGGCGCATCGTTGCGCTGATTTTCTCCAAACCCTCGACGCGCACGCGCATCTCCTTTGACGTGGGGGTGCGCCAGATGGGGGGCGAGACCATGGTGCTGTCGGGCGCCGAGATGCAGCTGGGCCACGGCGAGACAATCGCGGATACCGCCCGGGTCCTCAGCCGCTATGTCGATGCGATCATGATCCGCACCTTTCAGCATGCGACCCTGACCGAACTGGCAGAGAATTCGAGCGTCCCCGTCATCAATGGGCTGACCAACCGGACCCATCCCTGCCAGATCATGGCCGACGTGATGACTTTTGAGGAGCATCGCGGCCCGATCGACGGCAAGCGGATCGTCTGGTGCGGCGATGGCAACAACGTGTGCGCGAGCTGGATCCAGGGTGCTGCGGCCTTTGGGTATGAGTTGGTCTTCACCGGCCCCGAAACACTGGACCCGGAGGCGGACATCGTTTCAGCGGCCCGTCAGGCGGGCGCGACGGTAACGATCGAACGCAATCCCGAGCAGGCGGTTCAAGGCGCCGATGCCGTGATTGCGGATACCTGGCTTTCGATGCACGACGATGTGACCGCGCGCGAACGCCGGCACAATCAGCTCAAGCCCTATCAGGTGACTGCCGACTTGATGGCGCACGCCAAGCCCGAGGCGGTTTTCTTGCATTGCCTGCCAGCCCATCGCGACGAGGAAGTGACCTCGGAAGTCTTCGACGGCCCCCAATCGCTGGTGTTCGACGAAGCGGAGAATCGACTTCACGCGCAAAAGGCTATTCTGCGATGGTGCTTTGACGGGCGCTGAGGGACTATTGCGCAGATCAATTGCCGGCGGCCAAGAATCCGCTTACTGTTCTTAACTTACCGGATAAGTGAGTAAATTTGGCCTCTGGATCACCTTGCCGAAGCTTGGTATCGAATTAGGTATGCCATCTGTCATGGTGACCTGCAGCCTGCATCGCCGGGAAAATCTGGATGAACGCGCCTTTTGAGAATCCCGCCGCAACGCTGTCCTCGGACGGTTTTCTCATGCTGGTCGGTACGCGGGTCCGTGACTGCCGCAAACGCCTGAAGCTTTCGCGGCGCCTTTTGTCCGAGGCGTCGGGCGTGTCAGAGCGGTATCTTGCCCAGCTCGAAGGCGGGTCAGGCAATATCTCCGTCGGGCTGTTGCGGCGTGTTGCGGAGGCACTGGATGTCCCCGTCGCCAGTCTGGTCTGCGAGGATGACGGGCTGCTCGCGATGGCCGATCTGTATTTCGAGGCTTCGCCGGACGAGCGCGCCAGGGTCATGGCTATTCTGGATCCCCAGAACCAGCAACGACTTCGTGCCAAGCGCATTGCGATTATCGGGATGCGCGGCGCCGGAAAGTCGACCCTTGGCCGCATTGCAGCCGAGCGGGTCGGGCTGCCCTTTGTCGAACTCAACGACGAAATCAGGGCTGAAGGGGGCATGCCGCTCGACGAGATCTTCGCGCTCTATGGTGCGGAAGGGTACCGGAACCTCGAGGCGCAAGCACTTGCCTCGGTTGCCCAGCGTCACGACGCAATTGTTCTCGGCACCGGTGGCGGGCTGGTGACACAGCGCGAGACGTTCAATTTCCTTCTTACCCATTATCACACGATCTGGATCAAGGCATCGCCCGAAGAGCATATCGCCCGGGTGATCGAGCAAGGCCACCGGAGCCAGATCGAGCGGACGCCCGAGGCCATGACGACCTTGAAATCGATCCTGGCGCGACGGACAACGCAATACAGCCGGGCGGATCGCTGCGTGGATACCTCGGGCGCGCGTGTTCATGAAAGCACCGAACTGCTGGCCACGCATCTGGCTGATATCCTCAGCGCCGTGTAACAGGCGCCGATCACGACCATCAGACGGGGCTAGTACCCCTTGAACCCCTGCACGGCCCAAAGGCTATAGGCGAGCTTTCGATCGGAATGGGTGTCGAAGTCGCCCGTTTCGATCTCGCGCGCGTGTTCGAAAGCATTTGCGATGCCCCGGCCCGCGCCGAGCACCGCCAACAGCATCACGCGATCGTCGCCGGGATATAGCGTTGCCACCAACTCGTGGTGGTTGTCTGGTAGCAGGTCGGGATTCCAGGTCGCGACTTCGTCCCAGCTGAGGCCGCCGAGGAACATGCATTCCGACAGGCGGCGGCGGTCGTCGGAGAGCAGGATCTCGGCCCCTTCCTCCGCCATCACGCCCAAGGCACGCTCGCAAAACGGCTCCGCAATGCGCATTTTCTTGAACGGATCGAATGCCCGGGCAAGATGTGGGCCCTGCGAATAGGCGGCCGCGAGCCCCCAGACCAGCGCCACCGCAACGGTCGAGAGGACGCATTGCCCCCACAGGATCCAGCTTTGCCTGCCGTGCTCAACCAGCCAGCGCGCGGCCAGAATCGAGCCGGCGATATAGGCCGGCACCGCCCAGTTCGGCTGCGCCCGCGTTACGAAAGCGAGGCCGATGATGGCGAGGAGCAGCGGAAAGCACTGCCATGCCAACAGCCGCATTCCCGGATCGCCCAACCAGCTTTTACGGCTCCACAGAACCAGGCCCAGCGTGCCAAAGAACACCACGCCGATTACGCCGAATTGCGCGCCGAGAAACTCGGCAAGCTTGCCGGGATTGAACCGGCTGCCGCCGGGGTCGGCGTCGCCGGCCACATGGTTCACGGTGGCAAAGCTATTGGCCATGTTCCATAGAACGTTGGGCGCAAAGACCACGGCCATCGCGACCAAAGCCACCGCAAACCCGCGCCAGTCCCGTTTTCCGCCAGAAAACAGCACCCAGCCGATCACGCCGGCAAGGAAGGCCACCATGGTGTATTTGGCCAGCATGCCAAGCCCGATCGCGAGCCCCATCACCGCCCACCAAAAGGGTTTGCCCGCCTCTGCGCGCACCAGCGCGTACAGCGCGAGCGCCCAGAAGACCATCATGATCGGATCGGTCGAGGCGATCATCGCGGAAACCCCGACCCCCGGCGCCAGCGAGTACCCCGCCGCCGCCCAAAACCCGGTCTGCGCCTCGAACAGGTGCCGGGCGGTCAGGAAGATCAGCCAGGCGATCAGGGCATGGGCAATCGGGCTTGCAAGACGCAGGGCAAAGAGCGTGTCGCCGCCGACATCCGTCGACAGCCGGATCACCGCACCAACCAGCGGGGGTTTCGAGAAATAGCCCCAGGCGAGCTCTTGCCCATAGGCCCAGTACTGTGCTTCGTCGAAATGAACCGGGACCAATTCGAAGGCATTGATCAACAGATGAACCGCCAGCGCGACCAGGATCAGGGCAACCGTCCATGTTCGCCACTTCAATGCCTCGGCCGCGGCTTTCTTCGAGACGCGCTTGCGCCCTTTCGGCGCCTTCTTCGTCGATGATTTCGCGGCGCGCGCCATGGGGAAAATCCTGCACTCAGCTTCGGCTTGCTTCTACCCAATGTGATAGGCTCTAGGAAGAACCTCCGTGCAGAGATATGTGTGAATTACACGATCAAGGAGATCCATACATGCGCACCGACCAATCGCCACACCAAACCCCGACGCGGCTCGCCGACTACCGGCCGCCGGCTTGGTGGGTTGACGATGTGCACCTGACCTTTGATCTCGCGCCAAAGGCATCGCTGGTGACCGCGCGGATCATCTTTCGACGCAATCCGGATCGGCCGGACGCGCCATTTGAGCTTCATGGGCGCAAGCTCACATTCCGTGGCGCGACGATCAATGGCGAACCGGTGGAACCCGAGTTCACCGACGAGGGTTTGCGCCTGCCGGGTCCGTTGCCCGATAGCTTTACCTGGGTCTGTGAAACGGAGATTGACCCGGCAGCGAATACCGAGCTCGAGGGGCTCTATCTCTCAAAGGGTATGTACTGCACCCAGTGCGAGGCCGAAGGGTTTCGCAAGATCACCTACTACCCGGATCGTCCCGACGTCATGGCGCCCTTTACCGTGCGTATCGAGGCGCCCGGGGATGTGTCTGTTCTGCTTTCCAACGGCAATCCGGGCGCGGCGGGCGCTCTCGATGAAGACCGGCATTTCGCCGAATGGCATGACCCGCATCCAAAGCCCGCCTATCTTTTCGCCCTCGTCGCCGGGGACCTGGTCTCGCATGACGACGCGTTCACCACGGCCTCGGGCATGCCGGTCGCGCTCAAGGTCTGGGTGCGCCCCGGCGATGAGCATAAATGCGCCTATGCCATGGACAGCCTGATCCGGTCGATGCGATGGGACGAGGAAGCCTACGGTCGTGAGTATGACCTCGACATCTTTCAGATCGTGGCCGTGGATGACTTCAACATGGGGGCGATGGAGAACAAGGGGCTCAACATTTTCAACTCGAAATATGTTCTCGCAAGCCCTGAGACGGCGACAGACCGCGACTATGAACTGATCGAATCCATCGTCGCCCATGAATACTTCCACAACTGGACAGGCAATCGCATCACCTGCCGCGACTGGTTCCAGCTGTGCCTGAAAGAAGGGCTGACCGTCTTCCGCGATCAGTGTTTCTCGGCCGATGAACGCTCGGCCGCGGTGCAGCGGATCGGCGATGTGAAACAGCTCCGTGCCCGGCAGTTCCGGGAAGACGAAGGCCCGCTCGCCCATGCGGTGCGCCCGGAGGAGTATGTCGAGATCAACAATTTCTACACCGCGACGGTCTACGAGAAAGGTGCCGAGGTCATCGGCATGCTTCACACGCTGGTCGGGGCCGAGGGATACCGCAAGGCGCTGGATCTTTACTTTGCGCGCCACGATGGCGAGGCCTGCACCATAGAACAGTTCCGTGCCTGTTTCGAAGATGCCTGCGGGATCGACCTTGGCCATTTCAAGCTGTGGTGGTCGCAGGCCGGCACCCCGCGGGTCGCGGTCAATGACCGGTGGGACGGCAAGGCGTTGACCCTGACCCTGAAACAGGAAGTGCCCCCGACCCCGGGTCAACCGGTAAAGCTGCCCATGGTGATCCCCATGGCGGTTGGAGCGCTTGGCGCCGATGGTGAAGAAATCGCCGCGACCGCGCTCCTCGAATTGACCGAGGCGGAGCAGCATTTCCGCCTTTCCCGTGAGGGCGATGGATGGGCCTGGTCGCCAGTCGCGGCGGCCGGTCGTGACACGGACGATCAGGCCCGTCCGATCCTCTCGATCAACCGCGGCTTTGCCGCGCCGGTCCTGATCGAGCGCGACATGAGCGATCGCGAGCAAGCCTTCTTGCTGGCGCATGATACCGACCCCTTCAATCGATGGGAGGCCGGGCGTAGCCTCGCGATCGACATTGCCCACGACGTGATTTCGGGTGGCGATGTTCCAGCGGTCTGGGTCGATGGGATCGCAAGCGTTCTGGCGGACCCGACACTGGACCCGGCCTTCAAGGCGTTGATCCTTGACGTGCCCGGCGAAGACGAACTGGCGGGCGATGTGGCCAGCCGGGGCGATCCGGTCAACCCCGATCCCATCCACCATGCGGTTGTGACCATGCGTCGGGCGCTTGGCACGGAACTTTCCGATCAGTTGACCAGGATTCACAAAGAAATGGAGACGCCGGGCCCGTACTCGCCGGATGCAGCGAGCGCCGGCAAGCGCACGCTTCGCAATCGGGCAATGGCATTGCTGGCTGGCGCGACCGGCGCGGGATTGGCGCTGGCCGAGAGCCGTTTTAGCACCGCCGACAACATGACCGATCAGCTTGCCGCCCTGACCTGCGTTGTCCATAACGGTGCGCCGGGCGCGGCGGAGTGCCTGACGGCCTTCTATGAGCAGTGGCGCGACGATACGCTGGTGCTCGACAAGTGGTTGGCGCTGCAGGCGATGAACCCTCAACCCGGCGCACATGACCGGGTTCAGGCTTTGACCCGGCATGAGGCGTTCAACTGGCAGAACCCCAACAAGTTCCGTTCGGTGATCGGGGTCTTCGCCATGGCGAACCCCACCGGATTTCACGCCGCCGATGGCAGCGGGTATGATCTTGTCGCCGATTGGCTGATCAAGCTTGACCCGGTGAACCCGCAAACCACGGCGCGGCTCGCCGGTGTCTTTGAGACCTGGAAACGCTACGAACCGCTGCGCAGCAGCAAGATGCGCGCTGTGGTGGAGCGGATCCTTGGCGTCGAGGGGTTGTCGCGGAACACCACCGAGATCCTCTCGCGCATCCTCGCCGCCTGAACGAGGCCGCTAGCCGAGGACGACCTGCTCCGGCAGGTACAGCACCGTCGGGCCTTGCCGTGCGGCGGCTTCGCCCAAAAGGACCGGCAGGTCATCCAGTGATCCGACGCTGGCAGATGCTGCACCATAGGCTTTCGCCAGGCCGATGAAGTCCGGTGTGTGCAGGTCCACCCCGACCGGTGTGATCTGGTTCTGGACCATATAGCTCTTGATCTCGCCATAGCCGCTATTGTCCCAGACAATCAGGATGACCGGCAAAGCCTCCTCGACCGCGAGCCCGAGCTCCGCGAGCGAAAACTGCAATCCGCCATCACCGGCAAGGCATACCGCCGGGCCGCCGGTTGCGCGCGCGGCCCCGATTGCGGCCGGGAACCCGTAGCCGAGCGCGCCATACCCGGTCGCCGCCCCGAACCAGAGGCTGGGCGCCGGGGCGCCATAATAGAGATTGCCAGCATAGACCGACTGGGTGGAATCACCGACGATCGGCGCGTGCGGCAGGGCATCGCGGATCCGCTCGAGAAAGTCGAGGCTGCGGCGATAGGTGCCCCCGATCTCTCGAATGGCCGCCTCGCTCGCAGCGGCTGCACGGTCATCCACGGGCCTTGTCGTTCCATCCATCATTTCGAGCATCCGGGATATGCCCGTGGCGGCATCTCCGCAGAGCGCGAGATCGGGAACGGCGCCACGGTTCATCTGTTCGGGATCGATCTCGATCCGGATCAGACTGCCGGGAAAGCAGGGATCCGCCCGGTCATACATGTCGTAGTCCGTGCGCCCCATCTCGGTGCCCGCGGCCAGCACGACATCGGCCTCTGCGATCAGCTGCCGGATGCACTCGAGCGACGGGCTGGCCGGAACGGCGAGCGGATGATCGTGCGCCAGGATTCCCCGGCCATTGGTGGTCATCACAACTGGTGCGCCCAGATGTTCGGCCAACGGGGCGATACGCGCCGCTTTGGCGCCGCCGCCGACCAGGATCAGCGGACGCTCGGCCTCTTTGAGTTGGGCAACCGCCCGGGCGAGTTCGGCTTGCGGAGGCTGCGGCGGGGCGATCGATGGGGCGCGAATGACCCCGCCAACCGCAGGCATCGAGAACATATCGACCGGGATTTCGATATGAACCGGGCGGGGCCGGGCAGATTGGAAAACCGCCCAGGCACGCGCCAGCACATCGCCGAGCTGGCCGGGATCGGTTAGCGAATGGGAAAAGGCCGCGGCCTGCGCCGCGATCACGCTCTGATTCCGTATCTCGTGCAGATCACCTGCCCCCAGGCCAAGTGCGGCGCGCCGGTTGACCGCGCTCACCACCAGCATGGGCACGCTGTCGGCATAGGCCTGGGCCATGGGTGTCAGGATATTCGTCAGCCCCGGCCCGGTGATGACGAAGCACGCCGCGACACGGCCGGTCGCCCGCCAGTAGCCATCGGCCATAAAGCCTGCACCCTGTTCGTGGCGCGGCGTCATGTGACGGATCGAGGACCTCGCCAACCCCCGATACATCTCGACCGTATGGACACCGGGGATGCCGAAAACCGTATCCACACCATAGGCCTCGAGCCATTCCACAAGCTGCTCACCGACGGTTGTCATGGGGTGCCTCCTTGCATGCCCCCGCGATCAGGGCTAAATGCGAACTGAACCGCCAAGGAGTGCCAGCCCATGCCCGTTCCCGCCAGCGAAATCGAACGCCTGATCCTCGAAAGTCTGCCCGGTGCCCGGGTCGAGGTGGTCGATACCGCGGGCGATCAGAACCATTATGCCGTCACGGTCGTCGCCGAAGAGTTCCGCGGCAAGAATCGTGTGCAGCAGCAACGTATGGTCAACAAGGCGCTCACCAGCATCTTGCATGGTCCCGGCGCCCCGCTACATGCCATGGCGTTGCAGACCAGCGCGCCAGATTAACCCGGTCAGGAGATCGAAGAGATGGATACCACCGCCGCCCAGGCCGTGATCAAGGATCACGTAGACAACAACGATGTCGTGCTTTTCATGAAGGGGACGACCAGCATGCCGCAATGCGGCTTTTCCAGCCGGGTCAGCCAGATCCTGACCTTTATGGGCGTCGCCTACAAGGATGTGAACATTCTGGAAAGTGACGAGATGCGCCAGGGGATCAAGGATTTCTCCGATTGGCCGACCACGCCGCAGTTGTATGTGAAGGGTGATTTCATCGGCGGCTGCGATATCGTGACAGAAATGACGCTGGACGGCTCGCTCGACAAGATGCTGGCCGAAAGCGGCGTGGCCTTTGACGAGGCAGCCGCCGAGAAGATCCGCGAGCACAACAAACAGGCCTGAGGACCGGGCCCCGGGGGCGAGAGACATGCACCTCTTCGTCGGCCTCGGCAATCCGGGCGCGAAATACGCCCGCAACCGGCACAATATCGGCTGGATGGCGCTGGACGAGATCGCGCGCCATGGGGCAGGTGGCGGATTCTCCCCCTGGCGGGAAAAGTTCCAAGGGGAGATCGCCGAGGGGCGGCTGGGCACCGAAAAGGTCTTGTTGCTCAAGCCGCAAACCTTCATGAACCTCTCGGGCCAGTCGGTCGGAGAGGCGATGCGATTTTACAAACTCACCTCCGCCGACATCACGGTCTTTCATGACGAGATCGACCTTGTCCCCGGGAAATGCCGAGTGAAAACCGGCGGAGGCCATGCCGGGCATAACGGGCTGCGCTCGCTTCATGCGCATATCGGCCCGGACTATACCCGGGTGCGGCTGGGTGTCGGGCATCCGGGCGACAAGGCCAAGGTGCCGGGATATGTGCTTCACGATTTCGCCAAGGCCGACGCAGCCTGGCTCGACCCGTTGATCCGGGGAATAGGAGAGGGCGCGGCAAAGCTCGCCTCAGGCGATGCTGCGGGGTTTCAGAATGCCGTCGCAGTTGCGGTCAATCCACCCCGACCAAAGCCCGCGAAACCCAAAGCGCCGGAGCTCAAATCCGCGAAACCGGATTCGGAAACGCCTGCTGCGGCGCCCGACGAGGCCGCGCCAAGCATGCTCGACCGCCTGGCACGGCATTTCCGCCGCTCCTGAGGCTTGACCGCGCGTGTCACCCCGTGCGAAGGGCCGGGCCGGAGAGCGGAACTGAGGCAGGATCATGGGTTTCAAATGCGGCATCGTCGGACTTCCCAATGTGGGCAAGTCCACCCTGTTCAATGCGCTGACCCGAACCGCCGCCGCCCAGGCCGCGAATTTTCCGTTTTGCACCATCGAGCCGAATGTGGGCGAGGTAAATGTACCCGACCCCCGGCTCGACACTCTCGCCGAAATCGCCAAGTCGAAGCAGATCATCCCGACCCGGCTGACCTTTGTCGATATCGCCGGGCTGGTGAAGGGGGCATCGAAGGGCGAAGGGCTCGGCAATCAGTTCCTTGCCAATATCCGCGAGACGGATGCGATCGCCCATGTCCTGCGGTGTTTCGAGGATGGCGACGTGACCCATGTGGAAGGCCGCGTCGATCCGATTGCCGATGCCGAGACCATCGAGACCGAATTGATGCTCGCCGATCTGGAGAGTATCGAGAAACGCCTGCAGAATCTCAGCCGCAAGATCAGGGGCGGCGACAAGGAAGCGGTGCAACAGGACCGGCTGTT
>JBCCHW010000099.1:0-12553 GCA_039028555.1 Pseudomonadota bacterium | reverse complement strand
CGCGCGGGCTCGCGCGGCGGAGGCGCCGGTCGTTCACGTCCGGCATCTGGGCAAAGCCGGCGGCGCCTTTGATCCCGATGCGCGCCGAAGCGACATCCACCAGGATGTTGCGCCACTGGGGCACGAGGCGGTGGTCACCAAGGGGTTGCCGAACGCCTTTGCCGGGACAACGCTGGCTGACGAGCTGGCCAAACATCCTGGCCGTGGCCTGATCCTGGCAGGTTTCATGACGCATATGTGCGTCTCCGCCACGGCGCGTGCGGCGCTCGATCACGGGTTCCTTTCGACCATCGCCCTGGATGCCGCGGCCACACGCGACCTGCCCGACCCACTTGGCGGCGTCATCGCGGCGGCGGATGTGCATCGCACAGCACTGGCCGAGCTTGCGGACCGCTTTGCCGTGGTGGCTCCCTGCCGCGATATTCCAGACTGATACCCGATGCCAGACCTCCTTCTAGAACTCTTCTCCGAAGAGATCCCAGCCCGAATGCAGGCCCGCGCGGCGGCGGACCTCAAACGCCTCGTGACCGACCATCTGGTCGAGGCGGGGCTGACCTATGCGGGTGCGGGCAGCTTTGTCACCCCGCGCCGTCTGGTGCTCACGCTCGACGGGCTGCCCGCCATGACCGCCGCCCAGCGCGAAGAGCGCAAGGGCCCGCGCGTCGATGCGCCCGAGAAGGCGATCGAGGGCTTTCTGCGCGCGACCGGCCTCAGCCGCGACCAGCTCGAGGAACGCGACGACAAAAAGGGAAAGGTCCTGTTCGCCGTCATCGACAAACCCGGCCGCGCGGCCGAGGAGGTGATCGCCGAGGCCGTGACCGCCGCCGTGCGCGCCTTCCCCTGGCCGAAATCCATGCGCTGGGGGGCGGGGAGCCTGCGCTGGGTGCGCCCGCTCCATTCGATCCTCTGCCTGCTGACCGATGAGGCGGGCGCCCGGGTGGTGCCCTTTGCGATTGATGGGATCGCGGCGGGGGATACCACGCGCGGCCATCGCTTCATGGCGCCCGATCCTTTTGCCGTGACCGGGTTCGACGACTATTCCGCCCGGCTGGCGGAGGCTTTCGTGATCCTCGATCCCGCGGCACGTCAGGCGAAAATCGCCCATGACGCGGCGCAACTCGCCTTTGCCCAGGGGTTCGAGATGGTCGAGGACAAGGGCCTGTTGGCCGAGGTTGCGGGTCTGGTCGAATGGCCCGTCGTGCTGATGGGCGAGATCGGCGAGGATTTCCTGGCCCTGCCGGCGGAGGTGCTGCAAACCTCGATGAAGGAACACCAGAAGTTCTTTTCCGTGCGCAACCCAAAGACCGGGCGGATCGAGCGGTTCATCACGGTCGCCAATATCGACACCGCCGATCAGGGGGCGACGATCCTTGCGGGCAACCAAAAGGTGCTCGCCGCCCGCCTCTCGGATGCCAAGTTCTTTTGGGAGAACGATTTGCGCGTCGCCCGGGCGGGCATGGGAGCCTGGCTCGACAGCCTCAAACAGGTCACCTTCCACAACAAGCTCGGCTCGCAGGCGGAACGCATCGACAGGATCGCGATGCTGGCCCGCGAGATCGCGCCAAAGGTCGGCGCCGACCCTGATCTCGCCGAACAAGCCGCGCGCGTGGCCAAGGCGGATCTGTCGTCAGAGATGGTCTATGAGTTCCCGGAGCTTCAGGGGATCATGGGCGGGTACTATGCCGCCGAGGCCGGCCTGCCGGCCGAGGTCGCCAATGCCTGCGAGGCCCATTACCGCCCGCTGGGCCCCTCGGACGCGGTGCCAACCGAACCGGTCTCCATCGCCGTCGCGCTGGCCGACAAGATTGATACGCTCGCTGGTTTCTGGGAAATCGACGAGAAACCAACAGGTAGCAAAGATCCATTCGCTCTGCGCCGTGCCTGCCTCGGTGTAATCAGAATGATAATTGACGGAAACTTACCTTTGAAGTTGCGCCCGATCCTTACCACAGCGAATAACTCGCATTTTGGAACTTGGATGGATGCTGCATATGAGAAAATTGATTCCGCCGAAGAAATTGCAGCTCGGGTTTTGCGCATCGAGAAAGGGCAGATCGAAGCCGTTAAGGAATTTGTTCGGACTAATCTGCACCAACCCAAGATCGCCGCATTCTTGAAAGAGATCCGTGGCGTGGAAAGTTCGAACGTTCACGCTCCTACTTCTGACCTCCTCGCCTTCTTCGCCGACCGGCTAAAAGTCTATCTCCGTGATCAGGGCATTCGCCATGACGTGATCGACGCCTGTTTCCAGCTTGGCGGGCAGGACGATCTGGTGTTGCTGGTCAACCGGGTGCGGGCCCTGCAGGCGTTTCTGGCGACCGAGGACGGGGCCACGCTGCTCGGCGGGTACAAGCGTGCCTCCAACATTCTCGCCGCCGAGGAGAAAAAGGACGGCGCCCGCTTTGACGCCGCCCCCGATCCGGCGCTCGCCACCGAGGCGGCGGAACGCGCGCTGTTCGCCGCGCTGGATGCTGCCGAACCCGCGATTGCCCGCGCGCTCGAGGCCGAGGATTTCGAGGCCGCGATGACCGAGATGGCCCGCCTGCGCGCGCCGATCGACGCCTTTTTCACCGAGGTGACCGTCAATGCCGAGGATCCCGCCCTGCGCCGCAACCGCCTTTGCCTCCTCGCCCGTGTGCGCGGCGTCATGCACCATGTCGCCCGCTGGTCCGCGATCGAGGGCTGAGCCCCCCACCCGTTGCAACAGCGCGCCAGCGTCGCAAATCCGTCATGCGACGGGCCGGCGGGGGGCTCAGTCCCCTTGTGCATTTGCGAAATGGCTGTGTATGACGGCCTCATGAAACAGGATCTGGGATGGATCGGACCGGGGGGCGAGGTGCTGGACGCGGCAGTCTTTGGCACCAAGGCTGCGCTGTTGTCGCGCGCGGCGTGTGTGGGCGTGCCGGTGCCGCCGGCCTTTGTGATGCCCGAGGCGCTGCTGGAGGAAGAGCGGCTGGAAGCGACCCTGCGCGAGGCGGTCGCGCGCCTCTCCGCCGGGCTCGAGGGGCCGCCGCTTTTGTCGGTCAGGGCCTCGTCGCGCGGCTCGGGCAGCGATGTGGTCCCCGCGATCCTGAACATCGGCGCCTCGGGCGATGCGATGCCTGAGCTGATCGCGCGCCATGGCCCGCGGGTCGCCCAGGACATGCGCCGCCGCCTGATCCAGTCGTTCGGGGTGGGCGCGCTGGGCGTCGAGGAGGAAGAGTTCGAATATGCGCTCTTTGACCTGTTGCGCGAGCTTGGCGTCGAAGCCGAAAGCGATCTCGATGCCGGGCAGCTGGCCGATCTGGCCGAGACCTGCCTGCGGCTGATCGATGATGCCACCGGCGCTGCCTTTCCCGAGGATCCCTGCGATCAGCTGGTGCGCGCCGTGCGCGAGATTGCCAGGGCCTGGCACGCGCCACGCGCGCGCCTGCGCCGGTTGTCGCGGGGCTTTGACGAGGACGCGCCGCTGGCGCTGATGGTGCAGGTGATGGCCATCGGGCTGGGCACCGGGCGCAGTTCGGGCGCCGGTGTTGCCCATCCGCGCGACCCCGCAACGGGCGCGGCGCGCATGAGCGGGCGCTATCTGGTCAATGCCCAGGGGGGCGAGGCGATGATGGGCCTGAGAACCCCGTCCGTGCTGTGCCGCTGGGAGCGGGAGGAGAAACAGCTGCGCGAGCCCTCGCTGGAGGAGGGCGATCCCGCGGCCACGGCAGAGCTCGCCTCGATCAGCCAACGGGTCGAACGCGAGCTGGGCGAGGTCTTCAGCCTCGACTTCACCCTGGCCGGCGGGTCGGTGCAGATCCTGGAGCTTTACCAGTTGAAACGTTCGGCGCGGGCGACGGTTCAGATCGCCGTGGATCTGGCCGAGGCCGGTGCGATCACGCGTGAGGAAGCCTTGCTGCGCACCGGCCCGGGCGTGATTGATGAACATCTGCATCCAACCATCGACCCCGCGGCCAAGCGTGACGTGGTGGGGCAGGGGCTGCCCGCCTCGCCCGGCGCGTCCTCGGGCCCGCTGGTCTTCTCGCCGCGCGCCGCCGAACAGGCCGCCGAGCTGGGCGAGCCGGCCCTGTTGGCGCTGATCGAGACCAGCCCCGAGGATATCCGCGGCATGCACGCGGCGACCGGAGTTCTGACCGTCCGTGGCGGGATGACCAGCCACGCCGCCGTGGTGGCGCGCGGTCTGGGCACGCCCTGCGTGGTGGGCGCGCAGAACCTGACCCTGAATGTCGAGGAAAAGACCTTGAAGGCCCCCGATGGCCGCATCTTTCGCGAAGGCGATGTGATCACCGTCGATGGCGGCGAGGGGCAGGTGCTGGCCGGCGCGGTGCCCACCCTGATGCCCGAGATCACCGGCGCCTTTGCCACCCTGATGAGCTGGGCCGACGCCGCACGGCGCCTGGATGTGCGCGCCAATGCCGATATGGGCAGCGATGCGGAAACAGCGCTCGGTTTCGCGGCGCATGGCATCGGGCTTTGCCGGACCGAGCACATGTTCTTTCAGGATCACCGGATCGCGCCCATGCGCCAGATGATCCTGGCCGATGGCGAGGCGGACCGGCGCGCGGCGCTCGACAAGCTGTTGCCGATGCAGCGCGGCGACTTCATGGAGCTGTTCACCCAGATGCGCGGCATGCCGGTGGTGATCCGCCTGCTCGACCCGCCGCTGCACGAGTTTCTGCCCCACGGCACCGGCGAGATGGAGGAAATGGCCCGCGAGTTGAAGGTGCCGGTCGACAAGATCCGCGCCCGCGCCCTGGAACTGGCCGAATTCAACCCGATGCTGGGCAAGCGGGGCTGCCGGATCGGCATCGCCTTTCCCGAGGTCTACGAGATGCAGGTCCGCGCGATCTTTGAGGCGATGGCGGATTTCAAGGCGCAGACGGGCCAGGACTCGCTGCCCGAGATCATGCTTCCGCTGGTCTCGGCCGTGCGCGAACTGGCCCTGCTGAAAGAGCGGATCGCGGATGTGGCCGAGGCGGTGCGCGCCGAACGCGGCGCCAGCCTCGACTATAGCCTGGGTGTCATGATCGAGACGCCGCGCGCCTGCCTGCGGGCGGGCGATATCGCCCGGCTGGCCGATTTCCTCAGCTTTGGCACCAATGACCTGACCCAGATGCTCTATGGCCTGTCGCGCGATGATGCGGGGCGGTTCATCCCCGACTATGTCGCTCAAGGCGTTTATGAGCACGACCCCTTTCACCAGATCGACGAGGAAGGCGTGGGCGAGATGATCCGGATCGGCATCGAACGGGCCCGGGCCGTGAAGCCGGAAATCTCGATCGGGCTGTGCGGTGAGCATGGCGGCGACCCCGAATCCATCAGCTTCTGCGAGGCGGCCGGGTTCGACTATGTCTCGTGCTCGCCCTACCGGGTGCCGGTTGCGCGCCTCGCCGCCGCGCAGGCCGCGATCAGGGCGCGCCGATGACCCGCCTTGGCGATCTTGCATCGGGCGGCAAGGTCGCGCTGGCGCGGGCGCTGACCGATCTTGAGGCGCGGGCCGAGAGCGCGGCGGTGGCCGATCTGCTCGACGAGGCGTTCCGGGCGCCAAAGGGGGCCGTGCTGGGCCTGACCGGCCCGCCGGGGGTGGGCAAGTCCACGCTGATCGACGCGCTCATCACCGCGTTTCGCCAGCGCGGCAAGACGCTGGGCATCATCGCGATCGACCCCAGCTCGCGCCGCTCGCGCGGGGCGCTGTTGGGCGACCGGACGCGGTTTCGCATCGATCCCGATGACACGGGCGTCTTTGTGCGCTCGATGGCGGCGCGCGACCGGCTGGGTGGTGTCGCCGATGTGACCCTGCCCGCCGCCGTGCTGATGCGCGCGCTCTACGACATCGTGATCGTCGAGACGGTGGGGGTCGGCCAGTCGGAATACAGCATCGTCGATCAGGCTGATCTGGTGGTGTTCTGCGCCCAGCCCGGATCGGGCGACGCATTGCAGTTCATGAAAGCCGGGGTGATGGAGGTGCCCGACCTGATCCTGGTGACCAAGGGCGATATGGAGGCGTTGGCCCGGCGCACCGAATCCGACCTGCGCGGGGCCTTGTCGCTGGTTGCAGGGGGCGGCGCGGCGGCGGATGTGCTCAGATGTTCGGCCAATGACGGCAGCGGGATCGACGAGGTCGTCGACTGGCTGGTGCACAAAAGCGCGGCCCTGGGCGCGACCGCCCGGGCGCGTCATCTGCATCAGGCGCGTGTCTGGGCCGAGGGCCATCTGATCGACCGATTCGGTCGCGAGGGGCTCTCGGCCCTTCGGAATCAGGGTGAAAGACGCTCGGAAACTGCCCCATTCAGGGAATTTGCCGATTCTTTGGCAGCAATAAGATCGAAAATTGTTGATGTTTTTCGGTCACATACGCAGATATAGGCGAAATACGCATATCCGGTTGGCGCGGGATTCAGTGGGAATCTTGCAAAAAAATCAGTAAGCAGCCGGTCTGTGCGAAGGGGTAGTTGAAATACGCCGGCGTAGAAGATGTTCCTGGGGAGGACGTCTAAGGGTGGCGCTGCTGGCAAAGCGCGAAGGAATGTTCGATGTTTGCGATGAAATTCGGGTCTCGGATTGTCCGGGGCCTTTGTGTTGTCGGACTCACCTCTCTTTTCGCTGTTCAGGGCGCCGCGGCGGATACGTCGTCTGATCCTGCGCCTGCGGGCCCAAACACGTTCAGCGACCGGATTGGTGCGCTTGACCTTCTCCATGTCGAGCGGCTGGGCCTGAATGCCTTTGCCGAGACCGAGAATTTCCGCCGCGTCGCCGGCCTGCCGGTGCAGGATGTTTCGATCGAGGCGCCCAGCGATGCCGCCGCGACGCCCGAGATGATCAGCAAGCTCGCCGATCAGGACGCGACGATTTCGGCCAATACCGATGGCGCGCAGAATGCCCAACAGGCCGCTCTGCTGGCTGTGGACACCACCGGCAATATCGATCTTGCCGCGATCGACCATGTCGAGGTGGGAGAGCGCAGCGCGGAATGGGCCTGCCTGACCGAGGCGCTGTATTTCGAGGCCCGCGGCGAGACGCTGATGGGCCAGATCGCGGTGGCCGAGGTGATCCTGAACCGGGTCGATTCCAGCAAGTATCCCAGCACGGTCTGCGGCGTGGTCCATCAGGGCGAGAAAAGCGGCCGGGGCTGCCAGTTCTCGTATCGCTGCGACGGGCTGTCGGACAAGATGCACGAAAAGGGCGCGCGTGAGCGGGTCGGCAAGGTCGCCTGGGTCATGCTGCAGGGCAAGCCGCGCATCCTGACGGGCGAGGCGACGCATTACCACACGTCTGCGGTGCGGCCTAAATGGTCAAAGAAGCTGATGAAAACCGCCCGGATCGGCGACCATCTCTTTTATCGCTATAAAACGCGGCTTTCGAGCCGTTAAGGCGAATTGTTCGCAACCGGTGCCAGCAATCGGGACAGTCGGCCAATTCGGCATGGTAATTCACGGCGTTCCTGCGTAATGGTGGCGTCATGTGGGCGACAATCAAAGGGCTGTCCCGATGGCGAAAAGCGCGATCTCTTCAGTGGCTGAGGAAGGCCAGACCCTGCACGCCGATGTGCCGGACCGGATCTTTCTGTCGAATTATGTGCGCGATATCGAGGTTGGCGCCTATCGCGAGGAACACGGCGTCACCCAGCGCGTGCGCTTTGACATCACGCTCGAGGTGTCGCGCAGTGCGGCCCATGTCGACGACCGGGTGGGCGGCGTGATCAACTATGACGATCTGGTCCAGGCGATCGAGGATCTGGCCGGGGGCGCGCGGATCAACCTCCTCGAAACCTTTGCCGAGCGGCTCGCCAGCACCATTCTGGTCGACCCCCGCGCGCGCCGGGCGATCATCCGCATCGAAAAGCTCGACCGCCTCGCCAACGGGGCCACGCTGGGCGTGGAAATCGTGCGCAGCCGGACGCCGGGCACCAATGAGAAAGTCTGGTCGCTGACGCAGGATTAATCCGCGTCTGCCGCGCCCGCGCCGCCGGGCTCGCCGAAATACCGGGTCAGGATCGCCTGCGCCGCTGCCTGTTTGCCCGCGAGACTGGCCTCGAGACTGTCGAGCGCGTCCACATTGCCGGCCGTGCAGAGCAGGCCAGCCAGCCCCTGCCCGATGGCGTCATGCGACAGCCGCCGGTCGAGGGCCACGCGCTCGATCTGTTGCAGCGAGGTCATCAGGCCCAGCGCATCCGTCAGCGTGTCGCAATCCTCGGCGCTCAGCCAGTCCGCATCGGCCAGCAGGGCCAGCGCGTCGATCGCGCGGCGCCCGGTCGCCACGCCGTTCAACAGAACGCCGGACTGGGCGAGAAACTCGATCTCCTTGATCCCGCCCGGCACCTCCTTGAGGTTCCAGGGGTCCGGCGTCGAGCCGGGCCGGGCCTCGTCGATCCGGCGCAGCATGTCGCGGCCGTCCTCGATCACGTCCGGGTCGCCCTTGCGCTTGGCCATCACGGCGGCGATCACGGCGTCGATATCGCGGGCCAGCGCCGGGTCGCCGGTCAGCACCCGCGCGCGGGTCAGCGCCAGATGCTCCCAGACCCAGGCTTCGTTTTCGTGATAGCTGCGAAAGCCCTCGAACGAGACCGCGACCGGCCCCTGGCGGCCCGAGGGGCGCAGCCGCATGTCGACCTCATAGAGCTGCCCCTCGGCCGTGGGTGCGGTGATGGCGGCGACCAGCGCCTGGGTCAGGCGGGTGTAATAGACCCGCGGGGTCAGCGGTTTGCGCCCGGTCGAAAGCTCTGCGTCGAGCGGATCGTAGACGATGATCAGGTCGAGATCAGAGCTCGCGGTCATCTCGGCCGATCCGAGCTTGCCCATCGCGAGCACCGCCATGCCGCGCCCCGGCGGCGGCCCGTGCCTGGTGCTGAACTCCTGGGTCACGCGGGGCACGAGGCCCAACATGGCGGCCTCGGCCACGGCGGAAAAGGCCAGGCCAGCTTCCTCCGGCCCCGCCACCCCGCTGAGGATCTGAACACCGATCTGAAAGTGCTTTTCGCGCGCCCAGCGCCTGACATGGTCGAGCATGCGCTCGTAATCCGTCTCCTGGTGCAGATGCATCTCGAGATCCGCCGTCAGGACCGAAACATCGGGCAACTGGGCGAAAAACCCGGGCTCGAGCAGGGCATCAAGCGTCTGCGGGTTGCGCCCCAGATGGGCCGCCAGCTTTGGCGCGACCGTGCAAATGCGCAGAATGAGATCCAACAGATGCGGGTTGGACTTGAACAGCGAGAACACCTGCACCCCCGCGGGCAGGCCCGACAAAAAACGGTCGCATTCTGCGGTCGCCTGATCGGGATCGGCCGCCTCGGCCAGCTGTTTCAGGATCCGGGGTTCGAGCGCGAGATAGAGCGCGCGCGCCCGGTCCGACCGGGTGGCGGCAATCTCGCCATTGCGCCAGCGCGCGATCAGGCGGGCGGAATCCTCGGGCCGGGCAAAGCCCAGCTTCTCGAGGCCCGCGGGCGCCGCCCTGAGGCTGCCCGCCGCCGGATCGTCGGATTGCCGGGCGGGGTCAAAGAAATCCTCGGCAATGCGATGCACGCGTGCCATGCGCTCGGCGATTTCGGCCTCCCAGGCACCCATATCTTCCACACCCATCAGCGCCGCGACCCGGCGGCGGCCTTCCAGACTGGTGGGGATCGTATGGGTATGCGCGTCCTCGATCATCTGCAGGCGATGTTCCAGCGTGCGGTGGGCGATGTAGTCGTCGCTCAGCTGTCTCGCGATATCGTCGGGGATGATCCCGGTGCCTGCCAGGGCTGCCAGCGCGCCGAGCGTGCGGCGGTCGCGCAGCTCCACATGGCGCCCGCCATGGATCAGCTGCCGCGTCTGGGCCGAAAACTCGATCTCGCGGATCCCGCCCGGGTTCAGCTTCACATCCGCCCCGGCGATATCGGCCCGCATAAAGCGCCGCTTGGTCTCGCGGATCTTGCGCAGCATCTCGTGCGTGTCCTGAATGGTCGCGAAATCCAGATGCCGGCGCCAGACAAACGGGGTCAGCCGGTCGAGATAGGCGTTGCCGGCGGCGAAATCGCCCGCAATCACCCGCGCCTTGATATGCGCGGCACGTTCCCAGGTGCGCCCGACGGATTCATAGTATTGCTCGGCCGCCTCCATCGCCATGCAGACCGGCGTGGTCGAGGGCGCCGGGCGCAGCCGGATATCGGTGCGAAAGACATAGCCCTGCCGCGTGGTCTCGCTCAACAGCTTCAACAGGCTGCGCGTGACGCGGATATAGCGCGCCTTTGCCTCGGCAAAATCGCCGGGGTCGAAACGCGACTGGTCGAACAGGCAGATCAGATCGATATCCGAGGAATAGTTCAGCTCGCGCGCGCCGTGTTTTCCCATGGCAAGCATCACATAGCCCGCGCCGCTGTCCAGATCCTCGGGCGTCAGTCCCGGCAGGCGGTCGCGGGCCAGCTCCTGGCGCAGCAGCCAGCGCAGGGCCGCCTGCACGGCGGCATCGGCAAAATCGCTCATCGCGCGCGTGACCTGATCGAGGCTCCAGACACCGCCCAGATCGGCCAGCGCGATCAACAGCGCTGCGCGGTTCTTGGCCTTGCGCAGCACAGTCCCGGCATGGGTCAGATCCGAGGTGTCGTCGACCTCGCGATGCGTCGCGGCGACGAGGTCTGCGATCGCCCTTTCGGGCGCGATCAGCTGCGCCTGTTCCAGCCACGCGTCCTCGCGCGTGATCAGACGCATCAGATAGGGGCTGGTGGCGGCGGTATGGGCGATCAGCCGCTCGACCGGGGGCGCCCAGTCGGGCACGCCGGCATCGGCGTCAAAGGGCAGCGGCGCGCGCGTGACCCGCTCTGCAAAGGGCCGATGATCGGCGGCGGCGGTCACCGGCCTTCAAAGGCTGGTTTGCGCTTTTCCAGAAAGGCGAGCACGCCCTCCATATAGTCGCGGCTTCGCCCGGCCTCGCCCTGCAACCGTGCCTCCAGCGCCAGCTGATCGTCGAGGCCGTTGCCGATGCTTTCCGCCAGCGCACGTTTGGTGGCGCAATAGGCCTTGGTCGGCCCTTCGGCGAGGCGGGTGGCGATTTCCATGGTCCGTGTCTCGAGCTGGTCATCCTCGACCGCCTCCCAGATCAGACCCCACTCGGCCGCCCTGTCGGCCGAGAGCGGCTCGGCCAGCAGGCACAGCCCCTTGGCCCGGGCCGGGCCCACCAGCCGCGGCAGCCAATAGGTGCCGCCCGCGTCGGGCATCAGGCCGATTCGGGCAAAGGCCTGCAGGAACGAGGCGGATCTGGCCGCGATCACGATATCGGCGGCCAGCGCCAGATTGGCGCCCGCGCCCGCGGCAATGCCATTGAGCGCGCAAACCGTCGGCAGCGGGCATTCGGCGATGGCTTCGATCACGGGGTGGTATTCCTCGACCAGCAGACGCTCGAGATTGACCTGATCGGGCTGGCCCAGATCGCCCAGATCCTGGCCCGCGCAAAACCCCCGCCCGCTGCCGGTCAGCACGATCACCCGCGCCTCGTCGCGGGCCCGGAACAGCGCGTCCAGCACCTCGCGCCGCATCGTCGCCGTGAAGGCGTTCAGCGTATCGGGTTGATCGAGGGTTATCGTCGCGATCGACGCGTCACAGTGATAGCGGATCGTGGTGAGGGTCATGGGCGTCTCCTGAACTGGCGCCCCAATCTACCGCTCTTGGCGGAGCAGCCCAAGGGCGAAAGACCGTAAAGGGTCTTGCAAGGAATTGGGCACAAGCTAGGCGCGCGCGCAACAGCGGCAAGGAGCCCGGGATGTCCCTCTTTAAAACCGATGATCCGCTGTTTGACTACGACCCCTATCCCTTTGGCCGCAGGCAGCAATTCTTTCGCGGGCCGGTGCCCGATCTGCGCAATCCCTACATCGTCTGCCTGGGCGCGACCCATACCTTCGGGCGGTTCACCAGCGCGCCGTTCCCCAGCCTGATCGCGCGCGGGCTGGGCCGATCAGTGGTGAATTTCGGGATCGATGGTGCGGGCCCGGGCCTGTTCCTGGCCGATGCCGAGATGATCCATGTCGCCAGCGGCGCCGATCTGTGCATCGTCGAGGTGATGAGCGCGCGGGCGATTTCAAACCGCATGTTCACCGTGCACCAGAACCGAAACGAGCGGCTGGTGGAGGTCTCGGACCTGCTCAAGGGCTTGTATCCGGATGTCGAGATCAGCGCGTTCCAGCGGGTCAAGGGGATGCTGCGGGCGCTCGAGCGCAAGGATCCCGACCGCTTTCGTCTGGTCCATAACGAGATGCGCAATGCCTGGATCGCCCGCATGCAGGCGTTGCTGAACGAGATCGAGTGTCCCAAGATCCTGTTATGGTTTGCCGGGCATGCGCCACCCGACATGAGCGGGGTCGTGGTCGAGAATGGCGGCGGCCCGCACCCCGCCTTTGTCGACGGGGCGATGCTGGATGCGGTCGAGGGCAATCACGACCTGTATGTCGAATCCGCCAGCCGCCGGGGCCTGCCCCAGGACCTGACGCGCGGGGGCGAACCCATCCTGTTCCGCCCCGCCGGCAAGCCGATCGCGCGCAATACCGAGCTGCCCTCGCCCGAAATGCATGCCGAGGCGGCGGCGCTGTTGACCAAGGGCATCG
>JBCCHW010000098.1:0-12685 GCA_039028555.1 Pseudomonadota bacterium | reverse complement strand
GAGCCTGCGGCGTGACCGCTGTTTCGTCTTTCCCTGTGCCGAGCAATCGCGCGTCGCGAGCCCCTGGGCGGCGGAATAGGGGGCGGCGGAATAGGGCGCGCCGCGCTCAGTCTTCAAAGACCGGCACCCCGAACGACTCGCTGATCCCGATGAGGATCAACTCGACCGAAATCGCGGCCAGCAGGATGCCCAGAATGCTGGTCCCGATCCGGATGGTCGTGTCGGTGACAAAGCGCGACGCCGCCACCGCGAACACCATCGTTAGCCAGAACTGCAAGATCAGCAACAGCGCGACTGCCATGAGGGTGATCAGATCCTCGGGGAGGACGATCCGGCCGCCGAACACGACGGCGGTTGCAAACAGCCCGGGCCCTGCCAGCAAGGGTATTGTCAGTGGATAGACGCCGATGTCCTTGTTCACGCCGGCGGCATACTTGTTTTCGATCGAGGTGGTCGTTTCCTCGTGATCATCCTGGCCCACAAAGAGCATTTTGAACGCAATGCCCAGAATGATGAGACCACCGGCGATCTTGAACGACGGAATGTCGACGCCCAGGATGTACAGCAGCTGGTCGCCGATGATCGCGGTAATGATGAAGGTGCAGAACATTGTGAACGCAGATACGCCCGCGGTGCGCCGTCGTTCCTCGCGGCTGAACCCCTGTGTCAGCGTCAGGAAAATCGGCACGGTGTAGAGCGGGTTCACAAACGCGAAGAGAGCGATGGAGAAATCAAGGAACAGATCATAGTCAAACAACCGGGCCTCCCAAAACCATCCACCTATCCAGGGTGCTCGAGTATCTCGATGAAATCCAGACCCGGATGGCTAGGTCAGGCCCGTCCGACGGGATAAATGCCGGAATTCTCGACCTTTTCATCGGGTTCCACATGGATTGTGACCATGGCGTCGGGGATTGCGGCCTCGATCGCGTGCTCGATGCGGTCGCAGATTCGGTGCGAGGCGGAAACGGTCATCTCGCCGGGGACGACCAGGTGGAACTCGACAAAGACCGCGCTGCCTGCGTGGCGGGTTTTCAGGCCATGCGCCTGGACGGCGCCGCTGGCCTGTTCGGCGATGATGGCCTCGATCCGGGCGAGGATCTCGGGCGGGGCCGCCTCGTCCATCAGGCCGCTGAGCGACTCGCGGATCACCCTGGACCCGGACCACAGGATGTTGAGCGCCACCAGGGCCGCGATCAGCGGATCGAGCAGCCACCAGCCGGTGGCCGCGGCCAGCGTGACGCCCAGGATCACGCCGCCCGACGACCAGAAATCGGTCAGCAGATGCCGCCCGTCGGCGACGAGGGCGGGGGATCTGTGCCGCCGCCCGTGGCGGATCAACAGCGTCGCCCAAAGCCCGTTGATGACGGTCGCGACACCGTTGAGCGCCAGCCCGGCAACCGGGGCGTCAAGCGGGCGGGGGGCGAGAAACCCGGCATGGGCCTCGCGCAGGATCAGCAACGCGGCGACGATGATCATGACCCCTTCGAGCACGGCGCTGAAATACTCGGCCTTGTGATGGCCATAGGGGTGGTTCGCATCCGCCGGGCGCGCCGCGACGCGGATCGCGATCAGCGCGGCCAGGGCGGTCGCGAGGTTGACCGTGCTCTCGAGCGCGTCCGAGAGGAGCGCGACCGAGCCGGTCAGCCCCCAGGACAACAGCTTGATGCCCAGCACGACCGCGCCCACAAGCAGGCTGAGCGCGGCGATCCTGATCGTCGATGACATAGCCCCCCCTGCGCCGCCGACGGCACCGGGCTGCCCGGATCGCGCCGTGAGCCCGCAGGGTATAACGGCCCGGCCCGGGGACCAATGGCCAATCGTCAAAGGGGACCGGTTGCCCGATTCCCCCTTTCGCGAAAGACCTACTCCGCCGCGTCCTGATAGGCCTCGAGCGGCGGGCACGAGCAGACCAGATGCCGGTCGCCATAGGCATTGTCGACCCGGTTGACCGGCGACCAGTATTTGTCGACGCGGAAGGCACCGGGCGGATAGCATGCCTGCTCGCGGCTATAGGGCCGGTCCCAGTCGCCCACCAGATCCTCGACCGTGTGGGGGGCGTTCTTCAGCGGATTGTTCACCGGGTCGATGCGCCCCTCCTCGATATCGCGGGCCTCGTCGCGGATCGCGAGCATGGCGTCGCAGAACCGGTCAAGCTCGGCCTTGGTTTCGCTCTCGGTCGGCTCGACCATCAGCGTGCCGGCGACGGGCCAGCTCATGGTGGGCGCGTGAAAGCCGCAATCGATCAGGCGTTTGGCGACATCGTCGACGGTCACGCCATGCTCGGCCAGCGGGCGGGTGTCGAGGATGCATTCATGGGCAACGCGGCCCTCCGGCCCCTTGTAGAGCACGTCAAAGGCGCCTTCGAGCCGCCGGGCGATATAGTTGGCGTTCAGGATCGCCACGCGGGTCGCCTGGGTCAGGCCCGGCCCGCCCATCATCAGGCAATAGGCCCACGAGATCGTCAGCAGGCTGGGCGAGCCATAGGGGGCGGCCGAGACCGCGCCCCGCTCCTCGCCGCCATCGGCGACATGTCCCGGCAGATAGGGGGCAAGATGCGCGCGCACGCCGATGGGGCCCATGCCCGGGCCCCCGCCGCCATGGGGAATGCAAAAGGTCTTGTGCAGGTTGAGATGGCTGACATCGCCGCCGATATCGCCGGGCTGGACAAAGCCCACCATGGCATTCAGGTTCGCCCCGTCGATATAGACCTGGCCGCCGAGGTCGTGCGTGATCCCGCAGACCTCGCGCACGGTGTCCTCAAAGACGCCATGGGTCGAGGGATAGGTGATCATGCAGGCCGCCAGTCTCGCGCCCGCCGCCTCGGCCTTTTCCCGGAAATCCGCGACATCGATATCGCCGTTCTCGGCCGATTTGACCACCACCACCTTGTAGCCCGCCATATGGGCCGAGGCCGGGTTGGTGCCGTGGGCAGAGACCGGGATCAGGCAGATGTCGCGATCGCCTTCGCCGCGGGCGCGGTGATAGGCGCGGATGGTCAACAGGCCCGCATATTCGCCCTGAGCACCCGAATTGGGCTGCATCGAGATCGCGTCATAGCCGGTGATCTGGCAGAGCTTGTCGCCGAGATCCTCGATGATGTGGGTATACCCCTCTACCTGGTCCTTTGGGGCAAAGGGATGGATGCCGGCGAATTCGCGCCAGCTGAGCGGGATCATCTCGGCCGTTGCATTCAGCTTCATGGTGCAGGAGCCGAGCGGGATCATCGAGCGGTCGAGCGCCAGATCGCGGTCTGCCAGCCGGCGCATGTAACGCACCATCTCGCTCTCGGCCCGGTTCATTTGAAAGACCGGATGGGTCATGTAGCCGGTCTCGCGCAGCAGGTGGGCAGGCAGGCGATAATCGGGGGTCAGGTCGTCGTCGGAGAGCTCGCCGCCAAAGGCGCGCCACACCGCCTCGAGGATCGCGGGGCGGGTGCGCTCGTCCAGGCTGATCCCGATGCGGGTCGTGCCGATCCTGCGCAGGTTCACATTGTTGGCCGTGGCGGCGTTCAGGATCACGCCCTGCAAGGGGCCGACCTCGACCGTGATGGTGTCGAAAAAGCTTTCGGGCTCGACCGTGAAGCCGAGCGTCTCGAGCCCCTTGGCGAGGCGCACGGTCTTGCGGTGGATGCGCTGGGCGATTGCCTTCAGCCCCTGGGGCCCGTGAAAGACGCCATACATCGAGGCCATGACCGCCAACAGCGCCTGGGCCGTGCAGACATTCGAGGTCGCCTTTTCGCGCCGGATATGCTGCTCGCGGGTCTGCAGCGCCAGGCGATAGGCCTTGTTGCCGCGGGCATCGACCGAGACGCCAACGATGCGCCCGGGCATCGAGCGTTTATAGGCATCCCGCGTCGCCATATAGGCCGCGTGCGGCCCGCCATAGCCCATCGGCACGCCGAAACGCTGGGTCGAGCCGACCGCGATATCGGCCCCCATCTCGCCCGGCGACTTCAACAGCGCGAGCGCCAGCGGATCGGCGGACATCACCGCGATCGCCTTGGCCGCGTGCAGGGCCGCGATCAGGTTCGAGAAATCGGCGACATGGCCATAGGTGCCGGGATACTGGAACAGGGCGCCAAAGACCGCCTCGGGCTCCAGATCCATATGCGGATCGCCGACAATCACCTCGATGCCCAGCGGTTCGGCCCGGGTGCGCACCACGTCGATGTTCTGCGGGTGGCACATCTGGTCGACAAAGAACGCCCCCGCTTTCGACTTTGCCACGCGGTGGGCCATGGTCATCGCCTCGGCACAGGCGGTGGATTCGTCGAGCAGCGAGGCGTTGGCAATCTCGAGCCCGGTCAGGTCGCTCATCATCGTCTGGAAGTTCAACAGCGCCTCGAGCCGGCCCTGGCTGATCTCGGGCTGATAGGGCGTATAGGCGGTGTACCAGGCGGGGTTCTCGAGGATGTTGCGCTGGATCGCCGGGGGGGTGACGGTGCCGTAATAGCCCTGACCGATCAGCGAGGTGAGCACGCGGTTGCGCTCGGCCGTCTTGCGCATGGTCCAGAGCATCTCGCGCTCGGACAGCGCCTTGCCCCAGGCCAGCGGCGCCTGTTGGCGGATATCCTCGGGCATCGTCTCTTCGATCAGCTGATCGAGGCTGCCGCAGCCCAGCACCCTGAGCATCTCGTCCATCTCGGCGGGCGAGGGGCCAATATGGCGGCGATTGGCAAAGTCATAGGGGAGATAGTCGGTCAGCTCGAATGTCATCGCATATCCTCCGGTGTCGCTGCCTCAGCCGATCAGCGCTTTGTACGCCGCGTCATCCATCAGGCCGTCAAAGGCGGCCGCATCGGCCGGTTTGATCTTGAAGAACCAGCCCTCGCCTGTCGGGGCTTCGTTCACCAGCGCGGGGTTGTCGACGATGGCCTCGTTGACCTCGGTGATCTCGCCATCCATCGGCGCGGTGATGTCCGAGGCGGCCTTGACCGACTCGATGGTCACGATCTCGTCGCCCGCGCTGACCGTGGCGCCGACCTCGGGCAGTTCCACGAAAACCAGATCGCCCAGCTGTTCGGTCGCATGCTCGGTGATGCCGACGGTCAGGATATCGCCGTCCTTGGTCAGCCATTCATGCTCTTCGGTGAATTTCATCGGGGGATCTCCTCAGCGTTTATAGGTTGGTGTGATGAAAGGGAGTTTGGCGACGGTGACAGGCAGGCGTTTGCCCCGGACCTCGCCGAAAAGCCGGGTGCCGGGGGCGGCAAGCTCGGCGGGGACATAGCCCATCGAGACGGGCGCCGCGACCGTGGGGCCGAAACCGCCCGAGGTGACGGTGCCGCACAGGGTGTCAGCGGTCTCGCTGGCGAACAGTGCTGTGCCCTCTCGCATCGGGGCCCGCCCGTCGGGGGAGAGGCCCACGCGCCGGCGGCCGGGGCCGTCGGCAAGGTCTGCCGATATGCGATCCGCGCCCGGGAACCCCGCCCGCCCGCTCGCCGCCCGCCCGGCGGGCTTTTTGAATTGCCCAGCTCAGCGAGGCCTCGACCGGCGAGGTGGTGGTGTCGATGTCGTGGCCATAGAGGCAGAGCCCGGCCTCCAGACGCAGGCTGTCGCGCGCGCCAAGGCCGATCGGCTCGACCCTGGGATCGTCAAGCAGGGCGCCGGCAATCTCGGCGGCGCGCTCGGCGGGTACGGACATCTCATACCCGTCCTCGCCCGAATAGCCCGAGCGCGAGACCGTGCAGGGCGCGCCCATTATGTCGAGCTCGCGCATGTCCATGAACGCCATTTCCGCCGCCCCCGGCGCCAAGCCGTCGAGGACCGCTTCTGCCACCGGGCCCTGGAGGGCCAGCAGGGCGCGGTCGAGCACCTCGATCTCGCAGCCGGTCAGATGGGCCCGCATATGGGCGATGTCGTCAGCCTTGCAGGCGGCATTGACCACCACAAACAGCGCATCGCCGGTATTGGTCACCATCAGATCGTCGAGGATCCCGCCGCCCGCATCGGTAAACATGGCATAGCGTTGCCGCCCCGGTGCCAGCCCCGCCAGATCGACGGGGACGAGGCCCTCCATCGCCAGCGCGGCGTCGCGCACATCGCCCGAGGGCGCGCGCAGCATCACCTGGCCCATATGGCTGACATCGAACAGCCCGGCCGAGGCACGGGTCGCCAGATGCTCCTTCATCACGCCCAGCCCGTACTGGACCGGCATCTCGTAGCCGGCAAAGGGCACCATCTTGGCGCCCAGTCCGACATGAAGATCGTATAGCGGCGTTCGTTTAAGTTCCGACATGGCCCGCGCCTCCCCGTGCCACGGCCCGATGCCGTGACTTTTGGCGCCCCCTCTGTCCGTTTGCCTGAGATTGCTATCCCTTCGGCGGGTGCCGCGCGGCACCACTCTCCAGAGTTTGGTCACGTCGTCGTGTCGGTCCGGTTGCCTGAGAGTTTCCGGGGCGGTTGCTCCTTCGGCCCTGGGCAGGGTGCCCAGCGTCTCCCGACAAAAATAAATGTAACAGCCCTTAAAAAATTTGCAACGCCCTGCTGGCGGCAAATGCGTGATGGCGTGGCGGGCGGTCGCGCTCAGCGGATCGGCGGGAACTCGATGGCCTCCGCCGAACAGGCCCGGGCGGTTATCGGGTCGCAATTGCGCAGCTCGAGGTCCTTGGTGAGACAGATCCGGACCTCGCTGATCATCCCGTCGCGGCATTTGACCGACATCTGGGCGGGTTTCAGGCTCGGATTGGCGTCCAGAAAGGCATCCTCGACCACGGTGGGGGGCAGCGAGATTTCCTCGGTGACCTTGCGCAGCACCTGTGGGCGCGTGATGCTGTCATAGGCCTTGCGCGCCAAATCGAAATAGCCGCGGGCCGACAGACCCGAACAGCGCCCGTGTTTCTTCCACTGATACCAGGCGAGCCCGGACGAGCCCATGATATCGGCCATGCCGGCAGTCATCGCCCGGCTGGGGTTGCGCGCGGTCGTGTGGCAATACTCGGGCCAGCCGTCTTCGCGCTGGGGCCAGAGGCCATGCAACAGCCAGCCATGGTCGTGGCGGGCCTCGCACTGATCGGCGTCGCGGGCATCGCCCTCGGCCGCGCACCAGGCCGGGTTCCAGCTGAGCGCCATCACATAATGAGAGAAATCGCCGGGCCGGTCCTGGGCCGACGCGACGGGCGAAAGAACGATCAGCACCAGCAGGGCCAACAATCTGCGCATTACGGAAACCACTTTTCTTTTTCAAAACGCCCCCCTATATAGCGCACAGGAATTCCCCTCGAAACCGTGAGATGAGGCGCTTGCCCCGGGATTCGGAGCAATCAGAAAAAGTGCGCCCGCCGCCCAGGAGAGAACAATGACCGACGACTTGCCCCTGATGCCAAAGGCCACCGCGGTCTGGCTGGTCGACAACACGACGCTCACCTTTCGCCAGATCGCCGATTTCTGCGGCATGCACGAGCTGGAGATCGCCGGTGTCGCCGATGGCGAGGTCGCTATCGGGATCAAAGGGTTCGACCCGATCGTCAACCACCAGCTGACCGCCGACGACATCAAGCGCTGTGAAGGCGACACGCTGGGCCGCCTGAAGCTGATCAAGCGGGAAAAGGCGCCGCCGCCGAAGCGCAAGGCGCCGCGCTATACGCCCGTTTCCAAACGTCAGGACCGCCCGGCAGCCATCGCCTGGCTGGTGCGCTATCACCCGGAAATGGAGAACGGCCAGATCGCCAAGCTGGTCGGCTCGACCAAGCCCACGATCGAATCGATCCGCAACCGCAGCCATTGGAACATCGCCAACATCCAGCCGGTGGACCCGGTGGCGCTGGGCCTGTGCCGTCAGGTCGAGCTGGATGCCGCCGTGCAAAAGGCCGCCGCCAAAAAGGCCTCTACCGGTGGTGTGCCATCGGTCGAGGACAGCATGCGCCTGATGTCGACCGAGGAAAGCCTGGCCGCCGACACCAAGCCCAGCGATGACCCGGTCTCGCCCTTTGGTCTCGACGATGTTGCACAAGCGGATGACGAGGACAAACAGCCCGACTTTGACCCCGATGCGCTGTTCAACCTGCCAAAGGGGGACGGCTCGGACGCGTAACCGCGCCGGGTTCACGTGGAGTCAGGGCGCCCGCGACCCCGCCGGCGCCCTTTTTGGTGCCCCGTTCCGCGACGGGCGGTGCCCCGGGGATCTTCCGTTTGACAATCTTTCGAGCCGCGTCGATGAATTGGAAAAACCTCGGGGAACGCACCATGGCAAGCAAATACGAGACCGGGCTGGACCGGAACGCGGCGAACTTTCAACCGCTGACACCGTTGACACAGCTGAGCCGGGCGGCGGGGGTGTGGCCCGAGCGCACCGCGATCATCCACGGAGATCTGCGCCGCGATTATGCCAGCTTTTATGCCCGCGCGCGCCAGCTCGGCTCGGCGATCGCGAGGGCGGGCATCGGCAGGGGCGAAACCGTCTCGGCGCTGTTGCTGAACACCCCGCCGATGCTCGAGGCGCATTACGGCGTGCCCATGGCGGGCGCGGTGCTGAACGCGCTCAACACCCGGCTGGATGCGGCGGGCATTGCCTTTATCCTCGATCATGGCGAGGCGCGGATGGTGATCGTCGACAGCGACCTGGTGGCGCTGTTGCGCGACGCGCTGGCGCGGATGAGCGGACCGGCCCCGCAGGTGATCGAATACACAGATCCCACCATCGATGTGCCCGCAACCGGGCTCGGTCAGGACTATGAGGCGTTTCTGGCCACCGGCGATGCGGCCTTTGACTGGGCGATGCCCGATGACGAATGGGACGCGATCAGCCTCAACTACACCTCGGGCACCACGGGAGATCCGAAAGGGGTGGTCTATCACCACCGGGGCGCCTCGCTGTTGGCGACGGGCAACATCATCCATGCCGGGCTGGCCGAACCCTTGGTCTATCTCTGGACCCTGCCGATGTTTCATTGCAATGGCTGGTGCTTTCCCTGGTCGGTCTCGGTGGTGGGGGGCACCCATGTCTGCCTGCGTCAGGTGCGGGCCGAGCAGATGTACCGCGCGTTGGCCGAGCATCGGGTGAACCTGATGTGCGGCGCGCCCATCGTGATGTCGGTCCTGCTGAACGCGAAGGCGGACGAACGCCACGATTTCGACCACAAGGTCCGCTTCCTGACCGCCGCCGCCCCGCCGCCCGAGGCAGTTCTGGCCGCCATGGCCCAGGCGGGGTTCGATGTGGTTCATCTTTATGGCCTGACCGAGGTCTATGGCCCCGCCGTGCTGAACGAATGGAAGCCGGAGTGGAACGCGTTGCCGGTCACCGATCAGGCGGTGCTGAAGGCACGCCAGGGCGTGAAATACGCGGCGCTCGAGGATCTGGACGTGATGGACCCCGAAACGATGGCGCCGGTCCCCGCCGATGGCCAAAGCATGGGCGAGATCATGATGCGCGGCAATGTGGTGATGAAGGGCTATCTCAAGAACCCCACCGCCAACGAGGACGCGTTTCGCGGTGGCTGGTTCCATACCGGGGACCTCGCGGTCAAACACCCCGACGGCTATGTCCAGATCCGCGACCGGTCCAAGGATGTGATCATCTCGGGCGGCGAGAACATCTCGTCGATCGAGGTCGAGGACACGCTCTTCAAACACCCCGCCGTCGCGCTGTGCGCCGTGGTGGCCAAGGCTGACGAGAAATGGGGCGAGACGCCGTGCGCCTTTGTCGAGCTCAAACCGGGTGCCGAGGCGACGGCGGACGAGATCACCGCCTTTTGCCGCGAACATCTCGCGCATTACAAATGCCCGCGCCACGTGGTGTTTGGCGAGCTGCCCAAGACCTCGACCGGCAAGATCCAGAAATTCGAGCTGCGCAAGCAAACTGAGTCGGTGTGATTCCCGCGCCGGGGCTGTGATCTAACATGTTGATTAATAAGTAAAGTTAACGCTCCGCAGTTAACCATGACAGCGTATCGCGTTGATCCGTTCTGTCCGGGAGAGTCCCGGAATGGAGCAGTCTTTACGCCGGCGTTTGATTAGAACTTCTCGTAAATTCTTCGTGCCTCGGGTGAGTGGAGGTGCGGTGAGTGAGTGAGGAGTTTGAGTATGAGTACGCGTAGGGGGCCGTGTTTTGTGCCCATCCTGCTGGCCGGCGCGTTGGTTGCCGCCGGTCCAGCAACCGCCGCCACGGTGTTTTCCTTTGGTGACGGGGTCGATGATCTGACCTCGCTGGGCTTCACGCAATCGGGCCTGGGCCTGACGGTCGAGGGCTTCAATCGCGGCTATGACCCGGTGACGGGCACCGGCGCCCGGCGGGGCGTCAATCAGGGGGTGAACGGCCTCGGCGTCTCGGGGAACCCGGAAAGCGGGCGGATCGCGGCGGGCAAGGCCTTGCGCTTTACCTTTTCGGACGCGGTCAGCCTGACCAGCCTGGTGATCCACGAATCGGGGCGCGAGGCGGAGAGCTTTGATCTCTACGATTCCACCAACACCCTTGTGCTGAGCCAGGTGATCAACGGCGATGCGGCGTCGCCGTTTCATACGATCCCGCTGGCGGGGCTGAACCTGATGGGGAATGCCTTCACGCTTGTCGGCACCAGTGTCAGCCAGTTCGGCACGCCCAATCCCAACCGGGGCATCAGGGTGCAGGGAGTGTCGGCCGAGGCGGCCGGGCGTATCTCTGCGGTGCCTGCGCCGGCCTCGATTCTGTTGGGCCTCGGCGGCCTCGGCCTGTTCGGCTGGACCGCCCGGCGCAGACGGCGGGGCCGGGATTTCTGAAAACATTTTCAGAGATTTTGTCCAAACCCACCAAAACGGCTCGAAAAGAGCCGTTTTACGCTATTTCTGGAACCATTGGGCCGGGCTTTTATGCCTTTCTGGACCTAAAGTGACGCTTGCGGTTGCAGTAAATCCGACACGTGGATTGCTGACCCAGCCGCGCCCGATAGGGCCCTCGGCTGCCTTGGAGGAATAGCCAGATGAAAATGACCACCGAAGAAGCCTTTGTAAAAGTGCTCCAAATGCATGGCATCGAGCATGCCTTTGGCATTATCGGCTCGGCCATGATGCCGATCTCGGATCTGTTCCCGGCGGCGGGGATCAAGTTTTGGGATTGCGCGCATGAATGCAATGCGGGCATGAGTGCTGACGGCTTTACCCGCGCCTCGGGCAAGATGGCGATGGCGGTGGCCCAGAACGGGCCGGGCATCACCAACTTTGTCACGCCGATCAAGACCGCCTATTGGAACCACACCCCGATGCTGTTGGTCACCCCGCAGGCGGCGAACAAGACCATCGGGCAGGGCGGCTTTCAGGAAATCGAGCAGATGAAGCTGTTCGAGGACATGGTCTGTTATCAGGAAGAGGTCCGCGACCCCAGCCGGATGGCCGAGGTGCTGAACCGCGTGATCGAAAAGGCCTGGCGCGGCTGTGGCCCGGCACAGATCAACGTGCCGCGGGATTACTGGACCCAGGTGATCGATATCGAGCTGCCCCAGATCGTGCGTCTCGAGTTGCCCTCGGGCGGCAAGGAAGCGGTGGCCGAAGCCGCCAAACTGCTCAGCGATGCCAAGTTCCCGGTGGTTCTGAACGGGGCCGGTGTGGTCATCGGCGGTGCCATTCCGGCGGCGGCGGCGCTGGCCGAGCGGCTGGATGCGCCGGTGTGCTGTGGCTATCAGCACAATGACGCGTTCCCGGGCAGCCATCCGCTCTCGGTCGGGCCGCTGGGCTATAACGGCTCGAAGGCGGCGATGGAGCTGATCGCCAGGGCCGATGTAGTGCTGGCACTTGGCACCCGGCTCAATCCGTTCTCGACCCTGCCGGGCTATGGCATCGATTACTGGCCCAAGGATGCCAAGATCATCCAGGTCGACATCAACTCGGACCGGATCGGCCTGACCAAAAAGGTCAGCGTCGGAATCCAGGGCGATGCCAAGCAGGTGGCCGAACAGCTGTTGGAGCAACTCGCGCCCTCTGCCGGCGACGAAGGCCGGGCCGAGCGCAAGGCGCTGATCGCCGAGACCAAGTCGCGCTGGCTGCAACTGCTCTCGTCGATGGATCACGAGGATGACGATCCGGGCACCAACTGGAACGAACGCGCGCGGACCCGCGAGCCGGAGCGCATGAGCCCCCGCATGGCGTGGCGGGCGATTCAGGCCGCGATGCCCAAGGAGGCGATCATCTCGACCGATATCGGCAATAACTGCGCCATCGGGAACGCATATCCAACCTTCGAAGATGGCCGCAAGTATCTGGCACCAGGCCTTTTTGGCCCCTGCGGATACGGGCTGCCGGCGATTTTGGGTGCCAAGATCGGCAAACCCGACACACCGGTGATCGGCTTTGCCGGCGACGGTGCCTTTGGCATCTCGATGAACGAGATGACCGCCTGTGGCCGGGGCGACTGGCCCGCCATCACCATGGT
The DNA here is from genome assembly GCA_039028555.1 of Pseudomonadota bacterium. GTDB lineage: Bacteria > Pseudomonadota > Alphaproteobacteria > Rhodobacterales > Rhodobacteraceae > Thermohalobaculum. The sequence continues at coordinate 346 of JBCCHW010000098.1, read as the reverse complement.
GATCTTTCGCAACTATCAGTGGGGCGCGGAAAAGCGCAACACCACGCTGTGGTTCGACGACAACTTTGTCGGGACCGAGCTGAACCTGGGCGTCGAGTACGCCAGAAGATTTATACATGAGCTAATAGACTTGGGTTTATACAGGGAGAGCGGAGAGGAGCTCTACCTCAAGTTGATTCTCATATTAGGGTCTCAGCAGATTTAAAAATGCGCTGGTAAAACATAAGATCTTCGTTTATATCCCTCGAGACTTGCTCTGTGATCTTCTAGCTGGGATTATTGGCTGTGCTTAAGGTCTTATTACATACATTTGGTTACTGAAATCCCTTATAAGGTGTTTAATTTT
>JBCCHW010000097.1:0-12742 GCA_039028555.1 Pseudomonadota bacterium | reverse complement strand
CTCCTGTGCCTTCACGCCTGCCTCATATTCCTTGATCATGCCGATGATCTGTTCGTCACTAAATCTGCGTTTCATTGTCCATCCTTTGCTCGGACGGATCACTAACACGTCAGTGGCCTGATTTCAGGGGGCTGGGTCACGACGAGGCCGTCTGAACCAGCATCGCCAGACCGTCCATGCCTTTGCGCATATCGGCGCAGGGGCCTTGTCACTTACCCTGGTTCCTTGGGACCGATGCGGTCGCGCAGAGCATCTCCGGCCAGATTGAAGGCGAGGGCCGAGATGACGATTGGCACCCCGGGCAACAGCGCATAGGCAGGCGCAGAGAGGATGTAGACCCGGGCCTCCAGCATAATCACGCCCCATTCCGGCGTTGGGGGCGAAGCGCCAAAGCCGAGGAAACCCAAACCCGAAATCGCCAGGATCGCCCGCGCCAGATGTGCCGTCATCATGACGATCATCGCGGGAACAACCGGCGGTGTAAGATGGTCCCGCGCGATGCGCATCGGCGACACACGGCTGAGGCGTGCCAGGGCAACGTGGTCGCTCGCCGCAGTCGTCAACGTCATCCCCCGGACCAAACGCGCATAGCGCATCCATCCAACAACCGCGAGCGCGAAAAGAATCTCGACTCCGCCCCCGCCAAGAACACCTGCAACAGCAAGCGCCGCGATAAGCTCCGGGAAAGCGAGGAAGGCATCGGTCAGTCGCATCAGGGCCGCGTCGACCCAGCGACCACCCGCGCCGGCCAAAAGGCCAGTACACAACCCGATACCCGCCGAGGCCAAGACCACTAGCACAGCAAGCCCGACAGAGAGCCGTGCACCCGCCAGGACGCGGCTGAAAACGTCGCGCCCCAGATGATCAGTCCCGAACCAGTGCGCAGCGCTCGGTGATTGCAGTCTGGCGATGGGGTCCGGCAGCACTGGATTATAGGGGGCAAGAACCGGCCCGATCACCGCAAGCAGCAACAAGAGCGCCGATACCACAAAGGCAGATGTCTGGAACGCATTGAGCCCCTTCATCCGATCGTGGCCCGGGTGCGTGGATCCAGCCAGGCTGTCAGGAAATCAACAAAGAGGTTGATGACGATGAACAGTATGGCGCTGAAGAGGACCATCGCCTGGATCACCGGATAGTCGCGCGCGTCAACGGCCTCGATGAATATCAGCCCGAGACCGCGCCAGCCAAAGACATACTCGACGGCCACCGCGCCTTCGAGCACGAAGGCGATCTCCAGTGCGAAGATCGTGATGACTGGCACCAGGGCGTTGCGCAGCGCGTGGCGCCCGATGATCCGCGATTCTCTGATGCCGCGCCCGCGTGCAGCAGCGATATGCCGGGCCGACAATGCCTCGACAGTCGCCGAGCGCAGCAATCTCGCGGTGGTGACAGTAATGCCGGTGCCAAGTGTGAGCGCCGGCAGCACCAGATGCGACGCGTCGCCACGGCCGAAGGCGGGAAACCATCCAAGATTAACCGAAAAGACCACGATCAGCAGAACGCCCAACCACCAGTTGGGCATTGCCGATCCCAGGGTTGCGAGGCTGACGCATACACTGTCGAACCACGTGCCCCGCCAGACGCCTGCGAGCAGGCCGAGCGGAATCGACAGCACTGCGGCGAGCGCGACCGCTGCCAGTGCAAGCTGCAAGGTGCGGCAAAATCCCTCGGCAAGGATGTCCGCCACCGGTCGCCCGTCGATCAGCGAGACGCCAAGATCGAGACGGGCCAGATCACTGGCCCAGTGACCCCATTGTACAAGAAAAGGTCTGTTTGCGCCGATCTCGTCCATGATGCGTGCCAGGCTCTCGGGCGACAGCGCGACACCATCGCCATAGCGGGCCCGTGCGATGGCCAGCACCGCGTCGCCCGGCGCCATCTGCAGCAGCAAAAAGGTCAGCAGGCTTACAAGAAGCATCACCACGAGGGCGCCGAGCACGCGGCCCAGTGCGTAAGAAATCACACGATTGCCCTCGTCTTTGGATCCCGACGGGGCGCATGTCCCTCGACGACAAAGCGGGCCCTTCGGCGTCGGTCGCTGTCGATCAGTTCGCGCGCGGCAGCGCTTTGCGGGGCGTCAAGCAGCCGGGAGGCGGGTCCGTCCTCGACGATACGGCCGGCCTCAACCACGATCAGCCGGGTCGCGAGGCGACGCACCAGGCGCATGTCATGGCTGACGAAGAGGACCGTGGGCCGTGTCTCGCCGATCACCTCTGTTAACAGATTGGCGACATCGGCGGCGACGAGTGCATCAAGTGCGCTCAGAGGCTCGTCGAGTAGGAGAAGCGCCGGTTTGGGGGCCAATGCACGGGCAATACAGGCGCGTTGCGCCTCGCCGAGCGAGACAGCGGCGGGACGCCGGTCGAGCACGCCGGGCCGCAATCCCATCCGCTTGGCCGTCATCTCGACCAGGGTGTCGCGATCCGCCGGCGCGACACCCATGGACAGCAATGGCTCGGAAAGGGTGGCCCGCAGCGTTGCATAGGGGTTCAGGGCCGCGATCGGGTTCTGAAAGACTGCCTCGGACGCTTTGCGCAGGCTTCGATGCGACGCGTCGAGGGGCCGCCGAATGGTGGCGTTTTTGAACGCCATGCTGCCTTGCGTGAAAGGTATGATGCCCAGGATTGCCTTTAACAATGTGGACTTTCCGCCGCCTGATGGGCCGATTATCGCGACGATCTCGCTTTTGCCCACCTCCAGCGACGTCCGATGCAGGATCGTGGTGAGGCGGCCGGTGGCGGATCGTACCGAAACGCCAAGTCCCTTAAGCGCGAGCAACGGAGCGGTCACCACATCGCGCTCGCAACCAGCGCACGGGCATAGTCGGTGCGTGCGTTGCCCAATAGCGCGGCGGTTTCCCCCATCTCGACCATTGTGCCATTTCGCAGGACGAGGATGCGATCGCAAGCCGTCGCCGCAAGGCCAAGGTCATGCGTGATCAGAATGGTCGCAACCCCGCGCACCTTTGCAAGGCGCGCCAGGTCGGCGACCAGGCGGTCGGCCACGGGTGCGTCGAGCGCTGCGGTGGGCTCGTCGAGGATCAGCAGCTCTGGCGCGGGCGCTGTTGCCAGGGCGAAAAGGGCGCGCTGCAGCATACCCCGGCTCCATTGGTGGGGCCAAGCATGCACCGCAGCGGCTGCATCCCTGACACCGAAGCTCTCGAGCCGCCCGAGCGTCGCATCCAGGGCTTCGGCGGTCGCCACCCCTGCGGCGGTGGCAATTGCCGTCCTGTGCGATGTCACGAACTCGCCGATCTGGTCGCCGATCGTAAAGAGCGGGTCAAAGGCGGCGATGGGATCCTGATCGACCAGAGCGATGTGGCGCCCGCGCAGCGTGCGCATCGTCCGTTCCGTGGCCCGGGCAAGATCGGCGCCTGCAAACCAGATCCCGCCGCCATCGATTGAAAGCGGCTGCTGCTGGCGCATCAGGCAGCGCGCCAGCGTCGTCTTGCCCGACCCTGACTCGCCGACGACGCCGAGCGTCTCCCCAGGCGCGATGGTGAATGACACGCGGTCGAGGACAAGTCGCGCACCTGGGTGTGCGCAAACCGTCAGATCCTCGACCGCAAGAACGGGCACCGACAGACTCGGGCCCGTTTGCAGATGCACGTTACCGGTCAACATGCAGACGATTGTCGACAAGATAAATTCCTGCGGGGTTCATCTTGAAATCGTTCACATTCGAGCGGGCAACAACAACCCGATTCTTGAAGAATGCCGTAACGATCGGCAATTCCTCGACCACGATTGCCTGCATCCGGTTCAGGATCCGGGTGCGTTCTTGCGGATCGAATGCCACGATCGCCTGGCGCAGCAGGTCATCGAACTCGGCGTTCGACCAGCCGCCGTAATTCTCGAGCGCGTCGGTCCGCAGGGTCATGTTGGGCAGATATGCCGGGTTCCCGGTGGGCGTTGCATTGCTCGAGAACATCAGCAAGTCGGCCCTGCCCTCGCGGAAGTCGTCCACTGCGACCGTCCAATCGCGCAGGATCTGCAGTTCGGTGGCGATCCCGGCGGCCTCCATGTGCGCCTGGTAGAGCTCTGCCGCGGGACGCATCGACGGCCGGCCCTCATAACTGCGGATCACCACACGAAACGGCTCGCCGTCCTTCTCCAGACGCCCGTCGCCGTTGGTATCCGTGATACCGGCCTCGGCCAAAAGGGCCAGCGCCCGATCGTGGTCATAGGCAGTCATCGACAGTTCGGGGTTGGTCCATGCCTTGCCCGCCGGGAACAACCCGACGCCCGGCGTTCCGCCGCGCCCGTGCAACACGGTTCCGACGATCTGATCGCGTGGCAACAAGTGGTCGAGCGCGTGTCGAACGCGCGAATCCGCGAGCGCGCCTTTCTCGGTCTGCATGTAGAAAAACATGAGCCGACCATCTGCAACCGCGTCGACAGTCAGGTCGTCGCGCGAGGATACCCGGGGCAAGTCACTGTCGGGGAAGTTCGCAGCGATATCGATGTCTCCTGCTTCGAGGGCGAGCATGACGGTCGCGGGATCCTTCAGCGTCAACAGCTCGATACCCGGGGCCGCCGCCGCACCGCCCCAATAGTCATCGAAACGCGCCGTCACGATCTTCTCGCCAGGAACAATCTCTTCCAACGTGAACGGGCCGGTGCCGAAAAACTCTTCGGCATTACTGGCGCTCGAAATGATCGAGAGGCCAGGGTCGACCAGATCGTTCAGGAAAGCGGCGTTCGGAACCTGTGTCTTGATGCGCACCGTCATAGGGTCGACGACCGTGACATCTGCAATGCCAATCAACGAAGCAATCCGCTCGTTGAAAACGGCACTGTCAGGAGAGACGACACGCATCAGCGAGAAGCGCACAGCCTCTGCGTCAAGCGGAGTGCCATCGTGGAAGGTGATGCCTTCGCGCAGGTGGATCTCCCACTCGGTCGGCGACAGCGACTTGGCGCTTTTGGCAAGTTTGGGCGATAGGTCGCCATCGGTGTTGAGCCAAAACAGCGTCTCGGTAACGCCGGTGTCGCTGGTACGCCACCCGTTCCAGCCAATGGCAGGGTCCGGGTTGGGATCATTGAAGCCGAAGGGCACGGCGATACGAACGGTCGCATCTTTTGCCGCGACAGGTACGACACCGATCATGGCGAACAAGAGGGGTGCAATCACACGTCTCAAGGCACGCTTTAACATCATGGAGTTTCCTTGGTTGTTAGAGGAGAGAGAGGAATGGTTTCGACAGCGGCACCGGACCAGCCCAGGGGAGGCACACGGCCCAGCACACCGGCGCGCAAGGGCTTTGGCCGCTCATCGCGCGCCATGAACCCGTGCGGGGTGCGCAGGTAAAGCGCGGCGAGAGTGACGATTTCAGGGGCATCTCGGGTGGGATCGAGGTCGCCGAAGAGATAGGTGAAGCGATCGGGCCCCGAAAGGGCGATCGTGCAGGGCCGCTTGCATTGGCTCAGGCAATGCACGCCGCGTATGTCCAGCGCCGCATCGGCGATGCCAATCCGCAGTACGGCCGCGCTCAAACGCGCGCCGCCGCGCACCTCTTGGTTGATCGTCTCGCGGCCATCCCGGCAGCGCAAACAGATAGAGAGTGACGGGCGCGGATGTACGACACCGTTTAGGTTCGATCGAACACCGATTGCTTCGCGGCTGTCCCGGGCCATCGTCTCCTCCCCCAGGTGCTCCCGCCTGGTGAACGGTTAAAACAGATGACGGCTGGTATCCTGGCTCGCGGATCGCCGCGCCTGTTGCGCCTTCCCAGGTCACGAACCCAGTGGCGCCTTGCAACAGGCACTATCGCTTACAGTTGCGGGTACAGCCGCGGACTAGGCCCCTTGATTGGGTCGACCTCACCGCGTTCCCATTTCAGCCCTTTTGAAGGGCGCCGTCTGTTATAATGTAACAACTGGCGGAACCGATACGCAAGCGGGAATCCTGTCACATACGCCCCTTCGTCTGCGCATTATTGTCTGTTGGGACGTCGCGCTGATCGTCGCGCTCCGCAGGGCATGAGGGCCTTGTTCCGGGCGACCGGGCGGCACAGCGGATCGCCCGAACTCGCGCATATGTCCCCGGGAACGTTGAAAGATCCGGGCGCTGCTCCGGCCCCATGCCCTTGATGGTTTCCCATTGGCGCTGATTTCGGGGATAGTACGGTGGCTCTGGATCTTGTCCTGTGCGGCGATGCCCCCAATCCGACCCGGCTGTGATCGTCTTTCGCGGGGGCTATATTCTCTGGATCTTGCCGCTGTTTCCAAGGGAGTTTAGGGCTTTGATCCGGGCGGCGCAGCTTTGGCACCCCGTTCAGAGGCAACCGAGCTGACTTCAAGATCGCATAGAGTGCTCAAAGGAGGGACCACGTGACAATTCATGATGAAACGATCGGTTTTATCGGCCTTGGCGCCATGGGAAAGGGGATGGCATCGAACTGTGTCCGCAAGGGTTTCAAACTTGTCGTTCACGACATCCGCCCGGAGCCAGTCGCAGAATTGACCGAGCTCGGCGCCGGCAGCGCCGACTCGATTCGGGAACTGTCATCCCGATGCAGCACGATTGTTACGGTCTTGCCCACGGGGCGCGAGGTGGAAGAGATTGTCATGGGTTCTGATGGCATCTTTGCCCATGCCCAGCCGGGTGCCCTGGTGGTGGATCTTTCGACCATTGATCCCGAGACGACAGACAAGCTGCACGACACTGCCAACAAGGGCGGCTTTCGGGCCATAGACGCCCCCATTGGCCGGCTGGCCTGGCACGCCGATCGAGGGGAGAGCCTGTTCATGGTGGGCGGTGACCGACAGGATTTTGACACGGTACGCCCCCTTTTCGAGGCGATGGGCACGACGATCCACTATTGCGGTGGCGCAGGCACGGGAACCCGGACCAAGTTGGTCAACAACTACCTTGCGATCATCCTGTGTCAGCTGAATGCCGAGGCGCTCTCTCTCAGCCAACGGTTTGGCCTGGATCTCGGAACGACCCTGGACGTGATCCATGGAACGACGGCGACGAATGGTCAGCTTAAGGTGAACTGGCCCAACAAAGTGCTTTCAGGGGACACAGAACCCGGTTTCACGATTGATCTCGCACACAAGGATCTGTCGCTGATCGTGCAAGCCGCAAACGCTGCGCGCGTACCGCTACCGGTCGCCGCGGCGGCGCGCGAGGCGTTCTCGACGGCGCGGGCGCGCGGCTATGGCGGCCAGGATTTCTCGTCGATGGTGGACGTGCTGTGCGACATGGCGCAGATCGAGCGCGCGCGAACAGGCAGCGAGCGGGGCGATTAGGGCGCTCAGGTTCTGCGCGGGACGGTCCGCGGCGAAACGTGCGCCGCGCAGGCTGGGGCGCGCTCGGCCACTGAAAGGCGGCCGAAACGGGCCGAGGTCGGATGACTCAACTCAGCGTCTGAGAGAGCATCCGACCATTCATCAAAGCACGCGCACTCAGCCCGGCAACTCCTGCATGACCATGGCGGCCGGGTAATACTGGAAGCCTTCACCGTGCTTGGCGATATGTCCGATACCGGGCCACGGGAAGTGGTACGCAATCATCGGCATCCGTTCTGTCGCCAGCATGTCCAAAACGCGGTACCGGGTTTGCGCCGACATCTTGGGATCGGTATCGTAAGCAAACTCCATCAGCGGCTTCTCCAACAGGAGAACGTGGTGATGGGTCGTGTCGCCGATCGCGGCCATGGTCTTTCCTTCGGATGTCAACAGGAACATCGTGTGGCCGATCGTGTGGCCCGGTGCAGACATGGCCTGGATACCTGGCAGGAATTCCTCGCCGTCCTTCAGAAAGATGATGCGGTCGCGGTTCGGCAACAGATTGTCCCGGGCGCCCTGCACAAACGGCTTCATGTAGCCTGGATCTGTCATCGAGAGCTTTGCCTCATCGGTCCAGTAATCGAAATCCGCCTGTGAGATATAGATCTGCGCATTCGGGAAGTTGCGCTGGCCATCGTCAGTCATGATGCCCCAGACATGATCGCAATGACCATGGGTGCAGAGAATGGCATCGACCGATTCCGGGTCGATGCCCGCGATGCGGAGATTCTCCATCATTCGTCCGGTGGTTGGGCCGAAGATCTTTGATTCACCCATCCCGGTATCAAAGATCACGACATGGGATCCGGTGTTCAGGACCAGGATGTTCTGTTCCAGGATAATATTGCTCGGGTCGAGGAAGTTTCTGGTCAGCATATCGCCGACCGCCTCCTTGGATGTGCCGAGGAAGCTGGCCGAAGGGTCGCCCAAAGGCAGAACACCATCGGAAATCACGGTTCCCTGCATCGCGCCGTGCTTGAATCGGTAGAAATAGGGCGCTTGTCCATCGATCATCGGAGCTTTTGCCTGGGCTCGGTCTATGTTCAGTGATGTGCCGGCGGTGCCTGCAATGGCTGCCGCGCCCAACAGCGTTGCGCGGCGAGTGAGCATTAGATCTTCCATTTGGTCCTCCCGATTTGTTTGTTCGGGCCATCTCAGCCACGCGGCCGGTTTCGGCGATCGCTCGCCTGTGACCGCCGGCCGGCGATTGTTTGGCCCGTGCATTTACTTGCTTGGCAAGTTCGCGGATCGGGGGAATCGAACTGTCGATAGTCCGCAGCAGATTGAGCGTCTTCACGAGCTCGGATCGCCGCCCCTTCCGCGCTTCGGCCCGGAATGTGACCGGGTCATTCAAGTTTCATCGCGCCTCCATCGGAATTGGATCCCAGAACACGGCAGGCAGCAGAGATTGACATCCGGCACCGCCCGGCCGGTTCACGCCAGACGCCTTTCTGTCGCGCCGGATGGCGGTGAAAGCTCAATTTATCGGGTCGCGAGAAATGATCAGCTGTATTTTGCCGGCAGCGCCTTTCGTAAATTCAATCGCGATTGGCCGCGGCCCCGTCAACGCGCCGACTTCGATATCGGCCGTCAAACCACCCATCAATTCATCCGGGCACTCGCTCGGCGCTTGAACAGTTGATGAGCTGATAACGTTGCCGTTCTTTTCCTTGATGCCCGCTACTCTGCTGGGGTGCGTCGTGTAGATCAGATACGTGCCATCCTCGACGATTGGAAAGTGAATATAGGCGGTGACCTCGGAGGGAAGATCGACGTCAATGGGGATGTTTCGCGGGGCATGGTGCTCCGGGACAAAGTCCTTGGAAAGCTGCGTCGTCGGCTGAACGGTTTCGGCGGCGCCGCTGATCGCGAACTGTTTGCACATCACCGAGGCAGTATCGTCTGCGTGAGCGTGATTGAAGTTTGCTGCGGCGATGACTGCAATCGAAAGTCCCAACACTGATCTCATTTCTCTTCTCCCTGGGGTTGTATTTTTTCTGTGCGTGTATCGACTTCAACTCAATTGAACTCAGCGCCATGGCGAGGCATAGGCCCAGTCTGCGACGGTCAAAACAGGACCGGTGCGGAAACAACCTGAGCGGAGCAGGCGTTGCGATCCAACCCGAGCCATTCTTGTGACCGCAACGATCGGAGTTCTTGCGCATGCTCCGCCGAGCCCGGCCAGTCTTAGGTCAACGGCTGTGGCGACAGGCCATCGGCTACCGAAAGCTCACCTCCTTTCAGATTGATCGAACTCGATTAATCTGGCTCTATGATCGGCACCGTGACAGGGTGTCCGGGTCGTAGACATGTAAAAATGTTATGTTATAACATAATGAAAAATCAAGGATCTTGCCCCACATGGCGATACGCAGCGAAACGATGCAGAAACGCGTGCTTTCAGTCTTGAAGCGCCGCGCACGTCCGGCGTCTGCATATGCGGTGCTCGATGAGCTGCGCGGCGAGCATCCAAAGCTCGCCCCTGCGACCGTGTACCGTGCCCTCTCGGCGCTGACGGAAAACGGCTATGTCCATCGGGTCGAGTCGATCAATGCGTTCATCGCGCGCCAGACACACGCCGATGTATCCACCTCGATCCTTTCGATTTGCGACGATTGCGGTGTGGTCGAGGAAACCGTTTCGCACAATTTGATCGCCGATTTGTCGCGACTGATGGAGAAGTCGGGCTTCTCGCCGCAACACCATGTGATCGAAGTGCATGGCCAATGTGAGTCATGCTGCGGTAATGGCGGTGCGGAATGACACCCATTAGCTTTGGCGCAATCAGGGTTCTGTTGATAAGTGCGGGCACGCGAATTTCAGCTGTCCTGATCATCATTTTCCTGTTGTGGATTGCCTATTTCTTCGTGACTGCGGAAACTGCTTGAAATGGGGTGCGGCCTGGCGATTGAGCGGCTGACGCTCGGGTATGGCGGCGTTCCCGCGGTGCAGCAGTTGGACTGCGAGTTTACAGCGGGCAGCCTGACCGCAATTGTCGGGCCCAACGGTGCGGGAAAGTCGACCTTGCTAAAGGCGGTGGCGGGCGTCCTCAAACCGATTGAAGGCGAAGTGAAACTCGCAACGTCGCTCAAGGATCAGGTCGCCTATCTGCCCCAGCAATCGGAACTCGACCGCTCTTTCCCGATTTCAGTGATTGATGTTGTCGCGATGGGGTTGTGGCGAGAGGTTGGGCCCTTTGGCTCGCTCAATCGCGAGCAGAGATCTCGGATTGGCGATGCGATCGCTGCGGTCGGTCTGGAGGGGCTGGAAACGCGTACCGTCGCGGGCCTGTCTGGGGGGCAGATGCAGCGTGTGCTGTTCGCGCGCCTCATGCTGCAAGATGCGTCTTTGATCCTGCTGGACGAACCCTTCACCGCGATCGATGCAAAGACATTGGCCGATCTGTTGGAGGTTATACGGCATTGGAACGGCGAAGAGCGCACTATTCTGATGGTGCTCCATGACATGGAGATCGTGCGCGCGCATTTCCCCGAGACTCTTCTGCTTGCCAGGGAGTTGGTGGCCCATGGGCCTACCGAGCTTGTCCTGACGGCCGAGAACCAGTTCCGCGCCCGGCAGATGTGTGAGGCGTGCGCGGGGCCACCGCATACATGCGGGCGGAGTGCGGCATGATCTGGGAGTTCGCCATCCAACCTTTCGCCGATTTCGCGTTTATGCGCCGGGCGCTGCTCGGCTGTGTCGCGATCTCGCTGGGCGCGACACCGGTCGGCGTGTTCCTGATGCTGAGGCGAATGAGCCTGACGGGCGATGCGATGGCCCATGCGATCCTGCCGGGCGCTGCGGTCGGCTACCTGATATCCGGCTTGTCGCTGGGTGCCATGACGATTGGCGGCCTGGTCGCAGGGATGGTTGTCGCGCTGCTGGCCGGCCTGGTGACCCGGGTGACGACGCTTCGTGAAGATGCGTCGCTCGCGGCCTTCTATCTGATCTCGCTCGCGGTGGGGGTGCTGATCGTCTCCACGCGCGGAAGCAATGTCGACTTGATGCATGTACTGTTCGGAACCGTTCTTGCGCTGGACGATGCGGCGCTGTTCCTGCTGTGCATGATTGCGAGCATTTCGCTTGTGACGCTGGCGATGATGTTTCGGCCCCTGGTGCTGGAATGTGTCGATTCACAGTATCTCAGATCCGTCAGCCGCCTCAGCGCGGTCACGCATCTGGTTTTCCTGACGCTCGTCGTGCTCAACCTTGTGGGAGGGTTTCACGCACTGGGCACTCTGATGGCTGTCGGCATCATGATCCTGCCGGCCACTGCCTCGCGGTTCTGGGTAACGGGGATCGGCGCCCTGATCGTGACGTCGGCAGTGATCGCGATGATGTCCAGCGCTGTCGGCCTGCTGCTCTCGTACCACTTCAGCCTGCCATCCGGGCCATCGATCATTCTGGTCGCGGGGCTGGCTTATGTTTTTTCGATCATGTTCGGACCCATAGGGGGGCTGGTGACACGATCACTTGCCCGACCTGCCAATCAAGCCTGAAAGGACCCCAATGCTCAACCGCAGAACCATTTTGAAATACGCCACGGCCTTCGGCATCATTGCAGCCACCTCGCCGGCCGTTTCGGCAAGCGACAAGCCCGTTCCTGTGGTCGCGACATTCTCGATCCTCGGGGACATGGTGTCGCGTATTGGAGGCGATCACATCGCCTTGACGACGATTGTCGGGCCCGGCGGAGATGCCCATGTCTACCAACCCACGCCGGCGGATGCTGGCGCCGTCAGCGAAGCACAGGTTCTGTTCGTGAACGGCCTCGAATTCGAGGGCTGGCTCGACCGTTTGGCTGATGCGTCGGGCTTTAGCGGCACGCGCGTGGTGGCGACCGACGGACTCGATCCGATACCGTTTGAGGAAGAGGATCACCACGAGGGTGAGGAACACGGAGAGCACGAAGAACACGAAGAGCACGAAGAAGGCGATCACAAGGAAGGCGAAGATGACCATGCCGACGAGGACGAGCACGGTCATCATCACGGCGCCTTTGACCCGCATGCCTGGCAAAGCCTTGCCAACGGTGAAATCTACGCCAGGAACATAGCCAAGGCGCTTTCGACCGCGGACCCCGCCAATGCCGCGAGCTATGCGGCGAATGCCGAGGCCTACATTGCGGAAATGCAGGCGCTGGATGCCGAGATCTTGACCATGGTTTCGGCGTTGCCCGAAGAATCGCGCACCATTGTCACCTCGCACGACGCCTTCGGATACTTCGCGGCGCGCTATGGCCTGACTTTCGAAGCGCCACAGGGATTGAGCACCGAGAGCGAACCCTCGGCGGCAGATGTGGCCGAGATGATCACTCAGATCCGGGACGAGAACATTTCCGCCGTTTTCGTGGAATCAATCACCGACAATCGTCTTCTGCAACAGATCGCAAACGAGACGGGAACCACCATCGGCGGCACGCTCTATTCCGACGCCCTTTCGGG
>JBCCHW010000096.1:0-12789 GCA_039028555.1 Pseudomonadota bacterium | reverse complement strand
GGATCACTTATGACGGTTGGTGGCGCGGCCTTGAGCGCAGGTGTCGTACCGTTTCTCGTCAGCGCGAAGTCCGCCGCACCCCTGGCGCTCTTCATCATGGCGGGGCCGCGCCGTTTGGCATGCGCGGTCAGCTCATGCGCGGTGGCGCGGACCTGGCTGACCGCACCTGGTGCGCTCTCGACATGATCCGCCCACATGGTCTGGATCGAGTCGATGACGACCAGATCGGGCTTTTCCGCCTCCAGCGTGGTGAGGATATCGCGCAGGTTCGTCTCGGCCGCCAGCATCACCGGCGCCTCGGCCAGGCCCAGGCGCTGGGCGCGCATGCGGATCTGGGCCGAGGCTTCCTCGCCCGAGACATAGATGACCTTGAGCCCCCGGGCGCCAAAGGCGGCGGCGGCCTGCAGCAACAGGGTCGATTTGCCAATCCCGGGGTCGCCGCCCACCAGAACCGCCGATCCCGGCACCAGCCCGCCGCCCAGCACCCGGTCAAGCTCGGCCATGCCGGAGGTTGCGCGCGGCGGGGGCGCTTCGTCGCCTGAGAGGGCGACCAGCGACATCGACCGGCCCTTGGCACTGCCCAGCGTCTTTTTTGCCGGACCGGCGGCCGCGAGGCCCGCGTCCTCCTCGATGCTGTTCCAGGCGCCGCAATCGCCGCATTGCCCGGCCCATTTCCTGTGAACCGCGCCGCAGCTGCGGCAGACATATGTGGTGCCGGGCCGTGCCATCAGAACCGGACATACCCGGCCATCAACAGGCCCGCAAAGATCAATTGCAACAAGGGCAGGATCTTGAACCAGCGCCGCTCGACCCAGAGGGCGGCGATGAGGGCGAGCGCCAAGAGCGGCGAGGCCAGCCGCGCCAGCGTCACGTCACGCTCGAGCAGAAACCACATCACAACCAGCATCATCACCAGCGCGGCAAAGTGAATCCAGCGGATCCGCCCCTGATGCAGGATCACCTGGGCCACCGAATAAAACGTGCCCATACACACCGCGATGCCGCCGAAAATGCCCGTGATGAGAAAGATCAGGTTCATCGCCCGCCCGCCAGATGCTCTGCGCCGGGCCTAGCCGATGGCATGCCGGGCGGCAAGGCGCTTTGCCGCCGGGCCCGTGCCCGGTGGCGGGGTATGCGCCGAATTGTCCCGGTGGCCCGGCGGGCTGTGGAGCGGGGTGCCGCGCTCGATGGTCTCGCGAAAGGTCGCGCCAGAGGCGACCCGCTGCCCAGGGGTGCGAAGCTTCCCGCCCCGCAACCGGCGCCGGTGCACAGCCCGGGCGGGAAGAGCAGCCTGCGTGAAAAAACTCCCCCCACCCGCGAGGTGCATGTGGCGCGCTCAGGCCGCCCGGGAGGCTGCCCGTTTTGTGCGCCAGCCGATCCAGGCCGAGGCGAGCACGCAACCCGTGAACAGCCACAACCCCCAGGCCGAGGTGACATGGCCGATGCCCACCCCCTTGACCACCACGATGTAGAGCGCGATCAGGAAGACATCGGCCATCGAGAGTTTGCCGACCATCTCGATCAGCCCGACAGGCCCTTTCCAGCCGCGATGGATGGCGGCCAGCATCACCGTCTTGCCATAGGGGATCACGACGGCGAACAGCGCCACCAGAATGGCCAGCGCGGGATCCACGCTCCACAGATCACCGACACCGCCAACGACCGTGATTTCGGTGCCCGAAAAGAACGGCAGATAGCCGGCGCGGGCCAAGGGCGCGATCCATGCCAGCGGAAAGGCGGCCAGCAGGGCGAGGTTCAGGATCTTGTAGAACGGCAAATGCCCCTCCCGTCGGTGCGCAAGGGGCATAGCATGCAAGCAACTGATCGTCAGCGGGTTTCAGGGCCACCCTGGCCCTTATCATGCGTGATCAGGATGGCGGCACTGTAAAGATCGACGGGATCATCCGCATCATGGCGTCGATCCGGGTGGCGACCCTGGTCATCAAATCGATGATCATTCTCTCCTCCATCTTCGATCGCGGGTTACCCGATCTAGTCGTAACTGCGCGCGATCTTGTTGTAATAAAACGCGACTTCCTCGGTCGGCCGGTCATCGGCATCGCCGGATGTCTGATAGCTGGTGATGATCACCGGCTTCATGACACCGCCGCCTGTGGCCTGATCGAGATCGTCTTGGCTCAGCGCCTCGGGCGCGGGGGTTTTGGGCGGGGTCTTGGTCATTATCATCATCTCCTGGTGCGGCGCGGGGCCGGATTTGGGCGTCTTACGAGGGAAAGACCGGAAAGGCCGACGGGATCAGGCGCAGCAGCAGATCGGCGCCGGCATTCATCAGTCTGGTTATCTTCGTCAGCATTTCGGCCTCCATCTCTTGCGGGTCGATGGGTGTGACCTTAGCGAATCGCTCGCCCTATGGATGTGAGGGTTGGTACAGGATCATAACTTTCCGGCGCGGCCCCGGGCGGGCAGACCGGTAAAATCTGGTGTCCCTCGGCGCCTTTATGCCGCAAACTGGTGACCAAGCCGCCCGCAACGCCAAGGTTAGGAGAGACGATGAGCATCAAGGAAAAGTTCACGCCCACGGAGTGGGAACATCTGTTGCAATCGCCCATGCTGGCGGGGCTCGCGATCACGGCGGCCGATCCGGGCGGCCTGTGGGGCGCGGTGCGCGAAGGGGGGGCGATGGCCGGCTCGCTGATGACCGCGCGCAAGGAAGCCGCCGCCGACTCGCTGGTGGCGACGATCGTCGCGGAGTTCGAAACCTCCGAGGGCCGCGGCATCGCCGCCGACGGGGTCAAGGAACTGGTCAGGGACAAGAAGCCCGCCGAGGTGGCCCACGCCGCCGTCGAACGCCTGGGCGAGATTGCGAAACTGGTGACCGAGAACGTGCCCGAAGAGGCGGATGCCCTGAAGACATGGCTGCGCGAGACCGCCGTCAAGGTCGCCGAAGCGGGGACCGAGGGCGGGTTTCTGGGCTTTGGCGGGGTCAAGGTGTCGGAGGCGGAAAAGAAAACGCTGGCCGAGATCGAGGCGGCGCTGGGCTGAGGCGCCCCCCGGGGCGCCGCTCAGCCGCCGGCGCGCAGGGCGGGCAGGCCGACGCCGGTGCTCTCGAACCCGCCATCGGCGGCAATGGTCTGTCCAGTGACAAAGCTCGCCGCGTCTGAACACAGGAAATGGATGACCGCCGCGATCTCGCGCTCGTGCCCATAGCGGTTGAGCGGGATGGCGTCGTGATAGGCGTCTATGATCTCCTGGGTATGCACCGCCATCGCGAGTTTGGTGCGCACGGGCCCCGGCGCCACGCAATTGGCGCGGATCCCGTATTCGCCAAGCTCGACCGCCTGTTGCTGGGTCAGCTGGATCACCCCGGCCTTTGACGTGCCATAGGCGACCCGCAGGGTCGAGGCGCGCAGGCCCGAGATGCTGGCGATGTTCACAATGGCGCCCCGGCTTTCCTTTAACGCCGGGATCGCCGCCTGGCTGCACAGAAAGACGCCGTCGAGATTGGTGGCCATCACGCGGCGCCACGTCTGGAAGTCGGTCTCCTCGATCGGGCCGAAATCGGCAACGCCCGCATTGTTGACCAATGCGTCGATCCGGCCAAAGGCGCCCAGGGTGACCTCGATCATCCGGTCCACCGCCTGCGGCTGCGAGATGTCGTGGATCAGCGGCAGGGCGCCGTTCAACCCGTGGGCAGCCTCGATCAGCGCCTCTTCGTCGCGGTCGACCATGGCCACCTTGCGCCCGGCCTCGAGAAAGGCCCTGGCCGTTGCGAGGCCGATCCCGCGCGCCGCGCCGGTGACGATGGCCGTTTTACCGGCCTCGGATGGGTCGCTCATGGTCTGGCCTCCCTTGATGGCGTGTCTCGTCCGGGCAGGGGTAGCGCCAAGCCGGCCCTATTGCCACAGGAATGCGGATTTCAGCGCGACCGTGCCGATCGCGATCATCACCAGCGCACTGACCGGGCCAAAGCGATTGGCAGGCGCAAAGACCGCGAGCGCCAGCAGGCCGACCAACAGTGCGGAGAAGGCAACGACAGTGACAAGGCGCAGCCCCCAGCCTCCCTGTTGCGCCAACAGCATGAGCGCCGCAAAGCCGATGGCCGAGATCAGCGTGACACCGCCCACCATGCGCAGCGCGCCCTTGCTGTCAGAGAGATGACGCTGGCCCAGAACGATGGCCTGCATCACGCCAAAGGCGACGGCGAAATAGGCGATGGTGAGGAGATAGCCATGAGCCGGAATGGTCATCGCGCCGCGTCCGCCTTAGCGGATCGCCTCGATCGGGCCATCGGGCAGGCCGTTGATGAACTGGTGGACATACGCGTTGCCGCTGTCGTCGATCGCGCCCACGGGGCCGGTCCACTGCACGATGCCTTCGTGGATCATCGCGACCTGATCGGCGATCTTGCGCACCGAGCGCATGTCATGGGTGATGGTCATGGCGGTCACACCCATCTCGACGACGATCTCGCGGATCAGGTCGTTGATCACATCGGCCATGATCGGGTCGAGCCCGGTGGTCGGTTCGTCGAAAAAGATGATCTCGGGTTCCGCCGCGATGGCGCGGGCGAGGCCCACGCGTTTCTGCATGCCGCCCGAGAGCTCGGCGGGGAAAAGATCGGCCGTCTCCGGCTCCAAACCCACCCGGCGCAGTTTCTCGATGGCGAGATCGCGGGCATCTGATTTCGACAGCTTGCGCGGGCCGCGCAGCAGGCGAAAGGCCACATTCTCCCAGACCAGCATTGAGTCGAACAGCGCGCCGCCCTGAAACAGCATCCCGAATTTGTCGAGCAACGTCTCACGCGCGCGCCCGCGCTGTTTCGCGACATCCATGCCGTCGACCGTGATCAGGCCGCTATCGGCCTCGATGATGCCGAGGATGCACTTCAGCGTCACCGACTTGCCGGTGCCGGAGCCGCCGATGATGACCATCGACTTGCCGGCCTCGACCTCCATGTTGACGCCCAGCAGCACGTCTTTGGGGCCAAAGGACTTTTTGACGTCCTGCATCGAGATCTTGGTGCTCATGCGGGGAACAGCGCCTCGGTCAGCAGGTAGTTTGACGCGAGGATCAGGATCGAGGCGGTGACCACCGCATTGGTAGTCGCCCGGCCCACGCCCTGGGCGCCGCGGCCCGAATGATAGCCCTGGTAACAGCCCATCAGCGCGATGATGAAGCCGAACACGGCGGCCTTGATCAGGCCCGAGGTGACATCGCCCGTGGTCAGGAAGTCATAGGTCGTGCGGATATAGGTCGTCGGGTTGAAATCGAGCCGCCCGACACCCACCAGAAACCCGCCCATGATCCCGATCACGTCGCCGATAAAGGCGAGGATCGGCATGGCAATCGTTGCCGCCAGCAGGCGCGGGGCCACGAGGTACTTCATCGGATTGGTCGAGAGGGTGGTGAGCGCGTCGATCTGCTCGGTCACCCGCATGGTGCCAAGCTCGGCCGCGATGCTGGCCGAGACCCGCCCCGCCACCATCAGCCCGCCCAGCACGGGCCCCAGCTCTCGCACCATGCCGATCGCCACGATCGAGGGCACCACCGCCTCGGCATTGAACCGCGCGCCGCCGGCATAGATCTGCAAGGCCAGCGCGCCGCCGGTGAAAAGCGCCGTCAGTCCCACCACCGGCAGCGAGAAATAGCCGATGCGGATGAACTGCCGCCAAAGCTCGCCGAAATAGTAGGGCGGCAGGAAGATATGGCTGACGCCGGAGACGGCAAACAGCACCAGCGCCCCGGTCGCCTGGCAGAGCCCGAGTATCGCCGCGCCGATCGAGGCCAGAAAGCCGGTCACGAGTGTCATTTGTGCCGCTGTCTCCCGGCTTCGCTGTCCATGGCTTCGTATAAACGTGGGCAAAGGCTCTGCCAAGCCTCGGAAATCGGTGCGGGCGCTGCCCGGGCCCGCAGCGTATTGTCCCGGGGCAGGGCGTGCGGGCAGGTCAGGTATAGATCCGCGTATAGCGGCTGCCGAGCGAGGTCAGGATTTCGTGCCCGATCGTCCCGGTTGATGCCGCCAGCGCGTCGATCGATTGCGAGGCGCCGAGGATCTCGATCCAGTCGCCCGGCCGCACATGCGGCGCATCGGTGACGTCGAGCGTGATGAGGTCCATCGAGACACGACCGGCAAACGGGGTCGGATGCCCGTCGACATAGCCGGTCGCGCCCCCATCGCCCATGGCGCGGATCAACCCGTCGGCATAGCCCGCGGCAACGGTGGCGATGCGGCTTTTGCGCTCGGCCACCCAACTTGCGCCATAGCCGACGAATTCGCCCGCTGCCACGTCGCGGATCTGCAGGATCGGGATCTCCGCCGCGACGACCCGGCGGGCCGCCTCATGGGGCCAGCCGCCATAAAGGCCGATGCCGGGGCGGGTCATCTCAAAATGATAATCGCCCCCCAGCAACAGACCCGCCGTGGCGGCCAGCGTCCGTTTTTGCGGATGCGGGCGCGTCATCTCGAGGAACGCCGCGCGCTGGGCCGGGGTTTCCGGCGCCTCGGGGATATCGGCGCAGGCGAGATGGCTCATCAGATGGGTGATCTGGTTGGGGAGCGGGCCCAGCGCCGTGAGTTCGTCCGCCTCGAGGCCCAGCCGGTTCATGCCGGTATCGAGTTGCAGGATGGCCGGGCCCGCGGGCCCCGACATCCAGGCGGTCACCTGTTCGGGCGCATTCAGGACCGGGCGCAGGGTGTGGGCGCGAAACGCGGCCTCTTCATTGGCGTGATAGCCGCTGAGCACATGGATCAGCGCCCCGGGGCAGGCGCCGCGCAGGGTGGCGCCCTCTTCGGGTGTCGCGACAAAGAACGCGCGGCATCCGGCCTGTGCCAGCGCCCTGCCGACCTGTGCGACCCCACAGCCATAGCCATCGGCCTTGACCACGGCGCCGGTCTCGCAGCCCTGGGGCGTCAACGCATCCAGCCCGCGCCAGTTGGCGGCGAGCGCGCCCAGATCTATGGTCAGGCGCCCGGTCAGCATGGTGCCCCCCGGCCCGCCTGGCGCGGATTACCGATAGTCGGCCAGTTCCCCGTCCGGGCGCCTGCCATCGCGCACCGGGTCCGAGAATTTGGTGAACCTGCCCTCGAAATGCAGATCGACGCTGCCGATCGGGCCATGGCGCTGTTTGCCGATGATAACCTCGGCGCGGCCATGCAGCCGTTCGGCTTTTTCCTTCCATTCGGGAAACTTGGGATCATCTTCAGCCGGTTTCAGTCGTTCATGATAGTATTCCTCGCGGAACACAAACATCACCACGTCGGCATCTTGCTCGATAGATCCAGATTCGCGCAAATCGCTCAGCTGTGGCCGTTTGTCATCCCGGGCCTCCACCTGACGCGACAGCTGGGAGAGGGCGATCACGGGGATGTCCAACTCCTTGGCGATGGCTTTCAGGCCTTGCGTGATTTCGGAAACTTCGTTCACCCGGCCCTGATCCTTGCTCGAGGCGGGGCGGGCGAGCTGGAGATAGTCGATCACCAGCACATCCAGCCCTTCGGTTCGTTTCAGCCGGCGGGCGCGGGCCGCGATCGACGAGATCGGCAAGGCCGGCGTGTCGTCGATAAAGAGCTTGATGGTCTCGAGATCGCGCGCCACTTCGAGAAAGCGGCGAAACTCACCCTCCTCGAGCCTGCCAGACAACAGATCGGGCCCCTTGATCTGGGCCTCGGCGGCGAGGATCCGGTTGGCGAGCTGTTCCGAGGACATCTCGAGCGAAAAGAACCCGACAGCACCCCCCTCGACCGCGCCCTTGGTGCCATCGGGCTTGTCGCCAAGCTTGTAGCGTTTGGCGATGTTGAAGGCGATATTGGTCGCCAGCGCGGTCTTGCCCATCGAGGGGCGCCCGGCAAGGATCAGCAGGTCGCTGTTGCGCAGCCCGCCCAGTTTGTAGTCGAGCTCGGCCAGACCCGACGAGATCCCGGCCAGCCCGCCGCCGCGTTGAAAGGCGGCGTTGACCACATTGGCCGCGTCGGTCGCCGCACGGGCAAAGTTGACAAAGCCACCCTCGTATTTGCCTTTTTCGCCCAGCGTATAGAGGGCCTGCTCGGCCTCGGTGATCTGATCGCCCGGCTCGTAATCGGGGTCGAAGGCGCCGGCGCGCTCCTGAATCTCGCCCCCGATCCGGATCAGATCGCGCCTGAGCGCCAGGTCGCGGACCGAGCGGGCATAGTCACGCACCGAGACGATCGAGATCGTCGCTTCGGCCAGGCGCACCAGATAATCGGTGCCGCCCAGCTGTTTCAGCCCGTCATCCTCGGCCAGATAGGGTTTGAGTGAGACCGGCGAGGCAAGGTTGCCCCGCTGGATATGGCGTGCCGCCAGCTCATAGATCCGCCCGTGGACCGGATCGAAGAAGTGGTGCGATTGCAGCACCGCGTCGATCCGGTCAAAGCAGTCGTTGTTGAGCAGCAACGCGCCCAAAAGTGCCTGTTCTGCCTCAATATTATGTGGCTGCAGCGCCGGCGCTGCAGGAGCCGTTCCATCGGCCATTCGATTCTCCACTCTGCCCGCGGGGCGCGCTTCTGCGCATGCAGTGGCGCCTTCCAGTGTGCTTGTTCTGTGAAACGGACCATACGGGAATTCGCCGCGGGTTTCATCCGGGCAATGTGCTTGACTAGGCCTTTTCCCCGTTATCCACGCCGCCGGGGATAACTCTGTTGAAAGCGTGGAAAATTGTTGGGCCGGGGCGGGCTATCGCCGGGCCTTCGCAAAATCGTCACGATTCGGCCTGTCCCAGAATGGGGCGGATTTTTGCCCGAACCTTTGGAATTTCCATGAAAAAAGCCGTGGCGCTGAACGCCACGGCTGTAGATTCGGTCCGAGATTCGCCTTGCGGTGGCGCGGATCAGCTTTTGGGCTCTTCCGCCTCGTCGGGTGCCTCCTGGGCAGCGGCCGGGGCGTCCGCATCGTCGTCGAGCGCGGCCCCGCCCATATCGTCGAAAAGCTCGGCGAGATCGAATTCGGCATCCGCTTCCTCGTCGGCGCGCAGATCCCGGATCGACTTGCCGCTGGCCTGGATTTCGGCCTCTTCCTCGGAGCGGGCGACGTTGATGGTGATCTCGACGGTCACTTCGGGGTGCAGCACGACCTTCATCGGGTGCAGGCCCAGTTCCTTGACCGGCTTGTCGAGGCGCACCTGGCCCTTGCCGATGGTAAAGCCGCCTTCGGTCACCATCTCCGCCACGTCGCGGGTGTTGACCGAGCCATAGAGCGCGCCCGCCTCGGAGGCCGAGCGGATCACGACGAACTGTTCGCCGTCGAGCTTTTCGCCCACCTGTTCGGCCTCGGACCGGCGTTCGAGGTTTTGCGCCTCGAGCTGGGCGCGTTCGGCCTCGAACCGGGCGAGGTTGGCCTTGTTGGCGCGCAGCGCCTTGCCCTGGGGCAGCAGAAAGTTGCGGGCATAGCCGTCGCGCACGCTGACGACATCGCCCATCTGGCCGAGTTTCTCGATCCGTTCCAGCAGTACGATTTCCATGATCGTCTCCTTACTGGACCGAATAGGGGAGCAGCGCCAAAAAGCGTGCCCGCTTGATCGCCTTGGCCAGTTCGCGCTGTTTCTTCGACGAGACAGCGGTGATCCGGCTCGGCACGATCTTGCCCCGCTCGGAGATATAGCGCTGGAGCAGCTTCACGTCCTTGTAGTCGATCCTGGGCGCGTTATCGCTGGAGAACGGGCAGGCCTTGCGGCGGCGGAAAAAGGGTTTGCGGGCCATTATGCTTCTCCTCGGGGGGCGCGGTCCTCACGGGGGGGGCGGTCGTCGCGGGGCGGGCGGTCGTCGCGGTCGCGCCGGGGCGGGCGATCGTCGCGGTCGCGGCGCGGGCCACGGTCGCGGCCGCCACGCTCGTCGCGCGAGTTCTTGGCGACGATGACCGCCGAGGGGCCCTCTTCGTGGGCGTCGACCTTGATGGTCATCACCCGCATCACGTCTTCGTGCAGGCCCATCAGGCGCTCCATCTCCTGCACGGCGGCAGCCGGGCAGTCGGTGCGCATATAGCCATAATGGCCCTTGCGGTTCTTGTTGATCTTGTAGGCGAGGGTGCGAAGCCCCCAGTACTCGGTGCCGACAATCGTGCCCCCATTGTCGGTGAGCACCTGGCCGAACTGTTCGATCAGCCCTTCGGCCTGCGCGTTGGACAGATCCTGACGCGCGATCATGACATGCTCGTAGAGCGCCATGGGCGGTTCCTTTCATCAGAGCGCGCTTCAAAATGCGGGGGCTATCTCCTCCCGAGCCCGCATACGAGTGGCGTCGCCGAAACATCTTTCGGGAGAAGGCGCGCATGTACGCCGATTTCACGCGCAATGCAATGCCAATCGGGCGGCGCCGGGGCCGGGTGGCATCGAGGGGCCGGGCCCGGCACCCTCAGGGATGCGTTTCGAACCAGTCGAGCACATCGGCGCGCCACCCCTCGGGAACGCGGTGCCCGTCTGTGGTGAGCCGCAGCCGGATCGCGCCGCTGGCGCAATCGTCCCAGTCCTTTTGCATCGAGCCGTCGGCGCCGAAACTGTTTTCTGCGCTGCCCGTGCATCCGTTCTCGCGGCGCCAGATCTGAATGCCCTTCATCACGCTGCCCTGGATAAAGGGGGTGTCGGCAAAGACGATCTCGCGGCCTTCGAACGGGACGAGCCGGTCGGCCATGCCGTGGCTGTGGAACAGATCCACGGGGCGCGTGCAGTCCGTCGCCATGGGCTCCCAGAACGCCCCGGCAACGGCGGCATAGGCGCGCGCGACGCCCGGCGCCCGGCAGGCCATGTCCCAGACCATCGACCCCCCGCGCGAGAAACCGGCGAGCAGGATCCGCGCAGGGTCAAGCCCGAAACGGTCGACGGCATCGGTGCGGACAGCCTGGATAAAGGCGACGTCGTCGCGCGCATGATCGGTGCCGTCCATGACACCCCAATCGAGCGCTTTGCCGCCATGGCCGGGTTGCCCGCTGGGCATGATCACCGCATAGCCGCGCCGCAGAAACGGGTCGACATAACCGGCGTTCTGGATCATTGCCTCGCCCGACCGGCCATAGCCATGGAGCCAGATCACCGCGGGCGGGGGATCTGGCGTGTTCGGCAGGGCCGCGAAATAGACCCCTTGGTCAAGCTCACAGGGCGTCTCCGGGGCGCCGCATTGCGCCGCGCTGGCACGATCCGGTGTGCCAAGGCTTGCGGCGGTCAATGCCGCCACCGCGATCGTGGCCCGCAGAAAGGCCGCCGAGGCGGCGCAATGCAGATTGATCATGTCACTCACCCCGCGCCGCTCGCAGCCGGTCGCGCTTTTCGGACGCGGTCACAAGCGCCTGCCTGACCCTTTCCAGTCGCTGATCGAAAGCGGCCTGGTCAACCGGCCTGCCGGCGACCCGTGCGGCGGCATAGTCGAGTGCCCCGGGGGCCGAGAAGTCATCTTGTGCGCGCATCAGCCCAAACTGGCGTTCGATCTGACCGGGTTCGATAATATCGTCCAGCGTGCTGTCGAGGCGCTGGGCGATGTCAATTTCCAGCAGACGCTCGAGATTGCTTTCGCTCGTCTCGATAAAGCCGATCACCGTGATCGTGCGCGGGTCGTCCACGTTGATCATGGTGTGGAGGGTGGCCGGCGTCCCGAAACCCTCGGTATGGAACCATGCCTTGCGGAAATCCTCATAGGTTTTGCCGCGTCGAAGTTTGCGGGTCACAATTGCAACGGCGATCATGCAGATCCTCCCCCAGCATATGTCGGGCCCGGGCCCTTTTCAGATCCAGTAGGAAAGCGCAAACGGCAGCACCACGATCGTCGCCAGCGTCGAGATCAGGATGAATCCCGCCACGTCGGGGGCGGACTCTGGCACATGCTGGTGAATGAACAGATAGGTGGCGACCGAAGAGGGCATCAGGCAGCACAAGACAAAGGCCCCGCGCTCGGCGCCCGTAAAGCCAAAGAGCTGCACCAGCACCGCCGCGATGATCACCGCCATCATCAGATGCAGCACGGTCAACAGCCCGGCTCGCCACAATGTCCCGGGCCTGAGCGTCGCCAGCGTATGGCCCAGCGTCAGCAGCATCAGCGGGATCGCCAGCCCGCCCAGAATGTCAAAGGATTTCCCGATCGGCTGGGGCAGGTGGGTATCGGTCGCGATCAGCGCCAGCGCGATGATCACGGCATAGATCACCGGTGATTTCAGCAGGCTCGAAAGCGAGAATTCCCGTGCCGGGATCCACATCCCGACGGTGAAGATGCTGACCAGCACGACCACGACAAAGCCCATCGAATAGGCCATTCCCTGACTGCCAAAGGCGAGGAGCGTGATCGGCAGCCCGATATTGCCCACATTGCCGTGCATCATCGGCGTCAGATAGGCCCTGACCGGCAGGCGCAGGGCCGAGAGGGCCGCATACCCCATCACGCCAAAACACGCGATGGCCAGCGCGCTGGCGAGCATCATGTCGAGAAAGGTCGCAATCTCGATCCGCGTGGTCGAGAGATGCGAGATGATCAGCGTCGGATAGCCGACCCTGGCCACGATGCCGCCGATGATCTTGTTGTCAAAGGGCGCCTTGATCACCGCCAAGATGTACCCGATGCCGGCACAGATCAGCACCGGCAGCACGACCTCAAAGATGTTGATGAAGAGCTTTTCTATCGGCCTGCTCCCGATCGCCCGGCCGGGCGGGTTTCGCCAGACTAATTAGACAATGCAATGCGTGTGCGTGTGTAATTGCAGAATTAAGTAGAACTGCCGGTGAGTGCACTGATTAGACAATGCCGAACACGACCATGCAACATCACGTATTGTCATTCATGAACGACGTACCAATCTTCCACGCAGCAACCGGGAACGAAGCAGGCTTCCGTTGGCG
>JBCCHW010000095.1:0-12866 GCA_039028555.1 Pseudomonadota bacterium | reverse complement strand
TTGCCGACATTGGGACCGCTAGATTGGGTGCTACTGTGCCTGGTCGTTCCGATCACGGTGGGACTGACGTTGAGCGCCGAGGCGAGTCGGATGGAGTAGCGTAAGGGTCCCGAAATCTACTCCCTCCCGTTGCCGGGCAAGCGGGCTTGGTGGGCCGACAGCACCCGGCGCAAACGCGGTTGTCACCCTGCGGATCACGGGAAGCTTGCCGAAGAATTGCCCCCCGCATTCGTAATACGGTTTCGGTGGCGCGAGCGTTTCTTGCCGACGCAAAGACTGCAAACTTTCGACGCTGGCCGACCGCACTTTGGCGTGCCTTTCGAGCCGATCACCGCCGAGCCGCAAAGACCGATCCGAGACATCGACGGGTGGGCGCCGACCCGGGCGGTGCGCCCCGCGCGCGCACTCGAATCCTTCGATCGCGCCTGCATCCTGGCCGGGTGACGCCCCCAATTCCCACGCCTTGGTTGAATCTGACGCGGGCTCAATCTCAGAGGGCGAAAAAAATTTCATAATGCGAACCGAGGAATAGCATTTTGGCGCGTGCGAGGGGCGCAGAATGCCAGATGTCTCATTTTGGGGCGCGAATCATCCATGCCCGATTGCCCCGAAAAGCGGCGCGACCGGCCTGTGACGACTGCTACATCGGCGCCGCACGCGACTTGGTAGGCTTGTCTCACTTCGGGAACGAACATGGAGACAGACGATGCGGAAAACCGCGACAACGATGATCTTCGCTGCCGTGCTCTGCCTTGCCGGCCCGGCCGGCTCGCAAACCGTGGTCAATGGCCGGCTGCTGTCTCCGGCCGAGGTTTCATGGTTCTCGCGCATGTCGTGCGGACCGATTTGGCCCGGCAATTACTGGTATGATGTTGCGAGCGGATACTGGGGTTATGCGGGCAGGCCAACGCCCATCGGACATATCCGGGACCGCTGCCTGCGGGCTCCCCAACCGCGCAAAAGCCTGTCCGAGCGGCGACAATTGTATCGCCCGGGCGAGATCCTGGGCGGATATTGAGCGTCACCAGCGCGCCTGGCGGGGAAATTTCCGCCCGGTGATCTGCCGAAACCGGGTCGTTTCGGCTGAAAAGGACGCATCAGGGCTTTCCCATCCCCGTTCCATCCCATATGTGTGGGGTCGATGACAGTTTGAAGCCGCGCCGGGACGCTTCCCGATGACACGGCGGGTGAGAAAGGGAGAGAGCTGATGGCTCCGAGTATCTGGCAAATCGCGATCGTTGTGATCCTGCTGGTTCTTTTGTTTGGCCGTGGCAAGATTTCGGGACTGATGGGCGACGTCGCCAAGGGCATCAAGAGCTTTAAGAAGGGCATGGCCGAGGATGTCGATGCGGAGAAGGACAAGATCGAGTCCTCTGCCGAGGCGCCGATCGACGTGACGCCAGAGCCCAAGAAAGATCAGGCCTGATCGCGTAACCCACGGCGCGGAGCACGGCGGGCCATGTTAGATATCGGCTGGCAGGAATTGTTGGTGATCGGCGCGCTGGCGCTGATCGTGGTCGGGCCAAAGGATCTGCCCGGCCTGTTGCGCACGCTTGGCCAGTATACCGGCAAGATACGCGGCATGGCGCGGGAGTTCCAGCGCTCGCTCAATGACGCGGCGCGCGACAGCGATATCGGCAATCTCAAAGAGCTGCGCGATATCCAGCGCGATGTCCGCGCGGCGACGAATTTCAGCTTTGAGGATCAGGCCAAGCGGGCCTCCGACAGCCTGACAAACCCGCCCAAGCCGCCCAAGCCCGTAGACAGCCTCGCCGAGTTTGAAAAGGTCAAGAAAGCGCCCGATCCCGCCGATCTGACCGAGCCTGACCCGGCGCCGGAGGCGGAGGCGGCAACCCAGACCAAGGTTGCAGAAAAGGCCGAGCCCGCACCGGCACCGGTAAGCGAAACGCCAAAGGCCTGACCCGATGACAGAAAAGCATATCGAGGACAGCGCCGCGCCGCTGATCGAACATCTGATCGAGTTGCGCAACCGGCTGGTCTATTCGCTGATCGCGCTGGCGATCACCTCGGTCATCTGCTTTATCTTCCGGTTTCAGATGTGGGATTTCCTGTCGGGCCCGCTGTTGCGCGCGGACCCGGACGCGGTGATCCAGACGCTGAACCCGCAAGAGACCTTTTTTACCTTTATGAACCTCGCCATCTGGGGCGGGTTCTTTTTCAGTTTTCCGGTGATCGCCTTCCAGCTTTGGATGTTCGTGGCGCCCGGGCTCTACAAGAACGAGCAGGGGGCGTTTTTGCCCTTTCTCCTCGCCACGCCGTTCCTCTTTGTGATGGGGGCGGCACTGGCCTATTTCCTGGTCATCCCGATGGCGCTGGATTTCCTGATCGCCTTTGCCGAGAACACGGCGGCAAGCGATGGCTCTCTGCAGATCGAGAACAACAACCGGTTCTCGGAATATGTGGGGTTTATCAAGGTCATGCTGCTGGCCTTTGGCGCGAGTTTCGAGCTGCCGGTGCTGTTGACGCTGTTGGGCAGGGTGGGGATCATCTCCTCCGGTCAGTTGCGCGCGGGGCGCAAATTCGCGGTGGTCGGAATCGCCGCTGTCGCCGCCCTGATCACGCCGCCGGATGTGATCAGCCAGTTTGCTCTGGGGATTCCGGTCTTTCTTCTCTATGAGATCTCGATCCATATCGTGGCGATGTTCGAGCGCAGGCGCGCCGAAATGGAAGAAGAAGATGACGACTTCGCCGACACCGACCCGGAGACGGATGCGGAGCCCGGCACCTGATGTCCGAGGACGCGCTTGACCGCATCGCCGCGGCGCTCGAGCGGATCTCGCCGCCGCCGATTGCCCCGCCAGCCTTCACCGATGCCTCGGCCTATCTGTGGGCCACCGAGCCCGATCACCTGGAGCCTGTCGCCCGGGTGAACCGGGTGGAGATGGATTTGCTGGTGGGCATCGACCGGGCGCGGGACACGCTGCTCGAGAACACGATGCGTTTTGCCCGCGGGTTCGCGGCCAACAATGCGCTGTTGTGGGGTGCGCGCGGGATGGGCAAGAGCTCGCTGGTCAAGGCCGCCCATGCGATCGCCCATGCCGAGACGGCGCGCTGTATCCTGATCGAGATCCAGCGCGAGGACATCCCCTCGATCGGGCGGCTCCTGACCCTGTTGCGGGATGTCGACAGGCGGTTCCTGCTGTTTTGTGACGATCTGAGCTTTGACAAGGATGACACGCATTACAAATCGCTGAAGGCCGTGCTGGACGGCGGCATCGCCGGCAGGCCCGGGAACGTGTTGTTCTACGCCACGTCGAACCGGCGCCACCTGATGCCGAGGGACATGATCGAGAACGAGCGCGCGACGGCGATCAGCCCCTCGGAGGCGACCGAGGAGAAGGTCTCGCTGAGCGACCGCTTTGGCCTGTGGCTGGGGTTCCATCCCTGCGGGCAGGACGAATATCTGGCGATGATCCGGGGCTATTGCAGCCATTTCGGGATTTCGATCGACGAGGAGACGCTGCGGGCCGAAGCGATCGAGTGGCGCCAGACCCGCGGGGCCGTCTCGGGCCGCGTGGCGTGGCAGTTCGTGCAGGATCTCGCCGGCCGGCAGGGGATCACGACCGGATAACCCGCTTTCAGGACGCGACCCCCTGGCGCCCCGCCGGGCGGGGCCCCAGGCGGCCACAGAGCGATCCGCGGGGCGCGGATCGCAGGGGTGCCCGGGTCGTGCGTTGCGATCAGCCGTCGATGAAGCGGGTGGGGTCGAGGCTTTCGGCGCCGCGGCGGACTTCGAAATGCATCCGGCCCTCGCTGCCCGAGGGGGGTTGTGCGACGGTGCCGATCTGTTGCCCGCGGCTGACCAGGGCCCCTTTCTTGAGATCGACATTGTCGACGCGGCCGTAGACGGTGAGAAGATCGCCGGCATGGCGCACCAGTACGATGGTGCCGAGCCCGCCCAGCGACTGGCTGACCAGCGCCACTTCGCCGTCATCGGCGGCGACCACCGGGGTGCCCGGCGCGGCGGCGAAATCGACGCCGTCATTGCGCCCGCCGGCGCCGCCCTTGCCATAGCCCACGGCGATTGGACCGGCCACGGGACGTTCGAGCGCGGTCGTGGCGCCGGCATCGACGGCGGCGGGCTCGGGCTCGCCGGCAGCCGCGGCGGTGGCCGTTCCCGCGGTGGCGGCGGCAAGGGTGCCGGAGGCGTCGGGCAGCGGTTGTGGGGGTTGCGCGGGTTCCGGGGGCAGTGGTTTTGTCGACTGATACTGCTGAAGATTGGGCGAGTTGAGCGCCCCGGGTGTGCCGGGATTTTCCGGCAGCGGATCATTCGCGCTGAGCGGGGCGGCGAGATTGCCCTCGGCATCGATGCCGGTTGCGCGCGCAATGGCGGCCTCGGCATAATCCGGGCTCCAGGCATCTGCGCCCGCCGCGGCGGTGCCATCGGTTATGGTGCCATCGGGTATGGTTCCCGAGCCATCAATCGGCGATGCCTCGATCGTCGGGCCTGTCGCGACCGGTTCTGTGCCCGGCAGGCCTGGATTGGGTGCGCCGGCGGCGCTCGCATAGCCGCCGGGACGGGGCGGCAGAACCAACTCGTCGCCTGCGGTGAGCACGTGGCTGGGCGCAAGGCCGTTATAGGCCCCGAGTTCACTGGCCGAGAGGCCGACACGGGTGGCAAGCTCGCTCACCGTCTCGCCCGATGTGGCGACGGCGGCCTGGTAATCGCCATAGTCGCGCACACCTGTGGCGAGCACCGCCGCCTCGTCGGGGGCTGTCGGCTGAGCCGTTGGCGTGTCGGAGCCGCGGTACTCGATCGGCGCCTTTTCCGACCGTTTGCCGCCGCCGCATGCCGCCAGCGCGCCCGCCAGCAACAATGCCACCCCGGCCCGCAGAAGTGTTTTCTCGTGTCCTGTCATCGCTTTGCCTCTGGCCGTTTATACGGTTCTTTTCTGACGAAACCGCGCTTCAACCTTGAATATCGTTGTTTTGGTGATCCTATCAACTTCCGGGGTCTTCGGCCATGCCCTCGATCAGCGGAACAAAGAGGACGTCGCCGAGTTCGCTGTATTGGTGGCCGTCTTCGGTTTTTTCGATCCGGATCAGTTGTTGAACATCGTCGGATTCGCCAACAGGCAGCACCATGATGCCACCGACCCGGAGTTGATCGAGCAGGGGTTTGGGCGCGTCATCGGCCGCGGCGGCAATCAGGATCCGGTCGAAGGGGGCCTGTTCGGGCCAGCCGCGTGTGCCGTCCCCGGCCCGGATTGTCACGTTGGACATGCCGAGCTGTTCGATCCGCGCGCGCGCCGCCAGGGCGAGCGGGCGGTGGCGTTCGAGCCCGTAGACCCGGCGCGCGAGCCGGGCGAGGATCGCCGTCTGATAGCCCGAACCGGCGCCGATCTCGAGCACCTTTGAGCGCGGGGTGAGGTCGAGCGCCTGGGTCATCCGGCCGACAATCGAGGGTTGCGAAATGGTCTGGCCGCAGGGGATCGGGAGGGGATGGTTCTCGAAGGCCCGCTCCTGAAAGGGGCTTTCGACGAAGAGGTCGCGGGGAATGGACTCCATGGCGTCCAGCACGGCGCGGTCTGTGACCCCTGCGCTTCTAAGCGCAAAGATCAACTGCATCATCGCCTCATTGCGTTCGCCAGCCTGCATGGTGCCCCCGAATAACCCCTGAAGAGACTAGCGCGCGAACGCGGCGCTGTCAGCCCAGCGCGGCACGGGCATCCTCCAGCAGGTCCATATCGGTCATCTGGGCGTGAAGCGGCGTGACCGTCACCCAGCCGTGATAGCAGAGATTGGCGTCGCTCCCCTCGGGCGCGGAGCTGTTGCGGGTGCCGTGGCGCAGGAACTGATAGGTGCGCCCGTTGGGGGCCAGATAGTCCATCACGTCAAAGGTTGCGTCTGCGCGCAGCCCCTGAGGACATACCTGGATGCCGAGCACCTCCTCGGGCGGGAGGGCTGGAAAGTTGATGTTGTAAAAGGCCGAGCCGCGGAACGGCATCTTCAAGACCTTGCGCAGCACCTCGACGCCCATGGCGCGCGAGCTCGCGAAAAGATCGGCCGGGCCGTCCTTGGAATAAAACTGGCTCATGGCGATCGACGGGATTCCTGACAAGGCCCCCTCCATTGCGGCGCCGACGGTGCCCGAATAGATCACGTCCTCGGCCACGTTATGGCCCCGATTGACGCCCGAGATCAGCAGATCGGGCGGCGCGTCGCGCAGGATCCGGTGGATGCCAACCAGTGCACAATCGGCGGGAAACCCGTCGATGCTGTAGCGACGCTCGCCAATCTCGTGCATCCGCATGCCCACGGTGTAGCTGATCGCATGGCTGGCGCCGGAGCGTTCGCTTTCCGGCGAGATGACCCAGACTTCGCCTTCCGGGCCGGCGATTTCGGCGGCAATCCGCTCGGCGACGACGAGACCGGGCGCATTGATTCCGTCGTCATTGGTAATAAGGATACGCATCTGACCTCTTGATGCTCAGCTCGCCTGGGCGGCGAATTTCTGGTTGATGGCGCGATGGGCGGCCTGCAGATCGCTCGCCGATTGCGGCAGGCGCGAGAGTGTGGCGTCGTAGAAGACCCGGCTGCTGGCAAGATCACCCAGATTGCAGCCCACCGGCTTGCCGTCGCGGATCTCGCAGCGCGCGAACAGAGGCGCACCGCTATTGAGCCTGAGCGCGGGGTCGGTGGCGATCATGTACGCGACATCCGTTGAGGTTTCGCCCTGTTTCTCCTGGCCGAAACAGACCAGCAGACCATCCTTTTCGACCTGACAGGAGTTTTCGGGCCGCTCGTCCTGCAACCGGCCGACGACCTTGGCATAGTTCTCCACCAGCGCCGGGACGGCCGGGAACATGGTGACGCTGCCTTCGAGCAGGTCGGTCTCGAACTGCGAGGCGGTGACAATCCCGACCACTTGCAGTGGTTTGTCGGGGCATCCGGTGCCCGGCGAAACCTGGGTCGCGAGGGGTTTTTCCGGGTCGAGGTTCTGAGTCTCGGCAGTTTGCGGCAGGAAAACGCGGCGCACGATCCCCTGATTGAGTGAAATCTCGGTGTTGCCGAGAAGATAATTCACCACACCGGTCGGCGGCTGGCCACAGGATGACAGATCGAGCCAGTTGGGATTGCTGGCGACGCCGGCATTGTTCGCCGCTGCCTGTTCGGTCGACGACACGGTGGGGGTGGCCTCCTTGGCGGTTTCGTCGCCACAGGCCGACAAAGCGCCCAGACATGCGATTGCAGTCCATTGGGCAAGTCTCCGGGTCGTCGGAAGTGCCGGGATGAGCATGTTCATTGTACCCTCGCTCGGATAACGGTTGGCGTGTTTCTAGGCGCTTCGGCGCCCGCCGTCCAGCGCCGAGCCGATGGTCTCGGGTGGTCATGGATGTATTTCGCCCGGGCGCAGATACCAGGTGGCGCCATGACGAGGGTGCGGGCTGTTGCCATGCGCCGGCGCAGGCGTCACTTTTCTGTTGGTTCGATTGTCGGAAAAACGTCCCAGATCGGTGAAAACCGACAGGCGGGGGCCTGAGAGCGGCCCATTATTGGGGCGCTCTTTAGGGAAGGTCTGCCATGAAAAGCCATGCGAAAGTTGTCATCATCGGGGGCGGCGTTGTCGGCTGCTCGGTTCTCTATCACCTGGCCAGGGCGGGCTGGACGGATGTGATGCTGTTGGAGCGTTCCGAGCTGACCTCGGGCTCCACCTGGCACGCGGCGGGCGGCTGCCACACCATCAATGGCGACCCCAATGTGGCCAAGCTGCAGAAATACACGATCAGCCTCTACAACGAGATCGAGGAGCTTTCAGGCCAGTCCACCGGGTTCCACATGACCGGCGGCGTGATGCTGGCCAGCACGCCCGAGCGCTTTGACTGGCTCAAGTCCATGTCCGCCAAGGGCAAGTATCAGGACATTCAGACCGAGGTCATCACGCCCGAAGAGGCGCATGAGATCATGCCACTGCTCGACCCCGGGCAGTTCGTCGGCGCGCTGAAGACCTATGTCGACGGGCATCTCGACCCCTCGGGCGTTACCTGGGCCTATGCGAAATCGGCCAAGAAACTGGGCGCTGAATTCCATCAGCAGACCAAGGTCGAAGATATCCTGCAGACCCCCACCGGCGAATGGCTGATCAAGACCAATAAGGGTGATGTGACCTGTGAGCATGTGGTGAATGCCGGCGGCCTCTGGGCGCGCGAGGTTGGCCGCATGGTGGGGATGGAACTGCCGATCCTCGCCATGGAGCATATGTATCTGATCACCGAAGACATGCCCGAAGTGGCCGAGATCAACGAAAAGACCGGCAAGGAAGTGGTCCACGCGGTCGATTTCGACGGCGAGCTCTATCTGCGCCAGGAGCGCGGCGGGATGCTGATGGGCACCTATGAGAAGGCGTGCGTGCCCTGGAGCACCAGGGAAACGCCGTGGAATTTTGGCCATGAACTGCTGCAACCCGATATCGACCGGATCGCGCCCTCGCTCGAGGTCGGCTTCGAGCATTTCCCGGCCTTTGGCAATGCGGGGATCAAGCAGATCATCAACGGGCCCTTTACCTTTGCGCCCGACGGCAACCCGCTGATCGGGCCGGTGCGCGGCTTGCCCGGCATGTGGTCGGCCTGCGGGGTGATGGCCGGCTTCAGCCAGGGCGGCGGCGTGGGGCTGGCGCTCGCCAACTGGATGACCGAGCGCGATCCGGGCTTTGACGTCTGGGCGATGGATATCGCGCGCTATGGCGACTGGGCAACCATGAGCTACACCAACCCCAAGGTGCAGGAGAACTATTCGCGGCGCTTCTCGATCAAGTTCCCGAACGAGGAACTGCCGGCGGCGCGGCCCTACAAGACGACGCCGATCTACGACAAGCTGATCGCAGCAGGCGCCCAGATGGGCGACAGCTGGGGATTGGAGGCGCCGCTGTGGTTCTCGCCCGACGGGACGCGCGATGTCTTCTCGTGGCGCCGCTCGACCGATTTCGAGCATGTGAAGGCCGAGGTTGCGGCCGTGCGCGGCGGGGTCGGCATGATGGAAATCTCGGGCTTTTCCAAGTTCATGGTCGAAGGGCCGGGCGCGCGCGACTGGCTGGATGGGATCATGGCCTGCAAGATCCCCAATCCGGGCCGCATGACGCTGGCGCCGATGCTCAAGGACGATGGCAAGCTGATCGGCGATCTCTCGCTGGCGA
Source organism: Pseudomonadota bacterium (assembly GCA_039028555.1). Classification (GTDB taxonomy): domain Bacteria; phylum Pseudomonadota; class Alphaproteobacteria; order Rhodobacterales; family Rhodobacteraceae; genus Thermohalobaculum. The sequence goes on along the minus strand of JBCCHW010000095.1, from coordinate 3,712 downwards.
CGCTGCCCGCGAAGCCGGGGCAGGGGGAGCGGTTCTTTATCGCCGGTTCCGGCATGGCGGAGGTCTATTACCGCCGCTGGTTCGAGGACCATCTGCCCAAAGACGGCTCGGTCAGCCTCGAGGTGGTGGGGCTCGGCATGGTCGGGCTCTCGATCGCGGGGCCCAAGGCACGCGCCGTGCTGGATGCGGTGACGATCGCGGACGTGGACAATGCCAGCTTCCGCTTTATGGCATTCCGCGAGATGGATGTGGCGATGGCGCCCTGTCTGGTGGGCCGCGTCAGCTTTACCGGCGATCTCGGCTATGAGATCTGGATGAAGCCCGAGTATCAGCGCCATGTCTTTGATGCGCTGATGGCAGCGGGCGAAAGCCATGGGATCAAGCTATTTGGCCTGCGGGCGCTGAACGCGATGCGGCTCGAGAAGAACTTCGGCGGCTGGGCGCGGGAGTACCGCCCGCTGTATGGACCGATGGAGGCCGGGCTCGACCGCTTTGTCGCCTATGGCACGGATGTGGATTTCATTGGCAAACAGGCGGCGATCCGCGAACGCGACGAGGGCGGGACCTGGCGCCTGAAGGTCTTTACGGTCGAGGCCAGGGACGCGGATGTGATCGGGGACGAGCCGATCTATCTGGACGGCGAGGTGGTCGGCTGGGTCACCTCGGGCGGATTCGCGCATGGATCCGATGTCTCGATGGCTTCGGGCTATGTGCCCAAAGAGCACAGCCAGATAGATGGCCCTTGGCAGATCGCGCTTTTGGGTGAAATGCTGGACGCCAGGATTCAGCACGCCCCGATCTGGGATGCGAATGCGGAACGGATGCGGGGCTGAGCGTCGAGCTTGAGGTAAACGGAGTGCGGGCCGGGGCCCGCATGCACGATGATGGCGCGGCGGGGCCGCGCGCTCCCCACCCCGACCCTCCCCAATAGGGGGAGGGGGCGCGAGCGGTGGGGTATGGAGAGTACGAATGGGCGTGTTGCAGCGGTATTCGGCGTGGTCGGTCCTGCGGGGCGGGCTGACGGGCCAGAAACACTGGGCCAAGGTCTGGGGGCGCCCGGAGCCGAAGCCGGAATACGATGTGATCATCGTCGGTGGTGGTGGCCACGGGCTGGCCACGGCCTATTACCTGGCCCGTGAGCATGGCGTACGCCGGGTGGCGGTGATCGAGAAGGGCTGGCTGGGCGGCGGGAATGCGGGGCGCAACACCACGATCGTGCGCTCGAATTACATGATCCCCGGTAATACCGAGTTTTATGAGCACTCGCTGAAGCTGTGGGAGAACCTCAGCCACGAGTTGAACTATAACGTGATGTTCTCGCAGCGCGCCCATGTGAACCTGGTGTTCACACCGGGGCAGCGCGACGCGATGGCGCGGCGCTATAACCTGATGCGGCTGAACGGGATCGACGGGGAATACTGGGACAAGGATGAGCTCTATCGCCGGGTGCCGCAGCTGGCCCGCGACGGGCGGTTCGAGATCCTGGGCGCCTATGTGCAGCCCCGGGCCGGGACGGCGCGCCATGACGCGGTGAACTGGGGATTTGCGCGGGCCGCCACGGCGCTGGGCGTCGACATTCTTCAGGAGACCGAGTGCACCGGGTTTATCCGTGAGGGCGGCGCGGTGAAGGGGGTCCAGGTGCGCCGCCGCTCGGGCGAGGAGCTGGAGATCCGGGCCGAGAAGGTCGGCATGGCGGTGGCCGGCCACACCTCGGTGCTTGCGCACAAGGCCGGGCTCGGCAAATTGCCGATCGAGACGCATAAACTGCAGGCCTATGTCTCGGAACCGCTCAAGCCGGTCCTCGACTGTGTCGTGGTTTTTGGCGGCCCGGGGCATTTCTATATCAGCCAGTCGGACAAGGGCGGCATGGTCTATGGCGGCGATCTCGACAAGTATCCGAGCTATGCGCAGAAGGGCAACCTGCCGGTCTATGAGGATGTTGCGTCGAACTGCATGGCGGTGATGCCCTGCCTTGGCCGGGTCAAGCTGCTTCGCCAATGGGCGGGCGTGATGGACATGTCGATGGATGGCTCGCCGTTTATCTGCAAGACCGATGTGCCGGGGCTCTATCTGAATGCCGGCTGGTGTTATGGCGGGTTCAAGGCGACGCCGGGCTCGGGCCATGTCTTTGCCCACACCATCGCCCGGGACGAGCCGCATTGGGCGAACAGGGGGCTGACGCTGGACCGGTACGCGCAGGGGCGCCAGATCGACGAGTCGGGGCACGGGCCCTGGCCAAAACTCCACTGATGAGCGCGGTGATGGAAATCGCGGCGGATGCGGTGGTGTTCTCGCCTGCCGGACAGGCGCAGATGGACACGCTCGCGCGGCTCTATGTTCAGTTAAGCGCCGCACATGACGACGCCTATAGTGCCGAGGAAGCGGCGGCAAAACTGGCGCGCGTCCTGGCGGCCGGAGCCAAAGCTGTCGTGATGACCCATGGCGACCGGCTGATCGGCTCGGCGCTTTGGATGGACATGGGCGATCACTATTTCATCCGCAACTATGTGATCGAGGAAAGCTGCCGGGGACAGGGGCTTGGCGGCGCGCTGGTGGCCCGGCTGCGCGCCGAGATCCTGTCGGACAAGCCGATCCGGCTGGAAGCCTCGGCCGGGCACAGCCGGCGGTTCTGGGCGGCACAGGGCTTTGAGCAATGGAGCACCGGATTTCGGTCGGGCGGGCACGGGTGATGCGGGATTTGGGCAATCAGGTCCGGGTGTGCCAGGCAATCTCGCGCCGCGCGGGGCGCGTCCGGGGGCTGCGCGCGCCGGCGTCCGGGGGGTTGGTGGCGACGCGTTCCGGGCGCCCTGAGGTCGGGCTGGTCGCGACAGGCGACCGGGATACGGGGCAGCCCTGTTGGAATGCACGAAGGTTTTACACAGTGGATGCGGCCCAGGCACGTGATCCAAGGGAGAATCCCTCATGATGAGGATTTATTGTCCGTTTTGCGGTTGGCGGGATCACTCGGAATTTACCTATGTGGATGTCGCCTCGGTCGATTACCCGGCTCTTGATGCGCCCGAGGCGGCCTGGTTCGAGGCGGTGTTTCTGCGCGATAACCCGCGCGGTGCCACGCTCGAGCTTTGGCAGCACACCCAGGGGTGCCGGTCGCATCTGATCGTCGAGCGCGATACCCTGACCCATGAGATCAAGTCCGTGCGCATGGCGCATCCCGGCATGCAGGAGGCCTGCGAATGAGCGGCTATCGGCTCCCCTCCGGTGGTGTGATCAACCGGTCAAAAGCGCTGCGGTTCTCGTGGGATAACGAGAGTTGTTATGGTGTCGAGGGCGACAGCCTCGCCTCGGCACTGATGGCGTCTGGCAAGATGGTGGTGGCGCGCGGCTTCAAGTACCACCGCCCGCGCGGCATCATGACCGCGGGGCCCGAAGAGGGCGGCGCCATCGTCACCGTGGGCGAGGGCGCCCATCGCGAACCCAATGCCAAGGCGCCCTGTGTCGAGCTCTACGAAGGGCTGGCGGCCAGTGGGCAGAATGCCTGGCCCAGCGTGCGGTTTGATGTTGGTCAGGTGAACGACCTGATGGGCCGGTTCTTTGCCGCCGGGTTCTATTACAAGACCTTTATGGGCGTTGGGCGCGGCACCTGGGAGTGGATGCAGTTCGAAAAGATCATCCGCCGGGCGGCGGGCATGGGCTCGGCCAGCCGCGAGCCCGACCCGGACAGCTATGAATATGTGCACGATTTCTGTGACGT
>JBCCHW010000094.1:0-12884 GCA_039028555.1 Pseudomonadota bacterium | reverse complement strand
GACGAGATCACCGAATTCCTCAGGCGCGCGGGCTTGCGCAACGCCTCCCACAAGATCTATCCGGGCTGCTTCTGAGAATATGTTGCGACACGCTAGGCCGCCGAGCGGATGAGCGGGCAGCGCCGCCGGTGATGACGACAACCTTGTTCCTGAAATCCTTCATGACGCGTTCCTTGAAAATCCTTGTTGTGGAAGCGGTCGACGATTGTGTCCCCCGTCAGGGCGTTCCTGATGGTCGTGTCCGGGCGGTGCGTCCATCACCGGATATCTTCACGTTCCCGGGGGCCGTTTTCAACGAGGCCAATCGTTCCGCAGGTAACATCGCCACCAATTTCTTGCCATCGGGTTGATCGCTGGCGTCACTTCAATTCGTCTTTCAACCTTCAGTCTGTGACGTTCCTGCTGTCACATCACCTAAGGCTGGTTCCAGGCGCATTCAAATACGGATCGCGTCATAATTCTTGCTGAACGCGCCCGCCCTGCTGGCGCCGAAAGGTTAGTGCAGTCGTTGGCCACGCGCCTGACTCGGCGTCATCCCGGTCCACGCATTGAACGCACGATAGAACGAGTTGGGATCACGATAGGCCAGCAGATAGGAGATCTCCGGGATGGTCAGATCATGTTGCGAGAGATAGTGCAACGAGAGCTCTGATCGCGTTTCATCGAGGATGCTCTGAAAGGATGCGCCCTCGTTCTTCAGATGCCTTTGCAGGCTGCGTTTGGAGACGTGGAGCCGGTCGCAGACATCTTCAGCAGATGATAGTCCCGCCGGCAACAGCTCCAGCAGCACATTGCGGACACGGACCGCCATCGGTTTGACGATGTCGCGCTCGGCAAGCTGGCGTTGCAGATCCTTTTCGAAGCCGGCCCACATTTCGGCGCTTTCCGATATCAGCGGACGTTCGGCATCCTCCGAGGACAGGACGATGGTGGGAGAGTCCGACACATGTGCCGCGACGCCAAAGAACGCGTCGAGATCGGCTTGATTGGCCTGCAGCTCAGGGATACCGATGCTGAGAGGGACGATATGCTCGACGGCAAACGCGCGGCAGGACTCGATCAGATAGACCAACTCGAACGCTGCCAGGGTGCCCGGCATTCGTATGGTGCGATCCGTCGGTGCAAAACCGACTTCCAGGGAGTGCTCGCTCCGTTTCAAAATCAGCTCCAACGGGCCTACCAACGGTTTGAACAGGGCAAGGCGCGTCAGTCCGATCTCGATGGACGGGCTACAGGAAAATGCGAACATGGAGGGAATGAAAGGCCCATGGGCCAATGCCTTGCCCAGGAAGAGGGCCATGTCGGGCCGCTTGGCCTCCGCGACGCCAGCCTCCCACAACGCGAAGATCTGCGACGCAGAGACACCCCTGCCTTCGTTATCCAGATAGTCGGCGGGCAACCCGGCACGACGCAAGACGTGTTTTGGTTCAATATTCAAAACGGCACAAAACTTCCGAACGTTCGTCGCAATCGGGTATTTTTGGGTGCAGTCGTTCACGTCAGTCTCCTTTCCACAATCGGGCTTGTCGAAAAAGCCGATTACGGCTGGTACGGCAGGGAAGAATGGTGCAGGACGATGCGCAGGCGTCCTTCTGGATCTCGTTTGTAGCCAAAGCTCTTGTCGACCTTCGTGACCTTGCGATTCCTGTCTGTCAGAGCGACCGACCCCATCCACATCGCAACATCTCCGTCGATGAAATGCGCCGAAGTCTCCGACGTGAACTCGCGCCAGCCCAACAGCCCAAACCCGACATCCAGGGGATATCGAACGTCGTGCCCGACAAAGTAGGACAAGCCACCCCTGCGCGTTGGTCGAAAGGTCTGAGTTCCGCTTGCCAGGGTCGGTTTGAACAGGACAGGGCCCATGTCGTAGCCGTAGGCCTTGTCCAGAAAGTCCTGAGCCACCGCACGGGCGGCATCTATGCCCTGCTCCTCATGCGCTTTCGATATCGCAACAAGGCCGTCACCCCAGATCGTGCGCGCCTCGGCCAGTGCCGCCTCGGATACCGGACTCCTCCGATCCTCCTCGACACCAGATCCCGCGCCAGTCGCAGACGGCGTTGCGGCCGGTTCAGTAATCATTTTTCGGACTCCTTTGCTGCAGCACCAATCGGTCCACCCCCGCCACTGTCCCGCATAAAGGAACGGGCCTGGTCCGAGGTTTCAAAGATGTGCGGATTTGACTGGTTGGAGAACATCTCACCAAGTTTGCGCCGCATGAACGCCGACGCCGAGTAACGCGTGACCGTGTTGTAGAACCTCTGCTCCAATCCATGGATCGTGGCACGATAGTCATCCTCGATCTCTGGGTCGATGCGGGTGCCGTCATAGTTGGCGATGACATCGACCCGTTGACCGAGAGGTTCGCAGAGGCGCTCGACCCGCGTGCGGATCAGATCGAGATCGTGGCCGTACCGGACCCGCAGTTTCTCGAAATTGACAAAGAGCTGATTGGCCTCGGTATCGAGCACGATGCGCTCGTCCATGTTCAGATGCAAAAGATCCGCGCGCAGGTTCATCGGACCCTCTTCAAAGATCCGGCGATCCATCTGTTGGGGATCATTGATCAAGGGCCGGAACGCCATCTGGGGCAGGATGTCGCGCTCGATGTCGATGCCGGGGGCCACCTCGATCAGTTCGAGCCCATCCGCGGTCAGCTGGAACACGCAGCGCTCCGTGATGAACAGAACCGGGCGCGCGGCCCGCGCGGCATTCGGGCCAGAGAAGGTGATCTGGCTGACCTCATCGACGAATTTTCGAACCTTGCCGTCGTTGCGCAGGTCCAAAGCACCCCCGACGATGCTGGCCTCCAACCCGACCGAGGTGAAGGTTCCGGCGAAGATCACGGCGGAGGCCGCCTGACTTATGTTGATGAATCCGCCCGCCCCCGCGAGTTTCGGCCCGAACCGCGACACATTCACCGAGCCGTGCCGGTCCGCCTCGGCCATGCCAAGGACCGCGAGATCCAGCCCGCCCCCGTCGTAAAAGTCGAACTGAGCGTTCTGCGGGATCACGGCATCGGTGTTGACCGCTGCGCCAAAGTCGAGGCCGGAGGCCGGTTGCCCACCCAGCACACCGGGCTCGGCAGTCAGCGTGACATGCTCCAACAGCTTTTCTTCCGCGGCGACGGCGGCCACCCCTTCGGGCATGCCGATGCCCAGGTTCACGACCCCGTTGATCGGCAGTTCGAACGCCGCGCGCCGGGCGATGATCTTGCGCGGTGTCAGCGGCATCTGCGCGGTTGAATCGGCATCCATCCGGTAGCGACCCGTGAACCCGTGAGAGAACGACGTCGCGAATGTCTGCATGTGATCAGCAGGGTCAGCCACCACGATGGCGTCGACCATGGCGCCCGGGATCTGCACATCGCGCGGGTTCAGCGCGTACCGCGCCACCGTGCGTTCGACCTGCACGACGACCAGACCGCCAGAGTTGCGCACCGCCATCGCCTGCGCGAGGTTGTCGATGGTCAACGCCTCGCGCTCCATCGTGACGTTGCCTGCGGGATCCGCCGTCGTGCCGCGCAAGAGCGCGATGTCGATGGGGCGTGATTTGTAAAAGAGGTGCTCCTCGCCGTCGATGTCGAGCAGGCGAACCTGTTCTTCGGTGCTGATGTCGTTGATCCGGCCCGCCTCGATCCGGGGGTCGACGAACGTGCCCAGACCCACCTTGGTCGTCAGGCCGGGTCGCCCGGCGGCGATTTCGCGGTAGAGCTGGCTGATCACGCCCTGGGGCAGGTTCCACCCCTGAACGTCGCCTTTGATGGCCAGCGCCGCGACCTTTGGGATCAGGCCCCAGTGCCCCCCGATCACCTTGCCGAGGAGGCCGGGATGGCCGAGGCGGTTCAACCCCTTTTCCTTGCCGTCGCCCTGGCCGGCGGCAAAGAAGATCGTCAGATCGCGGGGCGTTTTCGTTTCCAGGAATCGTTTCTCCAGCGCCTTCAGCAGCGCCTCGGGCACGCCGATTCCGACAAATCCCGAGGTTGTGACCGTGTCGCCGTCCGAGATCAGCTGGGCGGCAGCATCTGCTGTTATGATTTTGTTCTGCATGTCACCCTCCCATTCGGCTAACTGCGGGTTCTGTCCCGGTTTCAGGTCAATGTGCGGTCCAGCCACCGTCGATTTGCAGTGAAGCGCCGGTGATCGACGTCGCCTGATCGGTACAGAGGAACGTCGTCAAACCGCCCAACTCGTCCAACCCGACGAACTTCTTGGTGGGTTGTCCTGCGAGCATCACATCGCGGATCACCTCGTCCTCGCTTATCCCGCGCGCCTTTGCCGTGTCGGGGATCTGCGCCTCGACCAGCGGTGTACGCACATAACCGGGGCAAATCGCATTGCAGGTCACACCTGCTTCGGCGGCTTCCAGTGCGACGGTCTTTGTCAGACCGATGATCCCGTGCTTGGCCGTGACATATGCCGACTTGAACGGCGAGGCGACCAGGCCATGCGCTGATGCGATGTTGATGATCCGACCCCAGCCGCGTGTCTTCATGCCGGGCAGCGCCGCGCGGATGGTATGAAAGGCCGAACAGAGATTGATGGCGATGATCGCGTCCCACTTGGCCAGCGGGAATTCCTCGACAGGGGCGACATGCTGGATGCCCGCGTTGTTCACCAGGATATCGACGCTGCCGAACCGGTCCTGGGCCGTCTTCACCATCGCCTCGATCTGGTCGGGGCTGGTCATGTCTGCGGGGTCATAGCCGACCTCGACCCCATGGGTGTCGGCCAGACCCTTGCGGGTCTGCTCGATCTGATCGGCGTCTCCGAAACCGTTCAGCACGATCGTGTGGCCAGCAGCAGCCAGCGCGTCGGCGATGGCCAGTCCGATCCCGCTGGTCGAACCGGTAACGATGGCGATCTTTCTGCAATCGGTCATTTCTGTTCTCGCTGAATGCTGACGGGCAGAGGCATTTGCCTAGACCCAGCGCGGTTTCGTCTTGGTCAGGAAGGTCTCGATCCCGTGGGCGGCTTCCTCACCCTCCCAGGTGTCGGCGAGCCGTTCGATCGTGTCCTGGATCGTGGCCGCGTCGATCGTTGGGCCAAGGGCGCGGGCCAGTGCTTTCGAGGCCCCTACAGCGCGCGGGGCAACTGACAGGTACGGGGCGACCTCGGCCTCAACCGCGTCATCCAGCGCCCCGGCGGGGACCGATTTGGACAGAATGCCGAGGCTCACGGCCTCCGGGGCCCCGAAGATCCGGGCAGACATGAAGACCCGCCGTGCGTCGCCTTCGCCCATGCGGGCGAGCACATAGGGCCCGATCGTTGCGGGGATCAGCCCCAACCGGGTTTCGGTGAACCCGAACTTGGTGCCCTCGTCAGCAACGGCGACATCGCAGACACAGGCCATGCCCACGCCGCCGCCGAACGCCCCGCCATGCAGCCGCCCGATCAGTGGCGTCGGCATCTCGTTCAGCGCGTTCAGCATCATGGCGAGCTTGGTTGCCTCGCGCATCCGGCCCTCGCGGTCGGCGTCGATCTGGGCCTTCATCCAGGCCAGGTCGCCGCCCGCGCAGAACACCTTGCCCGTGCCGGAGAGCACGATGGTGCGGGTCTCGTCCGCAGCACCCAGGGTGTGCGCCATGTCGGTCAGGTCGGCGATCATCTGGGCCGACAGGGCGTTGCGCTTGTCAGGCTGGTTCAGCGCGACATAGGAAACACCGCGATCGTCGGTGCGGATGTCGAGGGTTTCATAGCTCATTGAACTGTCCTCAATCCCTTGGCGAAGGTTGCGACCTCGGCCAGCCGGTCGGGGTCGATGCCGGTCTCGAAATCGTTTGTTTCCAGCAGGTTCACGACCGCTTCGGTTGCCACATTGCCCTTGGCTCCCGGTGCATAGGGGCAGCCGCCGAGCCCGCCAACCGAGCTGTCGAAGACGCGCAGGCCCTTGTGAAGGCTGACCTCGATGTTCTCGCAGGCCCGGCCCTTTGTGTCGTGATAATGCCCCGCCAGCCGGCCGGCCGGCATGGTCTCCAGCACAGCATCCAGCATCGCGGCGATGCTCTGGGGCGTCGCGGCGCCAATGGTGTCGCCAAGGCTGATCTCATAGCAGCCGAGATCGAGCAACTGGCGCGCCACGCCGGCAACCGCCTGGGGTGGCGTCGGGCCATCATAAGGGCAGTCCGTCACGCAAGAGACATAGCCCCGCACGGGAATGCCCGACCCGGCCGCGGCCTCGCAGACCGGACGGAAACGCTCGATGCTTTCGGCCACCGAACAGTTGATGTTCTTCTGGCTGAACCCCTCCGACGCTGACGCGAAAATCGCGATCTCGTCGGCTTTGGCGGCGACAGCGCCTTCATACCCGCGCATATTCGGTGTCAGCACGGCGAAGGAGACGCCGGGCGTGCGCTCGATCCCTGCCATCACCTGCGCCGCATCGGCCATCTGGGGCACCCATTTGGGGCTGACGAAGCTGGTGACCTCGATCTTCGAGAACCCGCAGGCGGACAGACGGTCGACCAGGTCGATCTTGTCCCGGGTCGAGATCGGCGTCTTTTCGTTCTGCAGGCCGTCGCGCGGGCCCATCTCGAATAGGGTGACATGCTCAGCCATCTTCGGGCTCCAGGCTCAAGAGCACGACACCGTCGGTGACCTGATCGCCTTCCGAGGCAAGGATCTCGGCCACGACCCCGTCGCGGGGCGCGGTCAGGGTGTGCTCCATCTTCATGGCCTCCATCACCATCAGGGCGTCGCCCTTGGAGACGGTGGCCCCCTTGGCCGCCGACACGATCTTTACCAGCCCGGGCATGGGCGCGATGATCGCGTCGCCGCCTGCCTGGTCGGCATCGTTGACGGCCAGGGCGTTGGGCAATTCAAAGGCATAGCTGCGCCCGTCAGCAAAGACCGAGACCTGCCCGGGCGACGCGACCACGCTGACCTGAAAGCTCGACCCGTCATGGGTGATCCAGTGGGAGGTGCCCCCTGTATGCGCGACGGAAACCTCCAGCGCGCTGTCGCCGTCAGCTACCACGAACTGTCCACCGCCGAGCGCGGTGACCTGCCGGGTGATCTGCTCCCCGCCGATCTCCAGGACGGTGAACTGCTTGGCATCGGTCCAGTGACGCCAGCCCGCCAGGACGTCCCAGGGATCGCTGGCACGACGCGCCTCGAGCAGGCCGAGGCCGCCGATCGCGGCCATCGCCGTCAGATGTGCCGGCGCCTCGCCGGTCGTGACGAGTTGGTCCAGATCCCGCGCGATCAAGCCGGTGTCGACCTCACCTTTGCGGAAGCCTTCATGCTGCGACAGGGCGCTGAGGAACTCCAGGTTCGTCACCGAGCCCGCCACATGGCAATCGGCCAGCGCCGCGGTCAGCATGTTCAGTGCCGCGCTGCGGGTCGGTCCGTGCACGATGACCTTGGCGATCATCGGATCGTACCAGGGTGTGATCTCGTCGCCCTGGCGCACGCCGCTGTCGATGCGCACCGGTCCCAGTTCGAATGTGCAGCCATCGGGGAATGACAGATGATCCAGCTTGCCGGTTGCCGGCAGGAAGCCCTTGGGCACATCCTCTGCATAGACCCGCGCCTCAAAGGACCAGCCGTCGATCGTCAGATCCTCCTGCTTGAAAGGCAGCGCCTCGCCCGAGGCGACGCGCAGCTGCAGTTCGACGAAGTCGAGCCCCGTGATCGCCTCGGACACCGGATGCTCGACCTGCAGGCGGGTGTTCATCTCCATGAACCAGAACCCGTCCTCACGCAGTGGGCCGGAGCCGTCGACGATGAACTCGACCGTGCCGGCACCCTGGTAGCCGATGGCCTTGGCGGCATCGACGGCGGCCTTGCCCATGGCCGCGCGCACCGCTTGGGGCATATCGGGGGCGGGGGCCTCCTCGATGACCTTCTGGTGGCGGCGCTGGAGCGAGCAGTCGCGCTCGAACAGATAGACCGCGTTGCCATGGCCGTCGCCAAAGACCTGGATCTCGATATGCCGCGGCTGGGTGATGTACTTCTCGATCAGGCAGGCCGGGTCGCCAAAGCTGGCCTGGCCCTCGCGCTGCGCACCTTCGAGCGCGCCCTTGAAGTCGGCCGGATCCTCGACCAGCCGCATGCCCTTGCCGCCGCCGCCCGCGCGGGCCTTGATCAGCACAGGGTAGCCGATCTTGTCCGCCTCGGCGGCCAGGAAATCGGGATCCTGGCTTTCGCCGTGATAGCCGGGCACGACGGGCACGCCCGCCTCGACCATCAGCGCTTTGGCAGCGTCCTTCAGCCCCATGGCGCGGATTGCGCTGGCGGGCGGGCCGACAAAGATCAGACCGGCGGCCTCGACCGCGTCGACGAATTCGGGGTTCTCGGACAGGAAACCATAGCCCGGGTGGATCGCCTGGGCGCCGGTCTTCAACGCCGCCTCGATGATGCGGTCGCCCTTCAGATAGCTCTGAGCCACCGCAGCAGGGCCGATCGACACCGACTGATCCGCCATCGCGACATGTTTCGAATTCGCATCCGCCTCGGAGTATACCGCGACCGTCTTGACACCCAGTTTGCGGGCGGTGGTGATGACCCGGCAGGCGATCTCGCCCCGGTTTGCGATCAGGATTTTCTTGAGCATTTTTTATCCCCCCTTACATCCGGAACACACCAAAGACGGTGTCTTCGATGGGCGCGTTCAATGCCGCCGAGAGCGAAAGCGCCAGCACGTCGCGGGTCTTGCTGGGGTCGATGATCCCGTCATCCCACAGCCGTGCCGATGCATAGAGCGGGTGCGACTGTTCCTCGAACTGGTCGATGGTGGGCTGCTTGAACGTCAGCTCTTCGTCGGCCGACCAGCTGCCGCCCTTGCGCTCGATGGAATCGCGGCGCACGGTGGCGAGCACGCCCGCCGCCTGTTCGCCGCCCATGACCGAGATTCGCGAGTTCGGCCAGGTCCACAGGAACCGGGGCGAATAGGCCCGCCCGCACATCCCGTAGTTCCCGGCCCCGAACGAGCCGCCAATCAGCACGGTGATCTTTGGCACCTTGGTCGAGGCCACCGCCGTCACCAGCTTTGCCCCGTCCTTGGCGATTCCGCCGCTCTCATAGGTGCGCCCGACCATAAAGCCGGTGATGTTCTGCAGGAACACCAGCGGGATCTTGCGCTTTGAGCAAAGCTCGACAAAGTGCGCGCCCTTGACCGCGCTCTCCGAAAAGATCACGCCGTTGTTGCCGATGATGCCCACGGGCATGCCCATGATGTGGGCAAAGCCGCAAACCAGCGTGGTGCCAAAGCGCGCCTTGAACTCGTCAAAGCGCGACCCATCCACAACCCGGGCGATCACTTCGCGCACGTCATAGGGCGTCTTGAGATCCGCGGGCACGACACCCAGAATCTCGTCGGGGTCATATTGCGGCGCCTCGATCGGTTGCAGATCGACCTGCGATGCCTTGGTGATGTTCAGGTTCGCGACAGCCTGACGGGCCAGCGCCAGCGCGTGCGCATCGTTGTTGGCCAGGTAGTCCGCGACACCTGAAAGCCGGGTGTGGACGTCACCGCCGCCCAGGTCCTCGGCCGAAACGACCTCGCCGGTCGCGGCCTTGACCAGCGGCGGCCCGGCCAGAAAGATCGTGCCCTGTTCCTTGACGATGATGGTCACGTCCGACATGGCGGGCACATACGCGCCGCCCGCGGTGCACGAGCCCATGACGACCGCGATCTGCGGGATGCCTTTCGCGGACATGTTGGCCTGATTGTAGAAGATCCGGCCAAAGTGGTCGCGGTCCGGGAACACCTCGTCCTGGTTCGGCAGGTTCGCGCCGCCCGAGTCCACCAGATAGATACATGGAAGGTGGTTCTGCTCGGCGATCTCCTGGGCCCGCAAGTGTTTCTTGACCGTCATCGGAAAGTAGGTGCCGCCTTTGACGGTGGCATCGTTGCACACGATCATCACCTCGCGGCCCGACACGCGGCCGACACCGGTGATCACGCCCGCCGCCGGGCTGTCGCCGCCATACATGCCGTGGGCGGCGAACATGCCGACCTCGACAAAGGGAGAGCCGGGGTCAAGCAAGCGCGAGACCCGTTCTCGCGGCAGGATCTTGCCGCGGCTGACATGGCGATCGAGTGAGCGTTCGCCGCCACCGGCAAGGGATTGCTGCATTGCCTCGCGCACCAGCGCCATCGCTGCCTGATGGGCAGTGCGGTTCTGGGTGAATGTCTCCGACCGCGGAGAGATTGCAGAGCTGAGAACCGTCATCAGACCATCGCCCCCATCAGCTCTCGCCCGATCAGCATCCGCCGGATTTCCGAGGTGCCTGCGCCGATCTCCATCAGCTTGGCGTCGCGAAAGATGCGGCTGACCGGGGTTTCATTCATGAAACCCGCGCCGCCCATGGCCTGCACCGCCTGATGGGCGACAACCATGGCTTCCTCGGAGGCGTAAAGCACGCACGCCGCTGCGTCCTGGCGCGTAACCTCGCCCCGGTCGCAGGCCTTGGCGACTTCGTAGACATACGCCCGCGCCGAATTCAGCTTGGTGTACATGTCGGCGATCTTGCCTTGCATCAGTTGGAAATTGCCGATCGACTGGCCGAACTGCTTGCGCTCGACCATGTAAGGCATGATCTCATCGAGGCAAGACGCCATGATCCCGAGGCCGATCCCCGACAGCACCAGCCGCTCGTAATCGAGACCCGACATGAGCACGCGTACGCCCTTGCCCTCTTCACCGAGAATGTTTTCGAACGGCACTTCCACGTCCTCGAACACGAGTTCGACCGTGTTGGAGCCCCGCATCCCCAGCTTGTCAAAGTGATTGGACTGGCTGAAGCCCGGCATTGATTTTTCGACTATGAAAGCCGTGATGCCTTTCGAGCCCGCATCCGGGTCCGTCTTGCCGTAGACCACCACTGTGTTGGCCTCACCGCCATTGGTGATCCAGAACTTGTTGCCGTTCAGGCGGAAATAGCCGTTGCGCTTTTCCGCCTTCAGCTTCATTCCGACGACATCGGACCCGGCTCCGGCCTCGGACATGGCCAGCGCGCCGACGGATTTCCCCGAGATCAGGTCCGGCAGGTACTTGGCTTTCTGGACCGGATTGCCGTTGATCTTGAGCTGGTTGACACACAGGTTGGAATGGGCGCCGTAGCTGAGCGACACCGAGGCCGAAGCGCGTGCGACCTCTTCCACCGCAACAACATGGGCCAGGTATCCCATGCCGGCACCGCCATCCTCCTCCGCGACCGTGATGCCGAGCAGGCCCAGTTCGCCCATTTCCTCCCAGAGCTCGTGAGGGAACTCGTTCGCCTCGTCGATCTCTTTGGCCATGGGTTTGACGCGGTCCTGCGCCCAGCGGTGCACCATCTCTCGCAGTGCGTTGACCTCTTCACCAAGGTCGAAACTCATCGAGCCATTGAACATGTGGTCCTCCTCATTCCGCAGCGATGTCTGCTGCTGTCTTTTTTGTCAGTGCCGCGCGCAGTTCGGCGCGACGTTCGCGATAGGCCGCCATGGCCTCTTCCTTGACTGGGCCAAAACCGCGGACTGCATCGGGCGCAGTCAGCAGGGCGAGTATAACTCCTGCGTCGGCATTTGTGTTGAGCGCCAAGTCAATGTCTGCCTCGTAATCCGAGATCATCGCCCGCTCGTGCCGACGTTCGGCGGTGTGGCCAAAGATGTCCAATGCCGTGCCGCGCAGACCCTTCATATGTGTCAGCAGTTTGAAGGCACGCAGCATCCATGGGCCGAACTCGCGTTTCCTGGGTCGGCCATTCGGGGCCTTGCCGGGCAGCATGGGAGGCGCCAGGTTCAGCGCGATCCGGTAATCACCTTCGAATTGTTCCTCCAATGCTTCGCGGAAGGCAGGCGCGCAGAATAGGCGCGCAACCTCGTATTCATCCTTGTAGGACAAAAGCTTGGCATAATTGCGGGCCACCGTCATCTTGATTTCGTCGGCCCTGGGCGATCCGTCGACCGCAGCCGCGACCCGATCGAGCAGATCGGTGTATCGCTTGGCCAGTGATGCGTTCTGATAGGCGGTCAGATGCTTCACCCGATGGGCGATCAGATCGTCGAGCGACAATTGTTCCTGTGGTTTGACGGCAGTCTCGAGCGAGATGTTGGCGCGGACGGTTTCGGGGTCGTGGGCCAGGATGCGGCCCCAGGCAAAAGCGTCCAGATTGGCCTGAACCGCGACGCCGTTCATCTGGATCGCAGTCTCCAGCGCCTCGAGGCCCACGGGCACCAGGCCGTTCTGCCATGCGTAACCAAGCATCATGACGTTGGCGGCGATCTCATCGCCGGCGACCGCAAGGGCGATTTCCGAGAAATTGTGGAAATGCTCCTTCGAGCCAGAGGCCTTCTCGACGGTACGCTCGACGGCTGCGGCCTTGAAGTCAAAGTCGCGCGCCCGGATGAAGTCGGAGACCGGCGTGACCTTGGCGTTCAGCACGGTCTTTGTCCGGCCGTTGTCGCACAGGGTGATCCCGTCCTTTGAGGCTGCGACCACTGAATCGGCCGCGATCAGCACATCGGCCCCGCCATTGGCGATGCGCGGCGAACGGACGCTCTGATCAGGTGCCGCGATGCGGATATGGCTGAGCACCGCGCCGCCCTTTTGCGCAAGCCCCGCCATGTCCATGATCAGCGGGTTCTTGTTTTCCAGATGCGCTGCCATGCCGATCAGCGCACCAATGGTCAGCACGCCAGTGCCACCCACGCCGGTGACGGCGATGTTCCAGGGCCGGGACAGATCCGGCAGTGCCGGCGACGGGATTGCCGAGAGATCGGGCCGCTCTGCCGGTGCACGCTTCTTGAGCTTGCCGCCGCGCACGGTAACAAAGGACGGGCAGAACCCCTTGAGGCACGAGAAGTCCTTGTTGCAGGCCGACTGGTTGATCCGGCGCTTGCGGCCGAACTCGGTCTCGGTGGGTTCGATGGCGATGCAGTTCGACTGTGCCGAGCAGTCG